>CAZOFY010000015.1:0-43706 GCA_964579245.1 uncultured Mageeibacillus sp.
CCCGAAGGTCGCGAGGTTCGAGTCCCGCCTCCGCAACCACTTGAAGAACCCGGCTTTTCAGCCGGGTTTTTCTTATGCTTGACTTGCGTTTGATTCGCGCAAACACGCGAAACAAGAAACCGCCTGATATGCGTTTGCGGGGCAAGAGCTTATGCCCGAAAATCGCCTGCTATACGATTGTGGACAAGCGGTTATACCAAGAGATTCACCTTCGTAATCGAGTAACGATATACAGGCCTATAAGCACAGGAAACGAATGTGAAAAGCCAATGCCTTACGTCGCCGGTAAGTAGCAATGACTATGATTTCTGCCGCATATCATGTCCGGTAGGCTCCTGGAATAGCCGTAAATCAAATGAGCCGGCAATGGCATAAATATGATCGAAAATATCAGATTGGATGTTTTCATAGAGTATAAAGTCAATCTCCTTCGAAAAACAATAAATTTCTAACGGGAGACCACGATTCTCTGCCGGAAGTTGCCGGACCAGAATCGTCATTTCGGGATGAATGTGTGGATGCTTCTGTAGATACCTCTCCAGATAGATTCGAAAAACTCCAATATTCGTTAGCTGGTGCTGTGTGCTTGTTTTGCTCCCGGCAGGAGCTAATTTCTTAATTTCCAGGAATTCCTCTCGCTTCGATTCAATATATTCCTGCAGATATTCATTCTGTGAGAATCGATCCAACATATCCTCCGAACAGAACTGAATGCTTGTCATATCAATATATACTGCTCGTTTCAAACGTCTGGCTCCGGAAGACATCATGCTTCGCCAGTTTTTAAATGAGTCAGATATTAGTGCATAAGCAGGCACAGTGGTAGACGTGTTGTCGAAATTATTCACTTTTACGGAAATTAGTGTAATATCCGTAACCGTGCCGTCAACGGCATACTTTGGCATTTCGATCCAGTCACCTATCCGGACCATATCATTATTAGTAAGTTGAATCCCTGCAACGAATCCAAGAAGAGTGTCCTTGAAAATAACGCTGATTAAGGCGGTGAAGGCTCCTATTCCTCCGAGCATAACGGCAGGGCTTTGACCGATCCAGGTAGCTACGACAACCGTGATAACAACAACAATAACGATTAATTCCATGATTTGAAGAAAACCCTTGATCGGGCGCTTCTTCGAGATTTCATAGGATCGATAGACATCATCGATCACTGTGATCAGGCTGTGAAGCAAGAAGGTCAGGACGATGATTATGTAAATTTCAAGGATCCGGTTGACTAGGTCAGTATACTTACCGTATGAATCGGCTGCAACGGAAAAGACGAGGGGAGGGAGAAGCAACGTGAGTCTTTCCAAAAAACGTCTTTTTCTCAAGACCCGGAAAATTCGTAAACGACTGTCTTTTGTCAAACGGAAGAGAATCGGCAGTATAACATACTGAATCAGAAGCACTGTCCCGATTCCAATGATTAGTACGATCAGAGTAATCGCGATATACGAAAAAATGAGTGCCTGTGATTCCGGGATTCTCCACTGGAGGAAAAATTCAAGGAAAAGTTGTAACAAGATAGACACCTCCCAACCCCTTATAGATGTATTTTAGCAGAAGCCAGGCTAACCCTGTTGTAATTTTGCCTATATTAATTTAATATTATTTGAGAAGATGATTTCTGGTGGAAATCTTTTGGAGGTATTTTTGAGATAGTTTATTCAGTCATTTGTTATAATGCTCTCTATCGCAATTATGTTTTCTTTAACCGGATGTGATGCGATTATGAGTAAAGTTGCCAACGCTGCTAAGGACAAGATCGAAGATGAGATCAAGAATTCCAAGGATAAAGACGAAGACGAAGACGAAGAAGAGACGACAAAAGATGATGAAGACGAAGATGACGAAGATGAGACAACAACTGCCAAGGATGATGAAGATGATGACAACACTGCAATAACAACATCTGACGGCAAGTCTTTGGAATGGCCTGCGGATAAAATGGGCAACATTCCCAATATCTTTCCGAAAATCTCTTTTGTGATGGATCTTGACGGAAGTGTAATTGTGACGTTTGAAGGGCTTGAGAAAGATGACGCCGAAGCTTATGTTGAAGATCTTAAGGAATTAGGCTTTACTGAGGGCGGCGCGGAGTTTACGGATGATGCTGGTCTTATGTATTCAAAGAATGATAAAGACGGCAACAATGTTACTTTCACATATATAAATGACGGTACGGGTTCTGTAACGTATGTATTAGCTAAGGACTGATAATCAGAATTCTGTTTTCGATAGTAAGATACGGATCGACTCATATAGTCGATCCGTTCTTTTCTACCCGAAAGCTAACACAGAATCAAACGAATCAGATAAGATGAGACAGAAGAATTCTATTTGAAGAAGAAATATTTTCGCTTTTCAATGAAAGGACAGATATGATAAGCTTCCTAATCCGCAGCTTCGTTAAAGACTACAAGAACACGAGTGATTCCTTGGTTCGTACCAGATATGGTAAGTTTACCAGTATAACTGGTATGATTGTCAATGTCATGCTATTCGTTGCTAAGCTTGTTGTTGGACTAGTCTCCAACAGTATTTCTATCATTTCAGACTCGATTAACAATCTGTCCGACGCTGCAACACAATTTATTAATCTGTTTGGCTTTGTTATGTCAGGGAAGCCTGCCGACAAAGATCACCCCTTTGGCCATGGAAGAACAGAATATATCTCCGGGTTCATTATGTCGATTTTGATCATTACGATTGGCATCGAGTTTTTTAAATCGTCTTTTGACCGAATCATCAACCCGAGTGACCTTTTCTTTTCTCCGATAATGGTTTTGATCCTGGCAGCCTCTATCCTTGTTAAAGCCTGGCTGTTTTTTTTCTATAGAAGGATTGGAAAGACCATTCAATCTCAATCCATGAGTGCCGCTTCTGTGGACAGCCTTTCTGATATAGCGATCACATTTGTTACATTGATTTCTCTTATTGTCTATGCTGTGACCGGAATCTCGATTGATGGTTACGTAGGCATCCTTGTTTCTGTTTTTGTTCTTTATGCCGGCTACAGCGTCGCCAGAGAGGCCTTGACGCCCCTGTTGGGGAGAAGTCCCGATCCGACGGTCGTAGCGGAGATCTCAAGACGCCTCAAGGAAGATATCTGCGTTCTGGGCGTTCATGACGTGATTGTCCATGATTACGGACCTGGGCGTATGATCGCTTCCGCTCATGTAGAAGTAAGTGCGTCTCAGAACTTTCTGGACATCCATGATTCGATCGACCTTCTTGAGAAGAAAATTGCGAGCGAGATGGGTATCCCGTTGACGCTTCATATGGATCCGATCAATACAGATGATCCGAAAACAAAGGAAATGAAAGAAGCGGTCGAGGAGATCCTTCGCGGCATATCGGAACAGCTGACTCTTCATGATTTTCGTGTTGTCTATGGCAAGACGCATACAAACTTGATTTTTGATATTTCGGTTCCGATAGAAGTGAAAGAGACAAATGAAGAGATTAAGAATTATATTGAGACAGCACTGCAAAAATGCTCTTCGGATATGTATTTTCTGGTCGTACAATTTGATCGATTCTTTCTGTGAATTGTCTTTGTCTTCGTAAACAGGTCTCTCAAAGAATTTTTCTGTTTTCTTTTCCGAAAACTCTATTTACGGTATAATGAGTTTTTAGAAGAAAACGGGAGGACAGGCCATGCCGATGGATCAAGATAAACAGATAAAACAAAGCCCCGGATATTCGGCGCTTCGCATTGTTGTCCTGGCCTTATTTACGATCGTTACGGCCATTGTCGCCGTATCATTCGCAGCAAATCATCTTCGATTGGGATTTGAAGATGAGTTCCGGAATCAGATGAATCATCAGATGGTCGAGCTTGCGCAGGTATCTTCGCTTCTTATTCAGGGAGATGACCTGAGTGCGGATCCGACGATTGCCCAGGCCAAGTATTCAGCGGCATTACCCGCGGTAATCGTCGATTCTGGAGCAGAGAATCAGATCCGGAAGGATTTCGGATTATACGCTTATACTAATGGTTCGCTTGTGCCCTTGCTGCAGAGCCAAGCCACCGGCTTAATAGCCATGGAGGTGCCTGTATCCTCCTGGCTTACGACAGAGGCCGGTCCATATTATATCTATAACGAAGATTCAACGGTCATTCTGACTCCAATCAAGGATTCGACAGGTAAGGTGACGGGTCTTTATGAGCTCTCCGCATCGTATTCTTTTCTCGATACATTCGGATCACAGGTTGAGATAAATGTCCTATTTGCTGTTTTAGTTTCCATTTTTGCAGGTATTTTCTTGTTTTCATTACAATACATTACCCCGCTTCTTGTGAATATAATCCGCAGGAACGGAGGGAAGATGGTATGAAGAATTATCTTTTAAATAGCATATCAAGCTCTCCGAAGGGACAAAGATCCCTCGCATCCCAGATAGGGTATTGCTTTGTTGTTTTACTGGTCATTCTGATTGTCATGTCGATGTCAGTGTCTCAAGCCTACACATCGATACTGAAGCAGGATAGAAGTGATGCATTGATGTCGGCATCAGCCGTTTCTGCTATTTCAGCTGCCCATTTGCCTTTGCAGGAAGGAATGACATATCCTTGTCCGATACCGACCTATCGCAGAGGGCAGGACGTTGTTCCCTATACCGTGAACATTTATACAAAGGCCGGCAATTCTTTTCTTCTCGTATATTCCTCGCTTTCGACGAAGGATGAAAATGAGCAGACAACACTTGATGGAGCCGGAGCCGCTTACCAGAGCGTGTTCAATGAACAGAAAGTCGTGGTTTCTACCCGCTCTGACAAAAAAGGGAGTTATGTCGCCGGTGTTGCCCCTGTTATGAGCAAAGATGGAACCGTCGCCGGTATTCTGGAGGTGACGATGCCGGCGTCTGACTTCGATTTTACGAACAACGGGATATCACTTTCTTGGGTATTCACGATCATCGCCATAGCTGTAGCGCTTTGCATGGTTTATTATGAAACACATAAATTACTGCAGACGGTTTTTTCCAAGCCTGATCGACAATTGCCCAAGATTATTCGCTATGGTTTATCCGGCTGTCAATCTATCGCGTTCTTTTCTGCCATGGCGTGCACAATGCCACCGATGGTCATTGCGGCATTTGTTGTTTCCCAAGCAACGAGTAAACAGGATAAAGTAATCACTACTCTTTTTGTCATACTTGCAGAGACCTTGTTTGCTCTCGGCTTTTTTGGATTCCGCTCCTTGCGGGTTGCACTGATTCGGAGTCTGACCACTCGTGTCGCATTGATTGTTTCTGTTTTTTCTGCTTTTGTTCTGTTAATCCTATCTTCTGTTTTCAATAATTTAATTATTTACATTGCCGTGCTTCTGCCCATTGGTTTCTTTCTCGGCATGGTGTTCTATTTTCAAAGAGAGTATCGGATTTATGCGGGACGCCTCGGATATGATGATTTCAAGAATCACAAAATCCTTTCCACCCAATTTACGGGATTCGTTTTAGGTGCGTGTGTCGGTGCCGTTATGTCAGGCATGTTATATGAAAGATTCGGATTACTGGCCGTGTCTTTGGTATGCGGCATTTTACTCTTGGTCGTCGGTATTCAAGCGCTGCTCTTCGTTCAGCATTGTCCGCCGTCTCCGAGCAGTGATCTTAACCTTCCGTCATTATTGTATGCTCTGTCCAGTGCAAAATCAGGCTCTTACCTTTGGAGTACGATGGTAACGATCGGCGTACAGATCTCTTTCTTTTTCCTTTTTGTTCCGAAACTCATAGGATCGCTTCAGATGTCAATCGCTACGGTGGCTTTTTACTACATTCTGTTTTTCTTTATCGGCTCTGTCATCGTCAAAGCGATTCTCTCACTCCTTCCGGGTCATCTCAATGCCAAGGCAAAGGTTGTCCTCTCGAGCTCTTGTCAAACTGTTGGTTTGCTTCTGCTCTCCTTTTTCCCGACGGCGAAGATATTAGTCGCTACCGTAGCTTTGTTTGCCATTGCAATGTCTTTGCATGATTTTCGTCAACTGGAGCAGTATACGGAGATGCTTCGAGAAGACAAGCACAAAATGGCCAGGGAGATATTGGAAAGTTGCATATCCCTTGGAGGAGTCATTGGGGCCCTGTCATTTGGCCTAGTATTTCTTTTTGACAATAAAATGATTCCGCTTCTGGTACTCTCCTTACTATACGGACTTCTTCTGTTCGCATATCCGTTTTACATGCTACTTTTCTCTCAGAATCATTCAAAACAGGGCAAGAACGCAATTCGCAGGAGTTCCATGGAATCGGAGAATCCTTTTCGATCGGACGATTCGATTCTGTCTGCCAATCGGAGTGCCGAGAATGCACCTTATCAATATGGGATGAATCCTATTGAACAGGACATGGGTGCCGTTGCAGAGGATCATGATGAGGATATCAAGATTTATCAGCCTCGGTCCGGCTCGGTTAAACCCTATCAACGACAAGACTATGTGAATGATTCTGATTCACTGAACGATCCATATCTTCCCGGACCATTATCGCCCGACCGGGATGAGAATAGAGGAGGTAAGTGGCAGTGAGCAGTATATGGAATAAGCCTCTCAATCGAGAGACTTTTGATGATTTTTATCATTTATTTGCACCTTCTGCGTTCCGTTCCTCGTATCGCATCTTGGGTGATTCGACAAGAACGGAAAATGCCCTTGTTGAGTCCTTTATGGAGGTGTATCAGAAGAGAAATGTCGAGGATAATGTTGATCTGGTATTTCTGTTCAGTGATCTTCTTCAAAAACGCGTCGAGATTCTTGCCGCTCAGTATCCTTTGTCAGAAACATCCAAGACAAGTGCCCGGACTCTCGATGAATTTACGGAGAGTGAAATGCTTGAAGAATTACACCGCAGAATCGACTCCGCTCCGTTTCGGATCGTAGAAGCATTTACCTCTTCAGCGACAACAATAGTGAGCTCCCACTCAGAACCGTTGGTCTCTCAGATAAAAAAGACAGGGGTGACTTTGCTGCTGCTGATTCAGCTGATTCTCACCGGACTCATCATCGGCTTTGTTGCGTTTGCGGCCGGAAATCTGTTCGGTGTATCTGATCTTGGCCCGAAGACACCTGCGAAACAGGAGATATCAATCACAGACTCACTCGTTCTTCTTCTTGATTACTTACCGCTTCGAACGTATAGTGTTCCATCAACCGCCACCGGAAACGATCCGTTATCAACAGCGCCATTTGGAGAGACAACGGAATCACAGAATACAGATACATCATCAACCGATACTACAGGAACCGCAGAAAATATTGAATCTGCGACAAGAGGCTGACAACTTGTTCCAACCGGATAAATACAGTTCTTAATCGTTGATCCCCTTCGTTGTTGGTAGGGTGATGGTGAAGATCGCTCCTTTGGCCTCTAGGCGATTCATCGCAGACACCGTGCCGTTATGGTCCTTAATGATTGCTTTCACAAGGGCCAGCCCGATACCATGCTTCCCGCCGTCTCCCTTCGTAAAACGATCAAAAATCATTGGCAGAAGTGCTTCTGATATGCCTTCGCCGTCATCATAAATTCGAATAACAGCCTCGTTTTTGTCGGCCGGAGATACATCAACATGAACTGTCGAAGAAGCGTATCGGAGACCGTTCGACAGTAGGTTTTCAAAAGCTCTTATCAGGTCGTTTTCATTCCCGAGAAGATAAACCGGTGCGTCGGGAAAACTGACCTTTAACTCCTTGTGCATGACAATTGCTGATCCGCGAATGTTTTCTGTCACTGACTCCAGAAGATCTCTCAGATCCAATATGGATTTTGGTATTTGTTTTCCTCCGACATGTGCGGAATCGATTCTGGAAATAGAGAGCAGGTTCTCGACCATATGAGTCAGTCTCTGCGATTCCGATATGATGATATCTGCAGCGTTGTCATCATGGTCAAAGACTTTATACTTGATTCCCTCTGCGTAACCCTGAATAGACATCAGAGGCGTCCGCAACTCGTGTGAGGCGTTCTGAAAAAATGTCTTTTGGTCCTGATCAGATTTTTCGATTTTTTCGGCCATGGAATTCATATCATTCGCAAGTTCGCCAAACTCCTTATCGAAAAAAGAAAACTTCTGACGTTTGTACAATCCTGCCCCGATCTTACTTGCAAATTCCGTTAGCTTTCTGATCGAATCCGTAATGCTAGAAGCGACGACCAAGGATGTAGCCAGCGTCAGGAGAAGGGCAAACAGTAGGATGATGATCAGAATGGTGTTCACTCGTTCCGCAAAGGATAGAAACGGAGTAGCGTCAAAATAGAGAACCATAATATGATGCACCGGATTTGTATTATCATTTTTATACAGAAAGTGGTCTATAAGATAGACATAGTATGTGGAGTCTGCTTTCGTCTTCAGAATGGTAAGAGATTTCTTGTCAAAGGAGGAGTTTCTCTTGTTAATCTCTTCCACGATATCCTGAACAACGTTTCTTTCTCTTACGGAGCTGGAAAAATCCGGGTACTGAACGCTGAACTTATCGGAGAGAAGAGCAATGGAAACGTCAGACTGGATAGCAAAGGGCTGGACGATATCACGAACAAGATAATCCTCGTCAGAAAAGAAGATCGGGACTGGATTATTTGCCGGTGCTTCGGGAGCCTGATAAGTAATATCATTCAAAGTTCTTATAGCTTCCTGCATCTTTGAAACAGCATCACTGTCAATATAATTGTGCAAAACCAGATTAAATGCAACGATGATCACACCGAAAGACAGGAGGAAGACAAGCATAAAAGCTAGAAAGATATGAAGACGAAGACCTATTTGAACCTTACGCATTCTATTGCTCCATTCACGAGTCGGATGCGTTAGCGTCAGTGTCATCTACGATGGATTTCAAGCGAAAGCCATAACCCCAGACCGTTTTGATCACAACATGAGACTTAACCAGTTTCTTCCTGAGCCGTTTCACAGTATCATCGGCCACACGAGTTTCAACCTCTGTCTCGTATCCCCAGATTCGGTCAAGAAGCTCTGATCTGGATACAGCACGGTCTTGATTGACCATCAGATATGACAGGAGAGAAAACTCGTTAGGCGTCAGCTGAAGATCCTCATTACCGCAGAGTGCCATCTTCGTCTTCGAAATGATCGAAATATCCTCGAAATGAAGCGGTTCATCGGATGGGGATTGTCTTACACCGTCTGACTCCACTCTTCGAAAGATTGCTTTAACCTTCATTACAAGCTTGACCGGGCTGAAAGGCTTGGTAAAATAATCATCACTGCCGAGTGACAAGCCCGCGATATAATCAGAATCACTGTCCCGGGCCGTAAGCATGATGATAGGAACATCACTTATTTTTCGCAGGTCACTGCAGATAAAGAAACCATCACGACCAGGCATCATGACATCAAGAATGACGAGATCAGCTGGGGTTACGGCGAAGTGCCGGAGAAGAGACTCTCCGTCAGAAAACGCAAAAACACTGTAACCTTCTCTTTCCAGAAAAGTCTGGACCAGATGTCTGATATTTGAATCGTCATCTGCTATGTAAATTGACTTGCTCATATCGGCCTCCAAAAAGACAAATCATTATATATCCATTTTATGGGAAGAACAGAAAGGATGTTCGTGAAATCTGCGTGAATAACAGTCATCAGAGGATGAGGAGTGAATTAATACAGTAAGTATATCTTACTCGGTTTCCTACTTTTCGAAAAGACTTGAATTGGAAAATCGGTCAATCAAACAAGTGCCGACTTCTGACTTTTTTTTTCCTCAAAGATATGTTATTATCTATTGGATTTAAAAAGATCTTAATATTCAGACGAATTTCAAGGATCTGAAGGGAGGTTTTCGTCGTATCTCGACGATAATCATTATGAAACACAATAAACCATCAGGCCCCGATGGGCAGCCCAATCCGCACTCTTTCCGGGTGAGAGAAAACGATAGCTTTGATACACCGGTTCATCCTGTTATTGGTGCAAATAGCAGAACATCACCCGTTAATCATACACAAAATCCTCGCAGACCTGCCGCGGTTCATTCTGTGGCATCCAGAGCCTCCGGACAAGGGATAACATCAATGAGTGCCGATCCAAACCTTCGACCGAAGAAGAAAAAGAAGATGAAGCTCTGGAAGAAGATTCTAATCGGTGTTCTGATAGCTGTTGTCGGAGTTCTGGTTACCGCCGCAACCTTGGCGTATATGGAGACTCAGCATCTTTTGAATCAGGTTCAATATGTATCAGATGATCCGAATCCTACAATCATTAATGAGGAGAGCTCAGTTGTTTATTTAAAGGACGTTGTTACGGAAACGACGGTTGAACCTTTACCGACATATGATTACATTCACAACATTTTACTCATTGGCGTAGACAGCCGTTCCTCCGGTTATTCAGAGGATGGCTCAGGAGATTTGGCGGATGTCATTATGATTCTGACAATCAATGAAAAAGATAATACGTTAAAGCTGACATCTGTACAGCGCGATTCTCTGGTTTTCATACCCGGCCACACGAAGCCTCAGAAAATCAATTCCGCCATGTCCTACGGAGGTCCTCAGCTTCTTAGACTTGTTCTTGAAATGCATCTGAGGATCGACCTCATGGATTATGCATATGTTAATTTCAGCCATATGGAAAAGATTATTGATTCTGTTGGAGGCGTCGTTGTTCACCTGACGGAATCAGAACGAACGAATCCCGAAGGCGGTTTAAATGAATTGATAGCCGAACAAAATGTGATCTTCGGTTCGAACGTGGATGCGAATAAGGTTTATGAAACCGGAGATCTTTGCTTGAACGGAAGACAAGCTGTCGCGTATGCCAGGATTCGTCATGTTGGAAACGGCGATTACGAGCGTTCTCAGCGTCAGGTTGAAGTGCTTCAGGGCTTGCTGAATTCCTTTATGAATATGAGTTTGACAGGAAAATCAGACGTAATGGCACAAATTCTTTCTCAGGTCTCTACAAACGTTTTGAAGCAGGATATAGAGAACTATGCGTTGAAAATATTGCCCAACATTACCTCTACAAAAATCGAATACCTGCAAGTACCCATCGATGGGTACTCCAATGAAGGCATGTACTATGATCTGCGTACGGGCGGAGAATGGAGTATCCGGCCCAACTGGAATGGAATGATACCATTGATTCAGGACTTCGTCTTCGGAGCTCGAAGTGAGTATGATCCGGTACCGCAGATTCCTGAGGCTCCTGTAGCTACGCCCACTCCCAAACCGACTGAGACAGCAGCTCCGTGATCAGTCTTTTCGATTTGACTAATTTTGACATTTAAAGAATTCCTATTGACACAAAAGACAAATTGCCATATATTTAGGAAGGAATTAGCACTCACGACACGTGAGTGCTAATAAGTTCATCAGATTAAGGGAGGTTATTTGTATGACAATCAAACCACTAAGCGACAGAGTTGTTATCAAAATGGTCGAAGCTGTCGAGACGACCAAGAGCGGAATCGTTCTGCCAGGAACAGCCAAGGAGAAGCCTCAGGTAGCAGAAGTTGTTGCCGTTGGCCCCGGTGGTGTTGTAGAAGGTAAGGAGATTACTATGACTTTATCTGTTGGCGACCGTGTTTTGATCAGCAAGTACGCTGGGACGGAAGTCAAGATCGACAATGTTGATTATACGATCCTTCGCCAGAGCGATATTCTCGCAATCGTGGAGTGATTAACAACAAATAAGCAGGAGGTAGATAAGGTATGCCAAAGGAATTAAAATATGCAGAAGATGCCCGCCGTTCTATGGAAATCGGCGTGAACAAGGTTGCTGACACGGTCCGTATTACTCTGGGACCCAAGGGACGTAATGTTGTACTCGACAAGAAATACGGAGCCCCGCTGATCACGAATGACGGAGTTACAATCGCTAAGGAAATTGAACTCGAAGATCGTTTTGAGAATGCCGGCGCACAGCTTGTCAAGGAAGTAGCTTCGAAGACGAACGACGTTGCCGGAGATGGAACAACAACGGCTACGCTGCTTGCGCAGGCTATGATCCGTGAGGGAATGAAGAATATTGCGGCGGGAGCGAATCCGATTATTCTTCGTAAGGGTATTGCTCTTGCGGTTGAAGCAGCCGTAGAAGGCATCAAGCGTGAATCTAAGCCGGTCGACGGCTCGAAGGACATTGCTCGTGTCGCAGCGATCTCAGCCGGAGATGAATATGTCGGAGAACTTATTTCCAAAGCGATGGAGATGGTATCTGCTGACGGTGTGATTACCGTTGAAGAGTCTAAGACAATGGGAACAGAGCTTGAAGTTGTCGAGGGCATGCAGTTCGATCGCGGATATCTTTCCTCTTACATGTGCACAGATATGGATAAGATGGAAGCGGTTTTGGAGAATCCTTACATTCTGATCACAGATAAGAAGATCAATAACATTCAGGATATTCTGCCTCTTCTGGAGAAGGTCGTACAGCAGGGGAAGAAGCTTCTGATCATTGCGGAAGACATCGAGGGTGAAGCTTTGGCTACATTGATCGTCAACAAGCTTCGCGGAACGTTCACCTGTGTAGGTGTGAAGGCACCGGGCTTTGGTGACAGAAGAAAGGCTATGCTTCAGGATATCGCAGCCCTTACAGGCGGAACGGTCATCACGGAAGATCTCGGTCTCGATTTAAAGGAGACAACGATTGAGCAGCTCGGAAGTGCACGTCAGGTAAAAGTCCAGAAGGAACTGACAATTATTGTTGACGGTGCCGGTGAAGAAAGCGAGATCAAGTCCCGCGTGTCTCAGATTCGCAATCAGATCGAAGAGACAACATCCGAGTTTGATAAAGAGAAGCTTCAGGAGCGTCTTGCAAAGCTTTCCGGCGGTGTTGCCGTTATCAAAGTCGGAGCTGCGACAGAGACCGAAATGAAGGAGAAGAAGCTCCGGATCGAGGATGCCCTGGCTGCGACTCGCGCCGCAGTTGAAGAGGGTATTGTTCCGGGCGGCGGAACAGCATATATCAACGCTCTCCCTGACATCATGAAGTTGATTCCGGATTATTCGGGAGATGTTCTGACGGGTATCCGCATCGTCGCCAAGGCGCTCGAGGAGCCGGTCAGACAAATTGCAACCAATGCCGGTCTTGACGGCAGCGTAATTTGTGAGAACGTAAAGAAGTCACCGATGGGTCATGGATTTGATGCTCTAAATGAGGTTTACGTTGATATGGTTGAGGCGGGGATTGTTGATCCTGCGAAGGTAACCCGTTCAGCACTTCAGAATGCTGCTTCTGTGTCGGCTATCCTGCTCACAACCGAGGCTGTTGTTTGTGACATTCCTCAACCGGAGCCTCCGATGCCGAACCCCGGTGCCGGAATGTATTAATCCGATAGTTGTTCTTAAAGCCGCTGTGCCTTATACATGGGCATAGCGGCTTTTTTGCTTATGTACGTTTCGCACAAGCGAGCGCGAAACAAGAAAAGGGGGCTGTCTCAAAACAAGGTGCGCCAAAATGTTGGACGAGAGTCTTACATTTGATCAGAAAATAAGCGGACGGGGCGGGAGCCAGAATTTACGGCCTAGAACGGCCAAAACACGAATCCAGACCGTATTAACGGTTCGGGAGCCGGCGCACCTACCAAAACCCGCCCAACTGCCGATTGAGTAGGTTTGTCAATGATAAGAAATCCGCGTCGGGAGGCCGGCGCACCTACCAAAATGCGCGCAAGGTCTGATTGAGTATGCTGTCTAATAAAACGTGCGTCGATTCGTACCTCGTGTTTTACTTTGGCATGGCGGGCTTGCAATTGCGGCAAAGGCGGGGCGAATTGGGCTCTGTTCGTCGCTCGAGCTACCATAGAAATGTGTGCTCTCTCGGTATATTTCTATCTGAAAA
The DNA here is from genome assembly GCA_964579245.1 of uncultured Mageeibacillus sp. Taxonomy (GTDB): domain Bacteria; phylum Bacillota; class Clostridia; order Saccharofermentanales; family Saccharofermentanaceae; genus Firm-13. Next base: position 13,799 of record CAZOFY010000015.1, read on the forward strand.
GTTTTTGCGCCCTTCTCAACCCTCTGCACTCGACCCTCGGTCATATGCTTCGCCTCCTAAATAACCCTTCGCCTGATTTCTCAGATTATTCTTCGATTCATTTTTTATGGATTCGCATTATCGTGCATCATAATAAAGACTGCCGCATTAAAACTGACACATCAAGTCTGACGCATAAGACTTTGCTTTCTGAAGTGAACCCAAAGTGCCAGTCTCTTCATCCAACCATTAGAGTTTGCTTTTACTAATCTTTTGAGACAGCCCCTTGGGCAAGAGCTTATACCAAAGAATCATCTTTGAAATCTTGAACGAATGAGAAAAGCCAAAGCCTTCAGACGCTGGCAAGTAACAATGGCTTATAGCCCAGAACCAATCCAGCCGTTTGACGGGTGGTTATGATTGTTGAGTTTTTGTCAATTCATTTCCATTCCCGGTGATTTACGATATGATAAGTAAGGAATCTCTATTCTAAGGAGAGTAACATGCATCAGGACTTATTTGTCGAGAAAATTGTGAAGCGTATGAGAAAGACTAAGGATGTTGTTTTGACAGTCTTGTTGATTGTCTCTGCGACTTCTTTCATCTTATTTCTAATTCTGTTGCCATTCGTCTTTGATCTGATTCTTGCACTTTTATCCCTTATCTTGATTCCTCTGGTCATCTATATTCTGTATCGGTTGATTACCGGAATGAATAAGGAATATGAGTATAGCCTCACGAACGATATGATCACTATTGATCGTATTGTAGCAAAGAAGAGAAGAAAGCTTCTGTATAACGGAAGCATTAAGGATTTTCAACTCGTTGCGTCTCTTGACAGTGATGAATATGATCAATATCTTGACAAGAATTGTCTTCATTTGGATGTCAGGTCCGGAGAGCCGGATAAAGAGGACTGGTTTATTGTTACAAAGCATGAAGGTTCTACATTATTGATTCTCCTGGAGGTTGATGACAGAATCAAGCAACATATTCGGCGTTATAACCCACGATCGATCAAAAAAATGTAGCCATAAACAATCCGAGCGGCTTAATCAGAGAAACGGGAGGATGCATGCATGGAAAGAAACAGCGGGAATCAGTCCGGATCAGACTCGATAAGTAGGGAAGACCGTCCCAGATTTCGTTTCGGCTTCACAAAAAAAGAGTGGAGTTGGATGTTTTATGATTGGGCTAATTCTGTCTACGCAACGAATATCATGGCGGCTGTTTTCCCAATCTATTTTAGCTCAATCGCAGCTCAGCAGGGAGTTTCCGGCGATCAACTGTGGGGATTTGGATCTTCGCTGGCAACATTGATCATCGCTTTCCTGGCGCCCTTGCTCGGAGCCGTCGGAGATTATAAGGGCATGAAGAAGAAGCTGCTTGTCACGTTCATGCTCCTTGGCGTGTGCAGTACGACTCTGATGGCAATTTTCGATATTTGGCAAGGCATGTTGGTCGGTTATGTTTTGTCTTATATCGGGTTCGCTGGTGCGAATCTATTCTACGATTCCTTCTTAACGGATGTGACCACAGAGGATCGGATGGACAAGGTATCCGCATCCGGCTTTGCAATGGGTTATGTCGGCGGCAGTACGATTCCGTTTCTCATTTCTATTGCGTTGATCATTTCACCCTTCGGTGCTGCAAATCCTGGTGCGGCTGTTAAGATAGCCGTTCTTATCACTTCCGTTTGGTGGGCAGTATTTAGTCTTCCAATCATCTTGAATGTTCGACAGAATCATTTTCTGGATGCTCCGAAAACCGGATTGTTGTTGAATACATTTAGAAGCATATTTAAAACGGCGATAGAACTGATCAAGAACAAGTCGATATTTGTATTCATTCTTGCATATTTTTTCTATATCGATGGAGTGAACACTGTCATCCACATGGCAACCGCATACGGCTCGACACTCGGACTTGATAAGACGGGGATGATCCTGGCACTTCTCGTGACACAGATTGTTGCTGTACCTTGTTCGGTGCTATTCAGCACGTTAGCAAAGAAATTCGGTTCAATCCGCATGATCATTGCTGCGATCTGTATGTATATCTTTATTTGCCTGGTCGGTTTTTATATGGGTTATTCCATCGAGCAGGCAGAGATGCTCGATCCGGGCAAGGGAAGTGTATATCAGGCGGCATTAACCCTATCCGGTAATCTTTTCTGGATTATGGCCTTTTTAGTCGGAACGGTACAGGGTGGAATTCAGGCGCTGTCCCGATCCTACTTCGGCAAGTTGATTCCACCGGAACGATCGAATGAGTTTTTCGGGTTTTTTGACATATTCGGCAAGTTTGCTGCGGTCCTCGGACCGTTCCTGTATGGTGTCTTGGCGGCGTCGACCGGCAGTTCGGCGATGGGAATACTTAGTGTATCTGCGTTATTCATCGTAGCTCTCGTTATTCTGGTTGTTGGAAGGCGTCATATGAAGACGACTACGAAGATCATGGGGAAGAATTAACAGGAAGGATCGATATTCATATGCAATCCATCATACAAACCTTCTTTTCGGATGCCTATTATGCAGCCGATACAGTCTCGAGCGCTCATCAGACCTATACCTATCAGGTCCTGGGTACGGATACGGATTATAAGGACCACCTTCAGATGAATGCTCTCTTTTCGATGCTTCAGGAAGCGGCCTCCGTAAATGCTTCCGATCAAGGTTGGGGATATGAGAAATTAGACGGTGAGGAATACTGCTGGATATTACTTCGTATGTCTACTTTTATGGAACGTCTCCCCGCATGGCGTGACCAAATCGTGATTGAGACTTGGTCGAGAGGAGCCCGGAAGCTATATTTTCATCGTGACTTCATCATACGTAATCAGAGGGGAGAGCGCTTGGGCGCCGCGTCCTCTGTTTGGATACTTGCAGACCGGTCATCACACCGACCGGTACGGCCTGATCAGGTCTTTGGTGAGGACCGGCTCCGATTTACCGATGAAAGTGTACTCATCCATGAACCCCCCAAACTGAAGACGACCTATAGTGTCGATCAAATGGATTCTGGTACCTGTATGGAAAACTCCATCGTCAAATATGCGGATTTTAGCGAAATAGATCGAAATCTTCACGTAAATAACACTCGCTATGTAGCTTGGAGCGTTGATGCGGCACATCGAAATTCACTGGAGCAGGGGGATATTGTCGGAATTGATATCTGCTATTCTTCTGAGATTTTTTTCGGGGAGAAGATCTTTCTGTTTTATCAGGATGATGTCTCATCTGTTCATATTGACGGCTTTTCTGAGAGTACACGGAAGACAGCCTTCTCTGCATGCCTGTATCGATTACAATAGTAGCCGGTTGCCGAATATTATTGCGATTTTGCAATTTCTCCCTTCCAAAACTGCATTAGAACACCGTCTTTTTTGCGGCAATTCTATGGCAAATCCCTATTTAACCCCAAAATCGATCGGGAAACGGCAAAATGAGCATTGATTCGCTTTCTTGTTTTTTGAAATTGGGTTATAATTTCTTTCGCGTGCACAACGTGTATATAAGGAGGGTCAACATGATAGAGATATCGAATCTTGTGAAGTATTATGGCGACAAGAAAGCCGTCGACAATATTTCCTTTACAGTTAACAAGGGCGAGATTCTGGGATTTCTCGGACCAAACGGTGCCGGAAAATCCACTACGATGAACATCATCACAGGTTACATTTCCGCAACTTCCGGAACCATAACCGTAAATGGTCATGATATTTTGGAAGAACCTATGCTCGCTAAGAAGGAAATCGGATATTTGCCAGAGAATCCTCCGCTTTATCTGGACATGACAGTACTTGAGTATCTTCGTTTTATATGCGATCTCAAGCATGTGCCAAAGGCGGACCGTATCCGTCAGCTGGCTGAAATTATGAAGTTAGTCCGGATTTCTGACGTGGCAGATCGTTTGATTCGCAATCTCTCCAAGGGCTATCGTCAGCGTGTCGGCATCGCACAGGCATTGGTAGGAAACCCTTCTGTTCTGATCCTCGACGAACCGACAGTCGGTCTGGACCCGAAGCAGATTATTGAGATCCGCAATCTGATCAAGACTTTGAGCAAAAATCATACCGTTATTCTGAGTTCTCATATTCTTCCTGAGGTACAGGCAATCTGCGATCGAGTTGTTATTATCAATAAGGGTAAGATTGCAGCGATTGACACGCCGGATTCTCTGTCACACAAAATGGCTGACACTTCTCGCCTGTCAATAACGATTGAGGGTTCCTACAAAGACGCATCCAGCAAGATTAGATCTTTGCCGGGAGTCAAGCAGGTATCGCCACTTATGGAATCGGAGAAGATTCAGACGATCGAGATTACGGTCGAGCCAAACCAAGATGTTCGAAAAGCTATTTTCTTTGCTCTTGCAAATGCATCGATCCCGATTCTGGAATTCCGTTCTCTCGATCCGACGCTCGAAGAAATTTTCTTGAGTTTTACATCGAACGAGAACAGTAAGCGGAGGTAATCACGGATGTTAGCTATATACAAAAAGGAATTTGCTTCCTATTTTCGTTCACCAATCGGCTGGATCGTCATTGCATTGTTTGCTTTGATGGGCGGCTTCTATTTCAGCATTATGATTCAAAACTCGAATTCGATTAATATGAGTGATGAGCTCAGCTTCTTGAAAACGATTCTATTTGTTGTCATTCCCCTGATGACCATGCGGCTTTTCACGGAAGAGAAGAAAAACGGAACTGAGGTTCTTATGTACACGGCTCCTATCTCTATGTTTCGTGTAGTCATCGGGAAATACCTTGCGGCACTTACGCTTCTTCTCATCATGATTGCAAGCTCGCTTGTACACTTGATTCTGGTGGTTGCGCTCGGAGGACTTGTTGATTCCAGCACGCTGGGGGCATATATCGGATTCACTTTCCTAGCTGCTGTTTTCATTGCGATCGGAACCTTTTGCTCGGCAGTGACGGAGAATCAGATCATCGCCGCGATTATCAGTTTCTTACTGATTCTGTTCACTTCGTCCATCACATATATTGCCGCCATTCTGCAGAATATTTTTGTTAATGCTATGAATAATTTCAACCTTTTCAATCTCTCTATGGATTCTATTTACCAAGCCGGGCAAGCGATTTCAGATGCTGTTGTCTGGATTGATCCCTTTGCAAAGACAAATGATTTTCTGATTGGTATTTTTTCGGTGGATCCGCTCGTTTTTTGCATCAGCATGATCGTGCTTTTCTTGTTTTTCACATATCGTGTTCTGGAAAAGAAGCGCTGGAGCCAAGGCTGATCATATCGAAGGAATAAGGAGGTTTTTTCATGAGCCAAAATGCATCAGATATAAAGACAGAGAAAAAAGCTAAGTCCAAAGGGCAGGTCGACAAGAGATCTTTCACTTTGAAGATGTTTTCGGTTGGATCGGTCATTGCAATCATCGCCATATTGATCGTTTTCAATCTTGTATTTGAATCGCTCCTGGGTAATATACTGACCTGGGACTTGACGGGAACTCAGAACAATTCTATCGGTGATGTTTCGAAGGGAATCCTGGCAACATTAGAAAAGGATGTTGAGATTGTAGGGTTGTTTGAACTTACACCGGAAAATGAAAGTGTTTACAAGGACTTTATTCCGCTTCTGAAAGATTATGAGAGAGAGTCCGCAGGCAAGGTTAAGATTCGTTATGTTGATCCCCAGAAGTATCCGTCAATCGTGAAGGAGCTTGACCCGAATAAGACAATCACGATTGCTCGAGGTTCGTTTGTCGTCAAGTCTGGAGACAAACTTCGTGTCATCAATCCTCAGGATTGCTTTATTCTTGATGAAGAGGCCTACTACACAACAAAAAAGTATGTCTTCAACTCTAACTCAATCGAATTGAATTTCACAGGTGCTATCAATTCAGTGACATCCGGTGAGAAGTTTACCGTGTATTTCACGACGAATCATCAGGAGAGTTCACATGCACAGCTGGACACCTTATTGAGCAACAATGGATTTTTGGTTAAGGATTTGTCTATGATTTCCCTGGAATCCGTTCCGGAAGACTGCTCATTATTGATTATGCATATGCCGCGTATTGACATTTCCGAGACGGACATCAAGCTTCTTACCGGCTATTTGGAAAAGGGTGGCAACCTGATCGTCGTCACTGACTATTCTTCGGAATCCCTTTCCTTCCCCAATCTGAATGAGGTCATGCATACGATGAACCTGGATATCAGTGATTCCCTCGTTAGTGAAAATGATATGAATTACCGAATTCAGGCAACATCAGGTTATGGTTCTTTTGCAAATATCGAAGCAGGCACCTTCAATGCTGACGCGGCCGATCATGCTATGCTTGTTGCGTACTGCCGCGGAATAAACATCTTTGATAACCCGAAACCCTACATAACGACAGAACCGGTTATTACAACAAGTTTAAAGGGCGTGCTTGAGGAAAACGGAAACCCGGAGAAAGCCAGCATTGAAGGCGTTAAGAACATTGCGATGTATTCAAAAAGCACGTACGGTGCTGTTCCTGCTGAGGTTGTTGTTATTGGTACGTCATATTTGACATCGGACGCATTCATTGAGAATTACTCATTAAATGATCAAAATGTTGTTTTCTTTTCGACGATGGTTCAAAAACTCGTCGGTATCGAGAACACTGTTCAGATCCCCGTGAAGGAATACCCGAATTTTACTCTTACATCACAGCCTTCGGTCAATACGCAGACTTTAATAGCAGTCGTCATCATCGGTGTGATACCGTTGGCGCTGGTCGTTGCTGCTATCGTGATATATAGAAAGCGTAAACATCTGTAATGAAGAAGGGATCATCATGAAGATTTGGAAAAAGCTCATTATTCCAGCAGCGATATTTGTTGTACTGTTGGCTGTGCTGATTGTAGTCAAAATGCTGCCTCAGGGTGAAAGCTCCGAGTCAACAGCAAGCGTTACCTCGGCTGCGGTTGAGGAATACGTCTTAAGTGAGTTGTCAACGAATATTGAAAAGCTGACGGTCCTTGCGGAGGATGGTTCCAGCTTTTCCATGACGACAAACGGATATGCTGAAGCTGACGGGGCGGCGCTCTGGACCTATGAGAATGCGACTAAAGACACGACCGGTTATAATTTCTCCATGGATAAATTAAATACGTTTGTCAACATCTTTCAGGATCCGCTCAAGACCTCCACTGTTGTGGATACCTCTGCTGATTTGGCAGAATACGGACTCGATACACCATCCTACACTGTGCAGTATAAGATGAAGGACGGGACCTCTCATGAGTTGAAGATTGGCGACCTGACATTTGAAGGCCGGTATGTGTATTGTATGATCGATAATGATCCTGCCGTGTATACTACGTATAAGATCATCCGAGATAAATGCGCCGTTGAACCAATTGAATTTCTGGATACGATGATAACGAAGTTAGAGTCGGAGGAAGTCGTTTACGCAACATTTTCCCGCAAATCCGATAATCTGAATCTCGTCGCAGAGCAGAGATTAGTTGCTGGTATGAGTTCTGCTGAGAAAGAACTGGGCTGGGTCTTTATCGAGCCGTTCAATATTACAGCAAGTACCGCCTTTACGAGCCTGATCAAACCGATGTTTCAGCTGGAAGTCTCCTCCTTCGAGGAGAAGAATGTCACGGATTTCTCAAAATATGGATTAGATGATCCCGAGTACCGTTTCTCCTTCACGCTGAAGAACGGACAAAAGAAGGAGATCCTGCTGTCAAAGGACATGGGCGGCATATACTACGGTTTGTATTCAGATACCAAGGATGTATTCTCGATAAACTCCGAAGTGATTACCGGGCTTCAAACCCCGCCATTGGAGTTGATTAAGGCATATACCTGTTATGAGTTTATTTTTGACGTTTCGAAGATAGAGGCAAAATTTCCTGAGGGCAGCTTTGTCATGGATATTTCTGTCCCGAAAGAGAATCGCATGCCGGATCCTGAGTCTTCGTTGAAGCTTGACGGTGTCGATGCTAAGGTTGCCGATTCGACGAAACGGCTGTATTATGCGAATCTGTATGAGGCGTTCTCCACCATAGAGATCTCGGCTCTGGATTTTGATGCGGTCCCGACAAACACAAAAGATATATCAATCAAGATCCAGCGCGTCGACGGGACAAGTATCACAGTAGACCTTGCTATTAAGGACAAAAATACGTATTATGCTTTTATAGATGGCAAATATGAAGGCTTCCTTGTAGACAAGGATCAGTTATACGAAGACAAAGGTGCTAATCTGTATGATTATGGAATTTGGCCAGCCTATCAAAGAACGCTTGAGGCAATAGCCGGCGCGAAAGATGGCATCTATGACATTGCTTCTACATAAGAGAGGAATATAAATGTCTTCATCAGATTCGGACAGTAAACGGAGAAAGGGATCGAAGAAATCACGGTCTCTTTTTCCTCTTGCTGTCTTTTTTCTTGTGCTTCTTCTAGCCGCCAGCGGTGTACTTGTCTTTTTGGTTCGCGGGCACCTTGAGGCAGTGGCCGGCATGGAACAATCCAATTACGAAATGATGAGCAGTGGTTTTTCCTGTGAGTATTCCGAAGCGCAGAAGCTTTATCCGTTTGCTGACGGCTTGATGAAGGTAACAAACAACCGGGTCGCTTATCTCTCCCTGAATGGGACGGAGATGTACGGATACGACATTGACATGGAGAATCCATTTTGTGTTGTAAACGAGAAGTACGCGTTGGTGGCAGATTTCGGTGGGTTTTTCTGTATTTTATTTGATGCGAGTGGTGTTATATTTGAACACCAAATGCAGGGAAAGATATCCTATGCGGCCATATCGGATCAAGGAATTAGTGCTTATATCCTTGAGCAGGCAGATACCAAGGGAAGCGTCTATCTACTGGATCAAGCGGCGAATTTTATATCAGAATGGCGCTCGATTGAGTCCGGATATCCTTTATCCTTGGCTTTTTCCGATGATGGCTCCATCATTCATATTTCGCTCGCAGATACTGACGGATCCATAGTGAAGCCATACTTGAAACAATTGGAGATACTGTTGGATAACGGCGTTTACTCGGCAAAGGATCAGTCCATTTATTCTCCATCAGCAACTGAGTTCCTTCCTTCTGTTGTCCCTGCCGGCAACAATGATGCCTATCTGGCAGGTATTTCTCAAGTTCACTACTTTTCCAATGGTGAGACCAAGACCGTGAGTCAGCCATTTGGTCAAGTATTTTTTGTGCTGCCCTTGGAGCAAAGATTAGCAGTTCTCTACTCCGATGGCATCGGACAGGAAGTTAATCTTGAGATGATTGACAAGGACCTGGTTCGTGCAAATCCAATCCGGATGGGAAGTACAGTGGTTGATGCGAAATCATTAAATGGGAAAATAGTTGTCGCTGCTGATAACAAGCTTATTGTTATCTCCTCCAACCAGATTGAGAAGACGATCGAGGTGAATAAGGAGATCATTCGTATAGGGTTTAAAAAGGACGGTTCACTCGTTGTTGTTATGGCAGACGGAGTCAGAGAAATCAATATTTAATTTTCTGAAAGAAAAGGAGAAGAAATTGGAAACGGAATTCAAACTCAGATTTACTTCCTTTGAGGAGATGAAATCTCTTTGGGACGAAGAATGGTTTCGGGATATTTTGATTCCAAATTCCGAAAAAACGGAGGACTATGTGACTTGCTACTACGATACGGAGAACTCTATTCTCCGCTCGCAGCGGGCAACCGTTCGAATTCGATTGGTACATCAGGGCGGATACATTCACACAGTCAAGATAGGAAAACCCGGAAGAGACGGACTTCATCAGAGACTGGAATGGAATTTGGAGACGGATAGCGAAGATTTTGATCCGGACTATTTTGCTCACAATGCGATTAGTGACGGAGATCCGACGGATACTCTTGAGGAGTTGTTGCTTTCCATTGAGGGCGTACCTTTGCGGCAAATCTGCCGAACAGAGTTTTCACGTACTTTATCCCTTGCCGGCTATGGAGACAGTTTGCTAGAAGTCTCCATCGATTCGGGATTTTTGTATGCCGGAGAAAAGAAGGAACAATTCTATGAAATGGAGATCGAACTCAAGAAGGGTGACGTCAGAGACGTAATTGCATTGGGTGAGGAGATCGAATCCAAGACACAGGCTGCACGTTGCAGCCGCAGTAAGTTTTCAAGATGTATGGAATTGACGGAGACTCCATGACGAACAGCTTTGACAGAATTGACATTGCCATCATCGGCGGTGGGGCGTCCGGTATGATGGCTGCCCTGTCTGCCGCCGCAATTGCGGATTCTTCGATGAGAGCTGTTCACATCGCTGTTTTTGAGCGGAATGATCGCATCGGAAAAAAACTGCTGATGACCGGCAACGGACGCTGCAATTTGACGAATCTGGACCAATCGGAAACCCATTATCATGGGTCACAGATATCCTTCTGCCGAGGTCCGTTTAAACGCTTTGGTCTCGACAAAACTCTCGCTTTCTTTGAAGATCTGGGCGTTGTTACCGTGACAGAGGACAAAAAGGTATATCCTTCCAGTCTGCATGCCTCATCTGTTCTTGATTCGCTGCGGCTTTCTATGGAAGAAAAGGGAATTGAGCTGTTCACAAACTCCTTTATCACATCGATTCATCGCGAGAACGGCCAATACATTCTGTACACCAAAGATGCAAGAGTATTTCGTTCCGACACACTGATTGTCGCATGCGGAGGCAAAGCGGCACCTGCAACCGGCTCGGATGGATCCTCGTATTCATTACTCACACAATTCAAACACGCATTAATGGATCCTCTTCCGGCAATTGTTCAGCTAAAGTCAGCCAGCCCGATCTGCAAACCACTTTCCGGGAATAAGGTCCTAGCCAAAGCGGATTTATTTGTAGACCGTTCACTGATTCGATCCGAGTATGGCGAGGTGCTGTTTACAGATTATGGGTTGTCCGGTCCGCCGATTCTTCAGATATCCGGACATGTCTCCCGGGCCTTCAAAACCGACGCAAGGGCGAAAGTATCCATATGTCTTGACTTTGCATCCAATCTGTCAGAGGATGAGCTTCTTTCTGCACTGTTTCTTCGCAGGGACAGCTTCCCGGGAAGACGGCTCGAAGACTTTTTTACCGGCTATTTTCAAAAGCGCCTAGCTTTAACGATTCTGAGATCCAGCATTAGTCACCCATTGTCTGTGCTTGTGTCTGCGCTGTCTGATCAGGATGTTCATGCGATTTGCCGATCGATTAAAGGAACAGAAATAATAATCGATGGTACGATGCCGTTTTCCAATGCGCAAACAACGATCGGCGGAATTAGTACGGATGGATTTTCTCCTGCTACCATGGAGTCGAAGCAAGTTCCGGGCATGTATGCGTGCGGAGAAATTCTGGATATAGATGGCGACTGTGGCGGCTACAATCTCCAATGGGCATGGTCCTCCGGATTTATAGCCGGTCGATCTGCCGCAATTCGTGTTATGGAGTACGGTAAGCAATGACGCAGGAAGTAGAAATCAGCTTTTCGCCGGAACAGATTGAAGAGCTACTGGATAGAAACGCCAAGTTGACGGATGTTCTGCAGTTGCGTGCGGAAAAGAAGCTTCATCTAAAGTCTTCAGGGAAACGCAGATGTCAGATCGTCAAGAAATCTGTCGATGCAAGGAAAAAGGACGCCATTAGAATTTGTTTCCGTGTCATACTGAGTGATGAACCGCAGCCGATGCCGGCCCAACCAGGTCTCCCGTCAGTAGGAAAAATCCGTAAACGCCCGGTTGTTGTTGGTTTTGGGCCCGGCGGCATGATGGCGGCGCTCCTACTAGCACGGCAAGGACTATGTCCGGTTGTGCTGGAGCGAGGTTCCTCGCTCGAAAAACGCACAACGGAAGTCCGGCGATATATGACCACGGGTACGGTGAATCCTATTACAAATGTACAGTTCGGAGAGGGAGGAGCCGGTACCTTTTCAGACGGAAAGTTGAATACGGGTGTCAATGATGTCAGGAGATCCTTTGTCCTGAACACTTTTGTTCAGGCCGGCGCACCGGAAGAAATCCTTTACCTGACTAGACCGCATGTCGGTACCGACCGGCTTCAACACGTCGTTCTTGCGATTCGAAACGAAATCGAGAAACTCGGAGGGACGATACTTTTTGAACGGACCTTCCTTCAAGTCGAGCATGTCTGCGGCGCGGTTGAGGGCGTAGTCCATGCGGATTCATATCATCCGGGGAATGTGGACAGAATAGATACAGATGCTGTCATTCTAGCCTTGGGACATAGTGCGAGAGATACGTTCAAGCGCCTATACGACGATAATATATCCTTTGAGGCTAAGCCGATGTCGGTGGGTGTTCGAATCGAACATCTTCAATCCTGGCTCGACGAAGCTCAATACGGACGGTATGCAAGAAGTCCCGCGCTTCCAAAGTCGGAATACAAGCTTGTGGCTCACACGACAAACGGGAGATCCCTATATACATTCTGTATGTGCCCGGGTGGATTTGTTGTTCCCAGCGCATCGGATCAGAAAGAAATCGTCACGAATGGAATGAGTTATTATGCCAGAGCCGGCGAGAACGCCAATAGTGCAATTCTTGTCGGCGTTTCACCTGCGGATTATGGCAGTGATCATCCGCTTGCGGGCATTTCTTTTCAAGAAAAGCTCGAGCGTGCCGCTTTTGAGCTGGGCGGAGGCGGCGGACTGGCTCCGGGTCAAACATTCTCTGATTTTCTAAAGAATCAAACCTCCTCAGCTTTTTCATCTGTACAACCTACCTACAGACCGGGAATCAGCTTCAGCAATCTCCGGGAAATTCTTCCGGAATATGTATCGGAAGCTATCGCAGAGGGCGTGACGCTGATGGATGGTAAACTAAAGGGTTTTGCGAATCCTGACGCATTTTTGACCGGCGTGGAAACAAGGAGTTCTTCCCCGGTACGGATTTTACGGGATGAGAGGCTTGAAAGCATATCGGTACGGGGTTTATATCCCTGCGGCGAAGGTGCGGGATACGCCGGTGGGATCATGTCTTCGGCGATTGACGGATTAAGAGCGGCGGAGGAGTTGATTCGAATCGTTAACGCGAATATATAACTTCTTGTGGTAGAATGATTTTGTGTTCAGATCTTTTCAGAGGGGAGGAAGCCATTCGACCGTGTCGGATACTTGAGAAAAGATGGAGATTACACTATTGGGGATTTCCGGCGGATACCCGGCGCCGGGTGGAGCTACTTCCGGTTATCTTATCAGATCAAATGAGAAGCAAATATTACTGGATTGCGGCAGCGGAGTACTATCGAAGCTTTTTCGCCGCACCTCGATTGATAAGCTTGATGCGATTATTCTTTCGCATTATCACGCGGATCACATATCAGATATTTCTGTTCTGAAATATGCATTGGCTATGAATCATTTGAACGGTCAGGATCTACCGAGTCTCCCGATTTACGGTCCTTCCACACCGGAATCCCTTGCGGCGACGATTTGGGATGACCCTGGATTTTCATACCATGCAATCGATGAGAACACGAGGTTGGATCTGTTTGGCCTCACGATATCCTTTGTCAGGACGAATCATCCCATAGAATGCCTGGGTATTCGTATCGAAAAGGGATCGAAGACTTTTGCCTACACATCTGACTCTGTATTCTGTCAGGATCTTGTTCGATTATGTAAAAATGCGGATTTAGCGATTATGGATTGCGGTTGCCTGGAAAAGGACCGCAGATCCGGCATGCTACATATGGCTCCGTCGGATTGTAATCGACTGTTTTTCGAAAGTGGGGCAAAAAGAGTTGTTCTCTCTCACCTGGTTCCCTATAATGATGTTTCCGATATTAACGAGGAAGCAAAGGCAATCGGAGATTGGAATTTTGACATTGCAGAGTGTGACAAGACGTACATTTTATAATTGAAGGAGCTACGAACATGAAACCAATGGATCAACATAAGGCTGTTATCACCGTAGTAGGGAATGATTCGATCGGGATTATTGCCAGGGTAAGCACGCTACTGGCGGAGAATAAGGTCAATATCAACGATATCACACAGACGATTTTAGAGGATGTTTTCACGATGATCATGATTGTCGACCTGGAGAAAACCGACGCCGACATGAAGACTCTGGATGAGAAACTCGAACGGCTCGGTGAGGATATGGGCCTTTCTATTCGTATTCAACATGCAGGCCTCTTTAACGCTATGCACAGGATTTGATCCGACTGACAGAAAGGGATATTTAGAATGACTACAGATTTAGAAATTCTTGAGACAATACGAATGTTTCAGGAGCAACACCTTGATGTTCGAACGATTACGATGGGGATCAGCTTAATGGATTGCTCGTCCTCAAACGCAGAAGAGACATGCAAGAGGATTTATGACAAGATTTGCCGACGAGCAGAAAAACTCGTTTCAACGGGAGACGATATCAGCCGGGAGTATAAAGTCCCGATCATCAATAAGAGGATATCTGTGACGCCCATGTCGATCGTGGCGGCATCTTCCGGTGTCAAGGATTATGTATGCTTTGCCCGGGCGATGGATCGAGCGGCAAAGACATGCGGAGTGAATTTTATCGGGGGTTTTTCAGCTCTTGTTCAAAAAGGCTATACAGACAGTGATAAGTATCTCATCGAGTCGATTCCGGAGAGCCTGGCGACTACTAGTTTTGTGTGCTCCTCAGTCAATCTCGCGACAACACGTACCGGAATCAATATGGACGCTGTACGGGATATGGGACGCATTATCAAGCGGACGGCGGACTTAACAGCCGATCGAGATGCAATCGGCTGCGCTAAGTTGGTTGTTTTTGCGAATGCTCCTGAAGATAATCCGTTTATGGCGGGAGCTTTTCTGGGTCCGGGAGAACCGGAGTGCGTCATCAATGTCGGAATTTCCGGTCCGGGGGTTATTAAGAGCGCTCTGGAGACGGTAAGAGGTCAGGATCTGGGTGTCGTTGCCGAGACGATCAAGAAAGCCGCATTCAAAATCACACGTGTCGGAGAATTGGTCGCTAGGGAGGCATCATCCCGACTCAATACTCCTTTTGGCATCATCGACCTCTCCTTGGCACCGACTCCGGAGGTTGGCGACTCCATCGCGAGGATTCTGGAAGAATTTGGTCTGAATGACTGCGGCGCGTGGGGAACGACTTGTGCGCTTGCCATGTTGAATGACGCGGTCAAGAAGGGCGGCACTATGGCATCCTCTTTTGTCGGCGGTCTTTCCGGGGCATTTATTCCTGTCTCGGAGGACGAGGGGATGATTGCTGCGGCTGCGAGTGGGAAACTTACCCTTGAGAAGCTGGAGGCAATGACCTGTGTGTGCTCCGTTGGTCTTGATATGATTGCTATTCCAGGAGATACACCCGCTGAAATCATTTCCGGAATTATTGCAGACGAAATGGCAATCGGAACCTTTAACAGTAAGACGACTGCTGTTCGAATCATTCCCGTACCCGGTAAAACGGTCGGAGACTTTGCCGAGTTTGGCGGACTCCTTGGATCAGCACCGGTCATGAGTGTCAATAAGTCTTCGTGCGCCGAATTCATCAGTCGGGGAGGAAGAGTACCGGCACCGATCCACAGTATGCGTAACTGATTCATATTACATAGGAGAACCGTGCTTCATGACAGACCGGGAGAAGACTGACTATTTCAAAAAATATGATTATGCATCCTTGATTCTTCAGTTGGATGAGGAGCCGGAATACCCTGCTGCTTTTCCGAAAGATGCGTATTATGGTTTTTACTTGCTGGCAAAGAGTGTGGGGAAGATCATCCGGGTAGCTGTCGGAGCAGATGCCGCAGATGAACTTGCTCATCAGAGGGTACATATTGATCTCGCATCTCATTATTTGGAGACGGGTTCAGAGGATGCGAAGAGGGCGTTTTTACAGAAGAAACCCTTAACGGTTTTTCTCGCGGAACACTTGCTGGAGTTTCTTTCGGATGCATCCGATACCTGGGAACGGGAGCGAGCATTGACCTTCGTTGAAAAAATGAACGAATTGGTTTTCACGATCGAAAAATCCAGACCTTCAAAGAATACTCTTCGTTCACTTGATATTTATATTGCTAAACAATGGTGTCGACTTTTACGCATTTTTACTTTTCTTCGAGTTCCGCGCTCGCTTTTGCCGCGCGAGTATATGTTTGAACGAGACATGGCAATCTGTCAGAAGCGGGGGCTTTCGAAAGAGGCCATCTATATCATTGGATTTCGTATCCGTTTCTACCGCTATCTGGATGAGAAGCGACCGGGAAAGTTAATCCTTCTGGCTGAAGAATGGGAGACATATTGTCAGTCTAACGCAACGCACTTACAGCCATTCGAATACGAATACCAGGTCCTGACTTTGCTTGATTCTGATATTCACTTTAAGATCGGGTTGGAGTGGGTAACGCTTCTTGAACACAGGCACCCAACAAACACTACCTTCAAGAAGTGGAATGTGCGGTTTCTGCGTCATTCCGGGGAATATCGCAAAGCCTTGCAGATCGTTGAAGAAATGCTGCTTCAGGACTCGAATGATCATGAGCTGCATTATGTGGAATCAAATCTGTACTTCCTGCTCGGAAACTATCCTGCTGCCAAGAGAGCTGGAAAAGAAGCTGTCCGGCTGGGACCGGAGGATCCGGCTTCCCATCTCGCGCTTGCCTATGCAAACTTATATTTCGGCAATTTTGAGAAGTGCCTGGAAAGCTTTCAGTGCGTAATCAGGCTGGACAAGACCAGTGTCGATGCTTATCGGGGGATGGCGAAAGCGCAGGTCATGCTGGGTTTTCCCTTTGACTCGATGAAAAATCTGAGAAAAGCCGTGAAGCTTGACGAGGAAGATGCCGACCTCTTTCATGATCTGGCCGACGTTTATTTTATGTGTGGATATCTGGATGAGTGCCGGGCGTGTTGTAACAAATGCCTGGAGCTTGATCCGGAATGCGCGGGTGCTTATGTCTTGCTCGGTATGCTGGAGATTCGAATCAACAAAGAGGGAAAGGCCGGGAAATGGCTGACTCGTGCTCTGGAAATCGAACCGACAAATCCGATTGCTCTTAACGAACTAGCTTATATCCACCATCTATCAGGTGACGATGAACAATCTCTGGAACTGCTGGAGAAAGCGCTTGATATCGCGCCGGATTTCCCTGACGTACTCTGCAGTTTGGGTATCGTTTACTACTACAAGAGTGAATTCGAGAAGGCGATGGAATTTCTGGCACGTTCTTTAGAGCTTGACCCTTTTCATACAGGCGCCCTGGTAGGAATGGGGAATCTACATTTAGCTCAATCCGAGGCGGAGACTGCCCTAGTCTGGTTTGACAAAGCCCTGATGCTGGAGTCGGATAACGAAGAGGCCATTCAAGGCAAGATCAGCGCTTTTCGGGCGATGGGTCTTGAACAGGAAGCCTTTGAATGGATGCAAAAGTCAACGGAATACGGTGTGGATTCAGACGACGATATTTGATTTGACTTCTGATATCGAAGAAGATAAAAAAGGACGCTCTTTGCGGATGAAGAGCGTCCTTTTCTATTATTGGGATCGAATGTTCAGATCAGTTGAGAAGCGCGATCGAGCGCGGCCTTTACCGTGTCCGGAGAAGGTGAACCGGTAATAACTCGTGCTTCGACACAGTTTTCGAGGGATATAGCCTGATAAACATCATCCTCGATTAAAGCAGAGAAGCTTCGGTATTCGTCCAGCGAAACATCCTCAAGAGCGATTCCGGCATCAATACAAAAAGCGACCAGCTTTCCTGAGACTTCATGAGCGTTTCGGAAGGGCAGCCCCTTCTTCACCAGATAATCAGCCAGATCCGTAGCATTGGTAAATCCGCCCGCTGCTGCCTTCCTCATATTCTCGGAACGAATGCTCATGGTTCGAATCATGCCGGTAAAGGGAACAAGTGCGCCCTTGACCGTATCAATAGCGTCGAAAATCGATTCCTTGTCTTCTTGCATGTCTTTGTTATAAGCAAGAGGAAGACCCTTCATCATTACGAGTAAGGCTATCAGGTCTCCGTACACACGTCCTGTTTTGCCGCGAGTCAATTCTGCAATGTCAGGATTCTTCTTCTGTGGCATTATCGAGGAACCCGTCGAGAAGGCGTCGTCTAACTCTACAAAGGCAAACTCTTGTGATGACCACAAGATAATCTCTTCTGAAAAGCGAGACAGATGCATCATAAGTATGGAAAAATCTGCAGCAAGCTCTATCACGAAATCGCGATCACTTACGCCGTCAATACTGTTATCTGTCACGGACGACAGTCCGAGCTCGGAAGCAACAAAAGCACGGTCCAGAGGATAGGTCGTGCCGGCAAGAGCTCCTGAACCTAACGGAGAAACAGACATACGCTTCGTCGCGTCATCCAGTCTGTTTATATCACGCTTCAGCATCTGCAAATAGGCCGACAGGTGATGAGCCAGCGTGACCGGCTGCGCGCGCTGCAGATGAGTATATCCGGGCATAATCGTCGTCAGATTATCATAAGCCTTCTCCAGAATCGTCCGGTATAATGTCAGAAGCAGAGTCCGGATTTCTTTCACCTCGTCAATAAGGTAAAGACGAACGTCCAATGCGACTTGATCGTTGCGGCTTCGTCCGGTATGAAGTCGTTTGCCGGCGTCTCCGATTCTTCTGGTCAGCTCAGCCTCAACGAACATGTGAATGTCTTCCGCCTTAGCGGAAAAAGTCAGCGCACCGGAACGAATATCTTCCAGAATACTGCTTAAGCCCGACAGAATCGCCTGTGCATCCTCTTCGTTCAACACGCCGATCTTTTGGAGCATTTTGCAATGCGCCATGCTTCCTCTGATATCCTGCCCGTACATACGGCAATCGAAAGGAAGGGAAGTGTTGTAATCATCGGCTTGCGCGTCGAGCTCCTTACGAAACCGTCCGTCCCACATTT
Source organism: uncultured Mageeibacillus sp. (assembly GCA_964579245.1). Lineage (GTDB taxonomy): Bacteria > Bacillota > Clostridia > Saccharofermentanales > Saccharofermentanaceae > Firm-13. The sequence continues at coordinate 32,638 of CAZOFY010000015.1, forward strand.
TCTTACTCACGTGTGTCTGTCTCCTTTGTTCGCTTACAGAAGATTGTTTCTTTTCTTCATTTGGGCAACGACCTTCATAGGTAAGCCGAAGCAGTTGATAAATCCTGTCGCATCCTTCTGGTCATAAACCTCATCTTCAGAGAAAGTCGCAATCTCCTCGTCGTATAGTGAGAAGGGAGATGTCGTGCCGGCCGGCAGGCAGTTGCCCTTATACAGCTTCAGACGGACATTTCCGCTGACAGTCTTCTGCGTCTCGTCAACAAACGAGGATAGAGCTTCGCGAAGAGGGTGAAACCACTGACCAAAATAAACGAGCTCGGCAAATCTCTGGGCTACAAGATCCTTATAATGTAAAGTATCGCGATCGATTGTAAGCAACTCCAACTCTCGATGAGCGGCATACATGACCGTTCCGCCGGGAGTCTCGTAAACGCCGCGGGACTTCATGCCGACCAGTCGGTTCTCGACCATATCGACAATACCGACTCCGTTTCTTCCGGCAATTTCGTTGAGCTTTTTAAGCAAAGCGACAGGAGGCAAAGATTCACCGTTTACTGCTACTGGAACACCTTTTTCAAAAGTGATTTCGACGTACTCCGGAGCATCGGGCGCCTTCTCAGGAGAAACCATCAGTTTCAGGATCGAATCGTACATCGGCTCATTTGCCGGATTTTCGAGATCCATGCCCTCATGAGAGAGATGCCAGAGGTTTTCGTCCATCGAGTAGTTGTCCTTCTTTGTTACCGGTACCGGAATATTACGAGCGTTCGCGTAATCAATCTCCTCATCTCTGGACTTGATATCCCAGATTCTCCAGGGAGCAATAATCTTCATCTCAGGAGCCAACGCTTTGATCGTGAGCTCAAAACGAACCTGATCATTGCCCTTGCCTGTGCAGCCGTGAGCAATTGTCGTGCAGCCCTCGCGACGGGCGATCTCGACCATACGCTTGGCGATTACCGGCCGAGCAAAGGAAGTGCCGAGAAGATACTTGCCCTCATAAACAGCTCCGGCTTTGAGTGTCGGATAAATAAAATCCGTTATGAACTCTTCGGCAATATCTTCAACGTAGCAGGCTGTGGCACCGCAGTTCAAGGCCTTCTGCTTCAAAAATGCCTCGTCGATGCCGATACCGACTTCTCCTGCCATAGCAATAACTTCACAATCATAATGCTCCAGCAACCATGGAATAATGATAGAAGTATCCAGTCCTCCCGAATACGCGAGCAGAATTTTTTCCTTAGCCATAATCAACCTCCAAAATTGTATAAATATACGAATCAGTGTATAAATGAACACATTTTACCAAAGCGTATGCCTTCGCGTCAACAAAAACATTCTAAACGCAAGAATAGACTTATACAATACAAATCATGTGACAAATCCGTCGATTTTCCCGGAAACCGCTTATTTATACAGAAATCGTTCTTTACGCTTTTGTTTTACTGGGGTAAAATTAAATGCGCTATTGATTTGGCAATCAGTTAATTACTTTCGCATGTTTTACAGGAGGGTCAATTTATGGCATTCCCCATGCTGGAAAATCCATACGGTGAGTATTGTATATACAATGGAGATAAAATTGCTTTTTCTTCCGCGGCCGGTGTCGGTTTATCGGAACCTGTTTCGGATTTGATTTATTATGAATCGATACGGATCCGTGGAGGGATTCTGGTTTTTTTCGAAAATCATATGCTTCGACTGCTCACTTCAATCGCGAAGAAGGAGAACTTCCCGCTGGATACAGAGAAGCTTTATGACCAGGCGATGAGACTGATCCAGGAATCCGAACCTAAGATATCAGACGGAAATCTCCGTATCGTAATCACGTCAAAGTCCTCGTTGGTTCATTTTTCGGATGTGATTTATCCGTCCGCAGAGCTGTTCTCGTCAGGGATCGTAACATCCACACTTTTCTGGGAGAGAAGAGAGCCGCAGGTAAAGGTATTCCGTGATGATTACAAGAATGCGGTTTACGACAAGATGCATGCTCCAACATCGTTCGGAATTCCCTATGAAGTCCTGCTTGCCAATCATGAGGGCTGTTACACGGAAGGAAGCCGGTCGAACTTTTTTGTTCTCTATAACGGAGTGGTTTACTCTCCGCCTGAGGAAATGATTCTGATTGGTATTACTCGTAAATATGTCATGCAAGCTATAGCAATGTCCGGGCTTGCATATGAGGAGAAGATTTTTACCTTGGATGAGCTGAGACAGATGCAGGAGGATGCGATGACAATGGATGGCTCCTTTGCTGTTTTTGTCACCAGCTCACCGTTTGATATCCTTCCGGTTTATTCGATTGATGATACGACCTTTTCTTCGTCAACCTGTTCTCAGCTATATGCGGTGTCTGAAGCCTATCAGAGCATCGTCGATGCATATATTACTTCTCGTAAAACTGATCCGGACTGACCGGATCCGTTAAATAAATTGAATGGTATACAGGAGGTCTAACTATGTCTATTCGTTCCGGTAAAGTCTCAGTAACAACGGAGAATATTTTTCCGATCATTCGGAAGTGGTTGTACACTGACCACGACATTTTTGTTCGTGAGCTTGTCTCCAACGCAGCAGACGCGATTGCCAAATACAAGCGTTTGCTCGATATGGGAGAAGCCAATGGAAGCATAGAGGAAACATATGCCATCCGTGTTACTTTCGACAAGAAAGAAGGCACCCTGTCGTTTTCTGATAACGGGATTGGAATGAGCGCCGATGAGATCGACCGCTACATCAATCAGATTGCGTTCTCTGGTGCCATGGATTTTGTAGAGAAGTATAAAGAGCAATCCACCGACAAGAGTGGAATCATCGGTCATTTCGGACTGGGTTTCTATTCTTCCTTTATGGTTGCCGATAAGGTCCGGATAGACACGAAGTCCTGGCAGGAAGGTGAAGCTGCCGTAGCATGGGAGTCTGAGGACGGCATGGAGTATACCATTTCATCAAGTGGAAAGACAGATCGCGGCTCTGTAGTGACGTTATGGCTCTCAGATGACGCAAAGGAGATGTTCGACGGGTATAAGCTTCGTTCCATTTTAAAGAAGTATTGTTCTTTTATTTCCTATGACCTCTTCTTCTTTGACCTTGCGCAAGAGGAAGAAATCAGGCTTCGTAACGAGAAGGAGAAGACGGAAAAGGAAGAAAAGGGTGAGGAGTTTGTCGCTGAAGAGATCGAAGCGTCACCGATCAACAATACGGCTCCGCTGTGGACCAAGGCGCCGAAAGATTGCACGGACGAGGAGTATAAGGCGTTTTATCATGAAGTATTCCAGGATATGAGAGACCCGCTGTTCTGGATTCATTTGAATATGGACTACCCGTTCACCCTCCAGGGAATACTGTATTTCCCAAAGACGAATAATGTCTACGAATCACTGGACGGAAGAATCAAGATATACAATCATCAGGTCTTTGTAGCCGATAATCTTGCCGAGGTAATCCCGGAATTCTTGTTTCTTCTGAGGGGGTGTCTCGATTGCTCAGATCTGCCCTTGAATGTATCACGCTCCGCTCTGCAGCAGGACGAGTACGTCAAGAAGTTGTCCACTCACATCATTCGAAAAGTTTCCGATAAGATCAATGAAGTCTTTCAGAAGGACCGTGAGGCTTTTTCGGGCTATTGGAACGACATCAGTATTTTTGTTAAATATGGCATGCTGAAGGACGAGAAGTTTTTCGAAAAGACAAAGGACATCTGTCTTTTCAAGACGGTCAGCAAGAGCTTCCTGACACTATCAGAGCTGACTGACGGTAAGGATACCGTGCGTTATACGCAGGCGCCTGACAAGCAGGCAGCTTATATTGACATCGCTGTTCAGAAGGGCTATGAAGTAATCGTATTGGACGAAGAACTGGATAATAACTTTATCTCGTTTCTTGAGTACAAATATCCCAAGATCCATTTCAAGCGAGTTGACGCCGAATTTGAGGGTGAATCGGCTCCGGAGGAGGATAAGAAAATATTGGAGGATCTCTTCCGCAAGGCATCTTCCGAGGAAACTCTGGAGATTTCCCTGGTTTCGATTGGTTCAGATCAATTGCCGGCATTCATCAGAGAGACGGAGGAAGCCCGGCGTATGCACGAAATGCGTAAGCAATTCGAAAAAATGAGCACCGGCAACGAGGATGATCCTTACAAGAATCTTGACGCCATGTTCCCTGAGAAGAGAGATCTGGTACTCAATAATGATCATCCCCTCATTTTGCGTTTGCGCGGCCTTTCCGGGGTTGCCGAAAGCATGGATCAGCTTGAAAGAATCGCCAGACACGTATATGATCAGGCTCTCTTGAGTCACGGATCCCTGGATGCCGAAGGTTTAAAGCGCTTCCTTAAATTCAATTCGGAGCTTATTACAGAGGCATCAGAGAAGATTTCTTGATGGAATAACCGTCATATTTGGAGGTAATCATGCAGGACATTCATTCGGTTCGGAGAATTTATGCAGAGAAGAAAGAATCATTCGCGACGGAGGCCTCGAGCATCCTGACAGACCTTCGCGCTGAACTAGGTATTTCTTCCCTAGAGAAGGTCAGAGTTCTGAACCGGTATGATGTATCCGGTCTGTCGGACGAAGAATACGAATCAACCAGACATGTTGTTTTTTCTGAGCCGCCGGTCGATCTGGTGTATGACGAGACGGCGCCGTTGGATGGTGCTTCTTTCGTCCTTGCAATTGAAGCCTTGCCCGGCCAGTACGACCAGCGTGCCGACTCTGCCGCGCAGTGCATACAGATCGTTACCTGCAAAGAGAAGCCGATCGTTCGAACAGCCCGTGTCCTGGCCTTTTACGGTTCAATCGGTGAGGAACAGAGAGCGCAGATCGCGAAATATTTAATCAATCCTGTCGAGAGTCGCCAAGCTTGTCTCACGAAGCCCGAGTCTCTCGAGGACAGCCTGACGCCGCCACAGGAGGTCAAGACCGTAGACGGTTTTACCAAGATGACCTCTGAAGAACTCTCAGCACTTCGTAAAGACATGGGCCTTGCCATGTCCGAGGCGGACATCGGATTTACACAGAAATTTTTCTGGCAGGAGAAGCGTGACCCTACGGTTACCGAGATTCGCGTCCTTGACACGTATTGGTCCGATCATTGCAGACATACGACATTCCAGACGGAATTGACTGATGTTTCCTTCAGCGATCCTGATACCGAGATTTCTCAGAGACTCTCATCCATCTATGAAGACTATCTCGAAAAGAGAGAGCAAATCTACGGCGAGGGGATCGATAGCAAGCCGGTCTGCCTGATGGATCTGGCGACGATGGCCATGCGTGTGTTGAAGAAGGAAGGCAAGCTTCAGGATCTCGATGAATCGGAAGAAATCAATGCCTGTTCGATTCGTGTGACAATTCCGGTCGACGGCAAGCCTGAGGATTACATTGTGATGTTCAAGAACGAGACGCACAATCATCCGACGGAGATTGAACCGTTCGGCGGAGCAGCAACATGTCTCGGCGGGGCAATACGAGATCCGCTGTCCGGCAGATCCTATGTGTACCAAGCCATGCGCGTGACAGGAGCCGGAGATCCGACCGTTTCGATTTCCGAGACGCTTCCGGGTAAACTCTCTCAGAAAAAGATTGTCCGGACCGCCGCTGCGGGTTACAGCTCTTATGGAAATCAGATCGGACTTGCGACCGGACAAGTAGATGAGGTATATCACCCCGGATATGTGGCGAAAAGAATGGAGATCGGTGCCGTTATCGGTGCGGCTCCCGCATCCTCAATCGTCAGAGAACGACCGCAGCCCGGAGACCTTGTTATTTTACTCGGCGGCAGAACCGGCCGGGACGGCATTGGCGGCGCAACAGGTTCATCTAAAGCCCATGACGAGAAGTCTGTTATTACATGCGGATCCGAAGTACAGAAGGGAAATCCCCCTACCGAAAGAAAGATCCAAAGACTGTTCCGCAATCCTGAAGTGTCCCGCATGATCATACGTTGCAATGACTTTGGTGCCGGCGGAGTGTCCGTTGCGATTGGCGAACTGGCAGACGGGCTTTCGATTGATCTCGATAAAGTACCTAAGAAATATGAAGGTCTGGATGGTACGGAGCTTGCCATTTCCGAGTCACAGGAGAGGATGGCTGTTGTCATCAAGGAAAAAGATCTTCAGGCTTTTCTGGATTATGCGGCGCAGGAAAATCTCGAAGCGATTCAGGTCGCAACGATTACAGAAGCAAAACGGATGGTCATGACCTGGAGAGGACAGACGATCGTCGATCTTCCCCGGTCATTTATTGACACGAACGGTGCTCCTTCCTATGCATCCTCGGCAGTAATGATGCCTGATCTGTCCTCGGATTATTCTTTAGGCTATGCCGACGGGTACTGTCAGGATCATTTTGTCGACTCCATGAAGGGATGCCTTTCCGCATTGTCTACGTGTTCGAAAAAGGGTCTGATCCAGCGGTTTGACTCGACGATCGGTGCGGGTACGATTCTGATGCCGCATGGCGGAAGGTTCCAGGATTCACCGGAGGAGGGCATGGTGGCAAAGATTCCCGTGCTTCGTGGACAGACAGAAGCAGTAACGGTCATGACCTATGGCTTTGATCCGTATTATTCACAATGGAGCCCATTCCACGGAGCTTATTATGCTGTCACGGAATCTCTTCTGAAGTTACTTGCACTCGGTGCTGATCCGCTTACCGCCCGACTCACATTCCAGGAGTATTTTGAGCGTATGCAGACAGAGGAGTCATGGGGCAAACCGATGGCCGCTCTTCTTGGAGCATATCAGGCTCAGCTTGACTTTATGACACCCTCAATCGGCGGAAAAGACAGCATGTCAGGAACCTACAATGACCTGTCAGTTCCTCCGACTCTTGTCTCTTTTGCGGTGACCACGACGTCACAGGATCGCATTCACACCTCAGCGCTGAGTATACCCGGACAGAAGGTATATGCGATTCGTCTTTCCAGAGATTCAAGCGGCCTTTTCAGGAAAGACTATGCGCTTCGTGTCATGAAGACCGTATCCGAACTGAATCGAAGAGGGCAGGTTATGGCGGCAGCCGTTGCGAAGCAGGGGGGCATTGCGGCACGTGTGGCTCAGATGTGTTTTGGCAACAGATTAGGGTTTCTTTTCTCGGATCAGTTGTCGGACAAGGATCTTTTCGGTCGAGCTTTCGGTACGCTTCTTATCAGCGTCAAAGAAGGCAACGCGGTAGAAAAGCTTGAGATGCTAGGCGCCGCATTCGTCGGATCAACGACGAATAGTGAGGCATTCAATTGGAAGGGACAATTAATCACCCTCGCAGACGCGAAGGATTCTTATGATAAGACACTGGAAAAGGTATTTCCGTTCAATGTCGAAGAAAATGACATTCCCGCGGAGGCGAAGCATGCGGTATCAACCGGGGCGCGAAAGTTGTATCCCGGAATCAAGGGTATCTCAAAGCCGCGGGTATTTATTCCGGCTTTTCCCGGAACCAACTGTGAGCTGGATTCTGCGCGAGCTTTCGAAAGCGCGGGTGCTCTTTCAGATGTTATGGTATTTAGAAACCTCTCTTCGCAGGACACGATAGAGTCCTTAAAGCGAATGAGCGAGAAGATTCGTCAGGCAAACATGATCATGATCCCGGGCGGATTCTCAGGTGGAGACGAGCCGGAGGGTTCGGCAAAGTTTCTGGCTGCCGCATTCCGCAATCCGTATGTAACGGAAGCTGTTCGGGATCTACTGTTCCAACGCGACGGATTGATCTTAGGCATATGCAACGGATTTCAGGCTCTTGTTAAACTGGGACTTCTTCCGTACGGTGATATTTTTCCTCTTGAGGCAGACGGTCCGACCTTGACCTTTAACCGAATCGGACGCCATCAATCCGGTTACGTAACGACCCGGATCGTATCCACGAATTCGCCGTGGCTGTCCCTTGTTCGTGAAGGGGATCTGCATGAGATCCCGATCTCCCATGGAGAAGGCAGATTCTTCGCAAAGGATGATCAGCTTCCCCTTCTTATGAGCGCTGGACAAGTGGCGACACAGTATGTTGATGATAAGGGCATTCCTACTATGCAGACACGTTTCAATCCCAACGGTTCCTCCTTTGCCATAGAAGGAATTATGAGTCCGGACGGCAGGATACTGGGCAAAATGGGACATTCTGAACGTATGGGCACGGGGGTCGCCAAGAACATTCCGGGCAACAAGGACCAGCAACTGTTTGCGTCCGGCGTAAGGTATTTTCAGTAATGGATAAGAAGCGTTGCATTGAGCTGATAAAAAACTACATTATTCTTCCGACACATAGTCTCGGACAGAATTTCCTTGTCGACGAACGTGCTGCTCAGGATATTGCTGAGGCTTCCGGAATCGGTAAGGACGACACGGTTCTCGAAATCGGACCGGGACTCGGTGCGTTGACCGAAAAGCTGTGTGATCTTGCCGGCTGTGTTTACGCGGTAGAAATCGATACACATCTGATTGAGGCTCTTCAAGCCACGCTGAAAGACAAAACGAATGTACAGGTGATCACGGCGGACTTTCTTAAGATGCCTCGCAGTACGTTTCAGAAGGGAAAGGGGGAGTGCCGGATCGTATCAAATTTGCCCTACTACGCGATGACACCCATTCTGATAAAGCTGTTTCGAGAATGGGAGGATGCGAAATCAATGGTTTTCACCGTTGAGAACGCCGCCTGTGATCGGATATTCGCTGAACCGGAGACGAAATCGTATGGACCTTTATCAATTTTCTCTTCGTTATACGGGGTGAAGGAGAAACTCTTTCTCCTGGATTCCCAGAGCTTTCACCCTGCCCCCCACACGAAATCGGCTGTCATTCGACTTCATTCAAATGGTATTCTTCAGAGCGCTCCAAGCGTCCTGTTTCCGCTGGTGAACGCATCTTTTTCACAACGGAGAAAGACACTGCTTAACTCCCTGTCCTCCAGTGGACTTTTTCCTGACGGGAAAGCTCAAGTTGAATCTGTTCTGCAAAAAGCAGGGATTTCTTCCAAACGAAGGGCTGAGTCCTTGGTTCCGGAAGACTTCATTCGAATAGCGAATGAAATGATCTCGAAATAGATTTGTACGCGAAATGATTTTTATTATGCATAAACGGATTTATTTTCTCGCATTTCCGTTTGGAAATAAAAAGGAATTGAACGAAAACGCAAATATTCTGCAATTATTCTGACAATTATTTTCGTTTTTGCATCTACCCAGAATCTCAGATAAATGGTATGATAAGTGCAATTCGCTATGAAAGCCAGTCACACACGAAAGGATGGAATCAAAATGGTTGTAACAAACAAGTATGTTAAAGCGTGGGTCGATGAAATGGCCGCGCTCACCAAGCCGGACAAGATTGTCTGGATCGATGGTTCTCTCGAAGAGAAGAAGAGACTTGAGGCAGAATGTGTTGCCGACGGAGAGCTCGTAGAGCTTGATCAGGAAGCGCTCCCTGGTTGTTTCTATCATCGCACCGCAGCCAATGATGTTGCTCGTGTCGAGGATCGTACGTTTATCTGTTCAACAACGAAGGATGAAGCCGGCCCGACAAACAACTGGATGGATCCTGCAGAGATGTATGCTAAGCTTACTAAGCTTTTCGACGGATCTATGAAGGGCAGAACGATGTATGTTCTTGCATATATCATGGGACCTGCCGGATCGCCTCTTTCCAAGGTTGGCGTCGAGATCACAGACAGCCGTTATGTTGTTCTGAACATGCGTATTATGACTCGTATGGGTGATATTGCATGGAAGCAGCTCGGTGAAGATTCGGAATTTGTTAAGGGTCTTCACGGCAAGGCTCAGATTGATGCCGAGAATCGTTACATTGCACATTTCCCGCAGGATTACACCATCTGGTCCATTAACTCCGGATACGGCGGTAATGTTATTCTTGCGAAGAAGTGCTTTGCACTACGTATCGCTTCTGTTCTTGCCAAGGAACAGGACTGGATGGCTGAGCACATGCTCATTCTCGGTATCGAGAATGTTGCTACCGGAAAGACACAATACATCACTGGTGCTTTCCCTTCAGCATGCGGCAAGACAAACCTGGCGATGTTGATTCCCCCGTCCTATGCCAAGGGCTATAAGGTTTTCACAGTCGGTGATGATATTGCTTGGATGCGTCCTTTCCCGGATGGTCATCTGTATGCGATTAACCCGGAGAACGGGTTCTTTGGAGTTGCCCCCGGCACATCCATGGATTCTAACCCGAATGCACTTCTTTCGACAAAGGCTAACACCATCTTCACAAACGTCGGACTTACCGACGACAAGAATGTATGGTGGAAGGGAATGGGTGTTCCCGCTCCTGATCACATGATTGATTGGCTCGGAAATGACTGGAACAAGGGTGATGATGAGAATAAGGCAGCCAACCCGAACAGCCGTTTCACTGCTCCTGCTTCTCAGTGCCCCTCGATCTCTCCTGAATGGGAGAATCCGCAGGGCGTTCCGATTTCCGCTATTCTCTTTGGTGGAAGAAGAGCAAAGACAGCTCCGCTCGTATACCAGTCGTTCGATTGGAATCACGGTGTGTTTGTCGGTGCAACAATGGCCTCTGAGACCACAGCTGCAGCCACAGGTGCTGTTGGTGTTGTTCGTCGTGATCCGATGGCAATGAAGCCGTTCATTGGCTACAATGTCGGCGATTATTTCGCACATTGGTTGCATATGGGAACGCTCATTGAGCAAAAGCCGTTAATATTCAATGTTAACTGGTTCCGTACAAATGAGAACGGCAAGTTCATCTGGCCCGGATACGGCGATAACTTCCGTGTACTCGAGTGGATTCTCAAGCGCTGCAACGGTGAAGTTGAAGCAAGAAAGACTCCGATCGGTTATATTCCTTTTGCCAAGGACATTGATCTAACCGGTCTGGACAATTTCACAGAGGCCGACGTAGAAGGACTTCTTTCCATTGAGAAGGATGTCTGGGCTGAGGAAATTGCCGGTATTGAGAAGACCTTTGCCGGATTCGATCGCCTTCCTGCTGAGCTCAATAGCCAGCTTGAAGCACTGAAGGTTCGTTTTGCCGAGGCTTAATCCTAAGATTTAATGAAGACGGGGCACCTATCATAAGGTGCCCCGTTTTTTTG
>CAZOFY010000016.1:0-38440 GCA_964579245.1 uncultured Mageeibacillus sp.
TAAGGCTCAAGCATCGCTACCTCGATCTTCGCAACAAGAAGGTCCGGGACAATATGATTTTCCGTTCCGAGGTCATCAGCTTTCTGCGAAGCAAAATGACGGACATGGGATTTCTGGAGATCCAGACTCCGATCCTGAGCGCCTCTTCTCCCGAGGGTGCACGAGACTATATCGTTCCTTCGAGAAAGTTCAAGGGTAAGTTCTACGCGCTGCCGCAGGCTCCGCAGCAGCATAAGCAGCTTCTGATGGTCTCGGGTTTCGACAAGTATTTCCAGATTGCTCCTTGCTTCCGCGATGAGGACTCCAGAGCCGACCGCTCTCCGGGCGAGTTCTATCAGCTTGATTTCGAGATGAGCTTCGCGACGCAGGAGGATGTTTTCCGTGTGGGCGAGGAGGTACTAACGGCCGCTTTTGAGAAGTTCTCGCCGGAGGGTGCCGTTGTCACGAGCGCACCGTATCCGGTCATCCCCTACAAGCAGGCGATGCTGGAGTTCGGAACCGATAAGCCCGATCTTCGGAACCCGCTCCGGATTTTTGATGTGACGGAATTCTTTTCGCGCTGTGCCTTTAAGCCTTTCCATGGAAAGACCGTCCGCGCGATCAAGGTTCACGCGGATATGACCAAGGGCTTCCACGAGAAGCTTCTTCAATTCGCACAGTCGATCGGCATGGGCGGATTAGGCTACCTCGAGGTCGCTCTTGATCTGTCATTCAAGGGACCGATTGACAAGTTCATTCCCGACGAGATGAAGACCGAGATTCGCGAACAGGGCGCACTGGACGCCGGTGACACTGTGTTCTTCATCGCCGACAAGGAGGATCGCGCGAATCTGTACGCGGGACAGATCCGTACCGAGTTGGGCACCCGTCTCGATCTGATCGAAAAGAACGCATATCGCTTCTGCTTTGTAAACGACTTCCCGATGTATGAGTACGATAAAGAAGAGAAGAAGATTATCTTCACGCATAACCCTTTCTCCATGCCGCAGGGGGGGCTTGTGGCTCTTCTCGAAAAGGACCCTCTCGAGATTCTCGCCTACCAATATGATATCGTCTGCAATGGAGTCGAATTATCCTCAGGTGCGGTCCGTAACCACAATCTCGAAATCATGGTCAAGGCTTTCGAGATTGCCGGATACACGGAAGAGGATCTCAAGTTGAAGTTCGGTGCATTATACAATGCATTCCAATACGGCGCTCCGCCGCACGCCGGCATGGCACCAGGAGTTGACCGCATGATCATGCTCCTGCGAAATGAAGAGAATATTCGTGAAGTCATCGTGTTTCCGATGAACGGGAACGCGCAAGACCTGATGTGCGATGCGCCGAACGAGGTATCGGAAAAACAGCTTCGGGAAGTTCATATTAAGATCAGAAGCTGAGAATGAGTATCAGCACAGCGGGTGCAGAGTAACGGCCACCCGCTTTTTTTCGGAGGAAAGAATATGGAACTCGCAAAAGTCATCCTGAAAAAAGAAGAGGGCAGAACGCTTCGGGCCGGAGGCGCGTGGGTCTTTGATAATGAGATTGCATCGATCGATGGGACGTTCGAAAACGGCGGGCTCGTACGGGTCCACGCGTTCAATGATTTCTGCCTCGGTACGGGCTTTATCAATACCGCATCGAAAATCCGGATCCGGATGCTGAGCCGCTCGCAGACCGAGATCGTCGATGATGAATTCATCCGCCGGCGCGTGCGCGACGCGGTCGAGTACAGGAAGCACGTTGTCGACATGTCGAGCTGCCGGTTGATTTTCGGCGAAGCGGATTATCTGCCGGGGCTGGTTGTCGACAAGTTCTCCGACGTTCTGGTGGTCGAATCCTTAGCGCTCGGGATCGAGAGATATAAGCTTCTGATTCTTGGTGAACTCAAAGCCCTGCTTGCCGCAGAGGGCATGCCGATCCGCGGAATCTATGAACGTAGTGATGCGCCGGTTCGTGCGAAGGAAGGCATGGCCCCGGTGAAGGGCTTCATCGGCGAATCCTTTGACACGAATGTCGAGATTATAGAGAACGGCGTCCGTTTCCTCGTCGATGTGGCGGATGGGCAGAAGACCGGATTCTTCCTCGATCAGAAGATGAATCGCGCGGCGATAAGGTCGTTGTGCCCGGGGGCGAAGGTCCTTGACCTGTTTACCCATACGGGATCGTTCGGGCTCAATGCGGCGGCGGCCGGTGCTACAAGTGTCCTCGCCGTCGACGCGTCCGAGACGGCGGTCCAAAGGGCGCGCGAGAACGCGGAGTTGAACGGTGTCAGCGATATTGTCACGGTACAGTGCGCGGATATTTTCGAGCTTCTTCCGGATCTCGAACGTAAGGGCGAAAAGTATGATGTGATCATTCTCGATCCGCCGGCCTTTGCGAAGAGCCGTGAGTCCGTAAAGAACGCGCGAAAAGGATACAAAGAAGTGAACCTTCGCGCGATGCGGCTATTGAAGGACGGGGGCTATCTCGCGACATGCTCCTGCTCGCACTTCATGACGCCTGAAATGTTCTACGAGACCGTGCTTGCCGCCTCGAAGGACGCACATAAGAGAATCCGCCAGATCGAGTACCGCACGCAGGCGGCGGATCATCCGATCCTGTGGCCGGAATCGGAATCCTACTATCTGAAGTTCTATGTGCTGCAGGTAAGTTCGGAGAAATAGATGCCGTAGGGGGTCGTCAATATGCTCAACATGGTGAAGGGATGCTCGGTACCAGGATGGCTGGGGTTCGACGGTACTCAACGCGTCGTTGACACCTAATATGTCGCGAAAAATCCGGATTCTACGATGCGTCGATAGGAGATGCTCCATTGCCGGCGTATGATAGAAGAAAACGAACGAGGTGCATCGCATGGATAATCAGGAATTCGGAAGACGGATCGCAGAAGCGAGAAAAAAGAACGGGATGACACAGAAAGACCTCGCCGAACGGCTCGACGTGACAGACAAGGCTGTCTCAAAATGGGAGTGTGGCAAGGGCTTCCCGGAGATCACACTCCTGCCGAAGCTGTCACGGGTTCTCGGGATCAAGCCGGAGGATCTTCTGACAGATAAGTCAGCAACGGCCGAAAACATCCCCGCCAACGCCGAAACCGGTGAGTCGCAGATCGCGTCCGTCGACCCGCAGGTAGAACTTGTCACCAGTGTCATCCGTTATTCGGGAGAGCAGCAGTATCGCAAACTCTCGCGGCTGGTGTTCCCGATCATCTGCGGCGCTCTGGGGCTCGCGGCGTTTGTCTGTGCACTTGTAGATTTCTGCCTTACACAGTCGCTCACCTGGTCGCGCTTTCCCCTGTCGGCGCTTCTTTTCTGCTTCGTCGTACTTCTCCCGATCTTCCTTCTGAAAAAACATCGGACAGCTTTTGGAGCTGCTGTATTTTTCGCTGGCCTGGTTCCTTTTCTCTTCTATATCGAGACGCTCGTTTCTGCGAAGGGCTGGGTGATCGGTCTTGCCCTGCCGATCGCGGCGATGACGGCAGGTTGCACGGCGCTCACGATCTGGTTGTTTCTGTACTCGAAGGTCGATCGTCTCATTGCCGCCGCAATCGTTTTTGCGGATACCGGTGTTGCGATGAACTTTCTGATCAACGAGATTGTCATGCGATATCTCGACAAACAGTATTTCAACATCTCGGTTATGATCACGGCGACCGGCTTTGGAGCGGCAGCCATTGTACTTCTGGTCATTGCTTTATCGAGACGTGCGGCCATGAAGAAGGCGAAGAAATAAGGCGGAGTCTTACACGCGAGAATGCCCGTATTCCATTGGTGACCGTCCTTTTGCTAGACATGCGGGACGGTTACTTATTCTGACTTTAGTCAGTTGGGCGCCAACGAGCGCGAAATATGAAACCACCTGCTATGCGGGTGGCGGGCAAGAGGTTATACCAGAGAAATCACCCTTCTTCATAGAACAGAGGGGTTCAGGCTTCTAAGCATAGAAAACGGGTCCTCTGTTAGGTTGCCGCAAGCGCCGGCGGAGCAAAGATATTCAAGCCTCTAAACATTGGAAATGGATCTTAAACACATTTCCTCTCATTGAAAACAGACCCTGAACACGTTTTCTCTCGTTGATTACCTACTCAATCGACGAAGTACGGCTTTTAGTATGTGCGTCAATGAGCAATAAAGATAAAATTTGTCAATGATTACCTACTGAATCGGCGAAAAACCGTTTCCGGCATGCTAGTCATTGAATAATAAACGCCTTGTTTGTCAATGATTACCTACTAAATTAAAAGAAATAGAGATTTAGTAGGTATTGGAGTATGAAGCCACGTTATTTCTGCGCAATGATTACCATCAAAAGCTTCCGGAATCAATCATTTAGCATGTATTAGAATATCGAGTAACGTGATAATTCGTCATTTCTTGTCAATAATTACCGTTTTAGAAGGCTGTTTTCTGTCTTTTGGTATGTATAACTATGTGGTGCTCCTGGGTTTCTTTTCAATGAAGCATATCTACTTGATTATCCTCTAAAAGAATACGACGACCCTTTTACGGGCAGCAAGGAGTACACAAGGGTCTCTTCAATGGACATGCCAAAGCGCCAATTACTCTAGAGGCTTGAACGAATGTGAAAAGCCGACGCCTTTAGACGATGGCAACTAACAAGGCATATAAACCTTGGGAATAACACCCGTTTGACGGGTGGATATGCGTCAGATTACGTTTATTACAAGATATCGCTGGATAACTCCATTAAAAATACGATAATCGTAATAAATAATTTCACAGATAGTACGACTGTCGTATAATAAAACCGAAACGAGGTGAATGACATGGGATATCCGATACAAGAAGAAGAGATTGCACGCTTTGACGGGATTTACCATAAGCTGCTTCGGGCTAACCGCGAGTCCAATCTGGTATATCCGGAGGTGCTGAAGCGCCTCACGATGATTGATATCTCTGTTCTCAGTATTGCCGCGACAAATCCTTCGATCATTATCCGTGAGATTGCCGGCAAACTCGGAATTCCCAACAGTACACTCACGAGCTCGATCAACCGTCTGGAGAAGCAGGCAATTGCCTCACGGGTAATCAGTCCCCGCGACCGGAGATCGTTCTGCCTTGTATTGACGGAAAAGGGTCACGCTATCCAGAAGATACACACGGATTTCGAGAAGGCATATTTTCGGACCATTCTGGAGAAACTACCCTCCAGGGAGAAGAGAGATACCCTGATGGATCTGCTTGAGACCATCGCAGACGCGGCGGCGGAAGGATAAAACAAGGATGGATCCGATGATGGAAATGCTTGATATCGGCAGCGCTAGGATTGCCTGTCAACGGTTCGGCTCGGGTAAGCGGACAATCGTTATCGATACCGCCCTGGGCGCATGTTCTGCGGAATGGTGGCATATCGCGGAACGTCTCGGACGGCATAGTCAGGTGATTGTATTCGATCGAGCCGGATACGGAGACAGCTCTTTTTCTTCTCTGGAACGAACGCCCGTCAATGTGGCCTCTGAACTAAAATCACTCCTCGATCAGCTTCATATCGAGAGAAATATCCTTCTCGTCGGGCATTCACAAGGGGGATTGTATGTGGTACAATTTGCACTCTTGTATCCGGAGTATGTGGACGGGCTCGTTCTTCTGGATCCCGCGACGCCATTTGACGCTGAATTCAAAGACTCTCTCTCCCGCAAGGAGTATAAACAGAGCGGAGTTGACAAGACGGCTTCCTTCAAGCTTGGAGAGGTGATTGCCTCCCTCGGACTCGGATTCGCTATTCAGCCGCTTCTTGCGAAAAGCCCACCCTTCTACTATCACGAATTCCCGCCTGAGACAAGATCGTACCTGCTGCGAAGCCTGAGCAACCGGAACACATATAAGACCGCGCTGTCCGAGTATGCATTCTCACACAGCGACACACACACGAAGCAAATCTCACAAGGAATCTTTTCCGCGGCGCTCCGGGATCTTCCGATCAAGATAATCACGCACGACAGCGACTTCTATGTGAAAGAACTTGAGTCGTTTGGCGGAATGGATACGAAGACCGCCGCGAAGATCGAAGCTCTCTGGCAACAGATTATGACCAGATTTCTCCTGCTGTCCCGTAACAGCGAGCACATCGTCGCGCCCCATAGCGGGCACTACATCCATTTGACAGATGAAGAGCTTCTGATCTGCGCAGTGGAAATGATGTAGATCACTGCATCAGGAATAATAATAACGATATTGGATTTTACATGAACCTCTCAACATCGCCTATTTCACACGCGAAAATGTCCGTTTCACAAGTAAAGCCGTCCCTTCTGCACAGATAGCAGGGACAGCTTTCTCTTTTGTATTTATTCTTGCAGCAACAGCTGAAATGAATACGAGGAGCGCGTAATATGGTTATTCTGCGATATCTGGTAAAGAACATTTTCGAAAAGAAATTTCAGTCCTTTCTCCTGTTTCTTTCGATTGTAGTGGCAGCGACGTTGGTTTTTTCTTCCCTGACTGTCACGCAAACGATGCAGGAACTGAATATGGAGATGGTCAGAAGTGAAGTGGGAAACTCGGACATCATCATCGAACCGATAAACGAGTTGGATGCTTTTGAAGTAGACACTGCTCCGCTCACAAAGATAGGGGACTCTTGCGAGTATGTACTTGAAGTCTTGAAGTCTCATGCTCTGTACGGTGCATCTGTTGAAGAAGAGGAGTACTTCGCAACCTGGGGTGCGGACATCCAGACACTATCCAAATTCACTGAACTGACATTTGTCGGTGATGCTCCTGAATCTTTGGCTGAGGACGAGGTGATTCTAAGCGAGAAGACCGCTGATCGCCTTGGGTATAAGGTTGGAGATGAGATCGATCTGAACGTCCATTTACATCCGGGAACGTATAAAATAGTCGCTCTGTGTCAGTCTAAAGGAATTTTTATCGACGAGGCACATGTTGCGGTCATGATTATGAACAGAGATCGTCTCTATGAGATTTTCGAGACAAATGGCGTACCGAATACTGTCTTTCTCGGATTGAAGGATGGCGTGGCGAAGGAGGAAATTATCGAAAAGCTTTCGCCGCAGTATTCGAGATGTGTTGTTGAAGATTCGTCCACACGTACCAGCTCGAATTCAACAGATTCATCGGTATCCTTCATTGTGGTGTCGCTCTTTGCGGTTCTTGTCAGTGCATTCATTATCTATACATCCTATCGTGTCATTACAACGGAGAGGCTACCCGTGATCGGAACGTTCCGGAGCGTCGGCGCGACGAAAAAAAGCATGACTCTAATCTACTTAGCCGAGAGTGCGAGTATCGGAGCCATAGGAGGTATTGCGGGAATTTTACTGGGCATTCCGTCATCCGTCGGTATTCTTTCCGTGAATGCACCTTCCTGGATTACGGATGTCGCCTCATCTCTTCAGTTCAATCCGGTGTATATCGCCGCGACATTTGTCTTTGCCGTTCTGTTGTCTGTCTTAAGTTCCGCTGTTCCGATCATTACCAGTTCCGGACGCCCTCTGAAGGAGGTTCTTCTCGGGGTAGACCGGGAACAAAAGGAGAGCGGTATAGCCGGATTGATAGTCGGCGTGATACTTATTCTGGTTGCAATAGTATCTCCTCCTTTCTTGCCGAAAGAGATGATCGCAGCAATCGTTTCCAACTCAATCGCCATGACGGCGGGGCTTGTCGGGATTATCCTGTTGATTCCTATGACATGTCGGGTTTTCGGTACTCTGATGCTCAGAATCGGGATGTCCTCGAAGGCAAACACGCTTGCGATTGCTGCCGGCAATATTCGCGGGAATCGAAGTCTTCTCAACAACACGATTCTGACAGCCATCAGCCTTTCCAGTTTGATTTTCATCTATACCCTAAGCGGATCCTTGACCCAGGAACTGGATCGTATGTACGACGAGACGACGAAATTTGATATATATCTTGTCTATACCCATGCCAAAGACGAGGATATCTCAAATCTCGCTCAACATCCCGGCGTGTCAGAAGTCAGTGCAACCCGTGAGATGGAACAGGTCCCCGTATCCGGTGCATCTACGCCAATATCCAATGTTTACGGAATACAAAGTGACAGTTTCTTTGATTTTTTGAAGTTTGACTTCCGGGAAAATCGTGACGAAGCGGTCCGCAGAATGAACGATGAGCGCGGCATTATCCTCGCGTCAAGAATGGCTGAAACGCTCGGCGTCAAAGAGGGAGACCGTCTGACTCTGACAATAGGTACAACACCAACGGAGTATACCGTTTGCGTGACACCTCTCGGAGAATACAAGGTCAAGGAAAAGCTCTACGAGCTTGAGACATCGCTTCCCGAAGACCGGTTCATCCGTGTGAGCCGCTCTTTCATCGTTAATATTGAAAATGTCAGTCAGATCGTTCCGTGGTTCGGCCGGCGGCTGGTACTGCGGTTTGGAAATACAAAACTGGAAGTCGAGGTATCGAAGAATTATTCGACCGCATTCAAAGACTTTCTCGGACTGTAGGAGGAAACATGTACCGGTTAAAGATGCTCCTGATCAATCTCCTCATATGCGGCGTCGTCGGTTCCCTGATGCAATCGACGTGGGCGTTGGTTTCAGGGGATTGGGAGAGTTTCAACTTTGAGGCACTGCGTGACATGTCAATCATCAGTGGTCTTGTCGGTACGGTGTGCATGTTTATCGTGTTTACCGTAACACTTTCTGTGAAAGCGACCAAGCCTGCCGTGACAGGAATCAACATGGCGATTTGCCTGGCACTAACCATCTTGATTTATGTCGTGACTGGAATCTCCAGGAATATCTGGTCGCTGGATCTCAAGTGGTTGATCATCCTTGCCTTAAGTGAGACGACAACGTTTCTTTTAACCAGACACTGGTATAACAAGATCCGATTCTATAACCGACAGCTTGATGAGAAGAAGAAATCTCTGACATACGCAGGCACACAGGACAAGACGATTGACAAATCATGAATGGTTGATGATGATCTTCTCCTGCCCGGACCTCCCGGCCTTTAGGGACAGCAGAAATACTCAGAACAGCTCGCGTATCTGACTAATGGTTGCTATTGCTTGCTCGTAGCCGTGCTGATAATTGGCACGGATCTGATCTAAGTCCTTCTCCATATTATCCAAAGCGTATGAGGGGCGCAGAACAATTGCTTTGCCCTCGGCTTCCAGCTTCTCGCAGAGAGCGAGCTCCTCGTTGTAGCGTAAATGACGTGTCTTCAGAACATCGACAAGTTTCGGATACTGTTTGCCGAGAAAGCGGATTACGAGGTCGTAACTCTTCTCATACTCCTTCTGAAAACCGGCGGGCTGGGTTAGAATGATCAGATTTTTCTCGTTACCGTCATGTATCGCCTTTACAACGGGGATTGCGTCACTCAGGCCTCCGTCGTAATACTTTCTACCCTTCCAATCGACGACAGGGAAAAGAAGCGGCAAGGCACAGGTAGCGCGCAGAATAGTACACGCGCGATCCATTTCCTTACAGTCCAGATACTCTGCCTCGCCGGTGACGGCATTTGTTCCTACGGCAAGGACAGTACCCTGATACTTGGAAAAGGCATCCCAATCAAAGGGGACAAGCCGGTTGGGGATCTCGTTAAAAATAAAATCGATACCGAACAGGCTGCGATATTTCAGATAATTACGCCGGCCGACGTACCGGCCGTCAAGACGATACTTTAACAGAACCTCGAGATTTCTGCCCTTCTGACGGGAGATATAAGATATACCGTTGGCAATACCGGCGGAAACGCCGATGCAGTAAGGAAACTCAATTCCCTGGTCCAATAAGGCGTCCATAGCGCCTGCAGTAAAAATGGCGCGGAGAGTCCCGCCCTCCAGTATTAGTCCCGGCATAGATTACTCCTTAGTCGGTCTCTTTCTCAAAGGTATACACCCTGAGAAGACCGATGTTATTTTCCACGGTGAAAGAGTCTGTTGTTCTGTAGCCCCTCCGCTCAATATCTTCCAGATAGGTAAGGTCAATATGATTGGTCGTCATCAGATAGAAGTGATCCGGCAGATTGAGATCATCCTTTCCATTCAACAGATCCAATCCGAGAATCCGGAATCTGGGAACAAAAGCGCCTTCGATATGATTCTCATAGGTTCGACGTTGTGCCGCCGGATCCCAATAGATCGGGTGATCTGTTTGCAAAGGGTCGCCCATGAGGTAGATCTCCATATACTCATACATGACGTAGGCGATGACATCATCTTCCTTAATATCCATTTTCTTCAGAGCTTCATTTGTGAGATCATCCGCATAGGTATACAGCTGGTTGTGCGCGAACATATCGGATACGATATCGAGATACTCCAATGTTGCATACCATTTTGTCGTCGGAGAATAAATGGTATGTGTCCCGAGGTCAAGACGATGGCAAGTGAGCCGGATCGAGGGATCGAGCTCGGCGTAGCACTGACCGATAAACAGAGCGGCGATTACGGACAGCAGACCGACGGAAACTCTCACTTTTTGTGTGAAAAGCGTCAGTGCCCAGACGCTGACGATTGCGGCCGGAAAAGCGACGCAGACCGCATAGCGAGGACAAAGATGCGTGATGAACAGGCACGAAAAGAAAAAGTAAATATAGGTACTGGCGGAAATTCCAATGACGACCGGTACGTTGAAATCAACGGAAACAGCCGGACTTTTCTGAGCGGCGTTGCCGGATCTTCTCCGTGCCCGATATCCGCGAATCAACACAAAGGCAGCAGCCGCAGCCCCAAGAAGCAGAGGAATCCAGAAGAAATTATAGACGAGAAGCTGTAAAGCTCTTGCAAGGATATAAGGCGCATTGAAGCCGAAGCAATGGATTCCGCTACTGTCCCAGCGCAGGGGCGATTGAGATGTCACCGAGGAAGCGAAGGTCAGATTGCCCTGCGTCAGGAAGTAGACGGCATAGGCAATCGGAACCAGTCCGTACAGCAGAAGATTCTTGGGCCACATCAGCCGGAATGCCTTTCGAAAAAACCCCTTGCCCGGGCTGAGAAGAATTTGCATGAAGAAGGCGGTCAGGAGGAAGGAAGCCGCGAACAGAATGCCGGGCTCTTTTGAGAAACAGACAAGAAGAGCGGTAAACATACCCAGAATATGCCAGTTTTTCTGAAATGACCAAACCAGGATAATGAAGAAAAGGGTCAAATAGTAATCGGGATTTGTGTAGGAGAAAAGTCCGAGAACATAGGGATTGAAAGCAAAAAGGGCTACTCCCAGTGCCCGGTGGATCGGGTTTGCTCTCGGAACAAGAACTCCGATG
Organism: uncultured Mageeibacillus sp.; assembly: GCA_964579245.1. Lineage (GTDB taxonomy): Bacteria > Bacillota > Clostridia > Saccharofermentanales > Saccharofermentanaceae > Firm-13. Next base: position 11,211 of record CAZOFY010000016.1, read on the forward strand.
ATCTCATAAAGACAAAGAAACGATACGATAGTCAAGGGCAACGTGACAATATATACGCCGATATTCTTCATCGGGAAAAGCATTTCACCGGCCCCGATCCAGAAAGTTGCGCCCTGAGTCGGATGTGTGGAAAGCGCAAAGGATTGCAACAGAGAGCCCGGATCAAACTGAAATGTCTTTGTCGCGGTGATCAATTGCGTGTAATACAATCCGGCGTCATAGCGTGCAATATTGTCGAACTGTAACAAGGCCAGAATAGAAAAAATCGTGACAACAATAAGCAGCGGAACGCGCGGAAGAAAGGAATCACGGAGAAAAGACCGCCCCGATGAACCGATTTTTGGGGAAGACTTCTTTTCGCGAAGGAAAAAGAGAATCGCAGCAGAGGCACACAGAGCAAATCCGCCGTTCAGGAAGACAGCGATCAGTATTGCGGCAGCCGGTGCGAGATTAAGAAAACCGCGATAGGAAAGTGCCGCGTTATAAAAAAAAGCAAAATAGAAAAAAATGATGGCAAGCTGCGTGAAGAATGGAGAGCTCGAAGTACCGGCAGCCTTCTTTTCCGTAAGCATAGATGAGCTCCTTGAAAGAAAAAATAGAACACATCAACAATAAACGATATCCGTTGTTTTGGCAAGAAAACCGGGCTGGGGCGAAGGGTGACGGCGAGAGACGCCGCCAGGGGGGTGCAAGGAATGAAAATCCTGAAAAGCATTGACATTCTTATGTTTTCCTCGTACTATCCGATTTGGATATTTCTTTATTTTTCCCAGAAAGGTTGTGATGTTAGGGTTGGAAAAAAAGCTGACATTATACGGCTTTAACAACCTCACCAAAACACTTAGCTTCAACATCTACGATGTTTGCTATGCAAAAAGTGAGAGAGAACAGAGAGACTATATTGCATATGTAGACGAACAGTATAATTCTGAGCGTCTGACCAAGATCCTTTGCGACGTCACGGAGATGATCGGCGCTCATGTTTTGAATATATCGAAGCAGGACTATGACCCACAAGGGGCATCTGTCACGCTTCTCGTAACCGAGGAAATGATGCCGGACGATTTTATCGATGACTCCTGCAACCGGGGCCGATCAGCTGGGCTTACCCTGAAGGACTCGATTGCCGGACATCTCGACAAGAGTCACCTGACTGTCCACACCTATCCCGAGTATCACCCGGATAACTCAATCGCGACATTTCGAGTCGATATCGATGTATCGACTTGCGGGAAGATATCTCCTCTGAATACCCTCGATTATCTGATCAGCAGCTTTGACTCGGATATTATGACGATTGATTACCGTGTTCGCGGCTTTACGCGCGACGTAAACGGCAAGAAGCTTTTTATTGATCACGATATCACATCTATTCAGGATTATATCGACGACAAGACCCTGGAAACCTATGACGCCATCGACGTTAACGTCTACCAGGCCAATATTTTTCATACCAAGATGCTGATCAAGGAGCTCGAACTTCAGAACTACTTGTTCAACAAGGACGTTCGCGAACTCGCTCCGAAACAGAGGCTTGCCATCACAAACAGCCTCCGCCGAGAAATGATCGAGATTTTCAGCGGTATGAATATTTACTGATCCACCTATAAGGAGGCATGCGTATGCACGCTTTTTCCTCGGGAAATGACGGCAATCCACAGTCCCGCGCACCGATTTATGAGGCACTTCAAGAGTACAAAACGATGCGAGTTGTTCCGTTTGATGTGCCGGGCCACAAGCAGGGCCGCGGAAATCCGGAGCTGACGGAATTCTTGGGCAAGGCTTGTCTTTCCGTCGATGTGAATTCCATGAAGCTGCTCGATAACCTGTGTCACCCTGTGTCCGTCATTCGCGACGCGGAGATGCTGGCTGCCGAGGCATTCGGCGCCAAACACGCGTTTTTTATTGTAAACGGCACGACAGCGGCGGTTCAGGCGATGATCCTGTCGGTATGCCGTCCGGGTGACGAGATCATTCTTCCGCGCAACGTACACCGCAGCGCAATCAACGCCCTTGTCTTGTGCGGCGCGGTGCCCGTATATGTGAATCCTGGAGTTGACAAAGAGCTCGGCATTCCGCTCGGGATGGCCCTCTGCGATGTTGAACGCGCGATCCGTGAACACCCGAACGCCAAGGCTGTTATGGTCAATAATCCAACCTATTACGGTGTTTGCTCGAACCTTCGGGAGATCGTGAAGCTGGCGCATGCAGCCGGCATGAAGGTTCTGGCCGACGAGGCACACGGGACCCATTTCTCCTTCTCGGAAGAACTGCCGATATCTGCGATGAAAGCCGGAGCCGACCTTGCCTCCGTAAGCATGCATAAGACCGGCGGATCGCTGACACAGAGCTCTTTTCTGCTCGTCGGGCAGGGAGAAAAGGAAGGCCATATCAGGCAGATTCTGAACCTGACGCAGACGACCAGTGCGTCGTATTTACTGCTGTCGTCCCTCGATCTTTCGCGTCGGAACCTTGCGCAGAACGGGAAGGAGATTTTCCGGGAGGTCGTCCGCCTGGCGGATTACGGCCGGCGGGAGATCAACAAGATCGGCGGATATTATGCATTTTCGAAGGAGCGAATCGATCAGGATACGTTCTTTGACTTTGACACAACGAAGCTGTCCGTGTTTACCCGGTCGATCGGACTGACGGGCGTCGAGGTCTATGACCTTCTGCGCGATGACTATGGCATCCAGATCGAATTCGGTGATCTAGGAAATATCCTGGCTGTAATTTCTGTCGGAGACAGAGAGAGAGAACTTGAAAGACTTGTGAGCGCGCTGTCGGAGATTAAGAGAAGATATGCCCGTGACCCGGAGGGGCTTCTGGATCATGAGTATATTCACCCGCAAGTGGTGATGACTCCGCAGGAAGCTTTCTACACGGCGAAGACCTCGTTTTCGTTGGAGGACTGTGTCGGACGCATTGCGGCGGAATCGGTCATGTGCTATCCGCCGGGTATCCCGATTGTCGCCCCGGGTGAACGAATCACGAAAGAAATTATCGAGTACATCGTTTATGCACAGGAGAAGGGAAGCTTCATGACAGGAACCGAAGACAAGGATGTCAAAGAGATCTGTGTCGTCAATGCCTGATCAGAAGTGAGACATGTGCTGCGCATCAGAATGGAGGACGATAGATGGAACTGTGGTTTACCGAGGAGCATACACCCGATGTGCGTTTCTCGATCAAGGTTGAGAGAACACTTCACACGGAACAGAGCGATTTTCAAAGGATTGATGTCTTTGAATCCCGGGAATTCGGGCGTTGCCTTACTTTGGACGGACTGATGATGGTGACGGAGAAGGACGAATTTGTTTATCATGAGATGATTGTTCACGTACCGATGGCTGTGAATCCGAAGATCCGCAGAGTCCTCGTGATCGGTGCCGGGGACGGCGGGACGATAAGGGAACTCACACGTTATGAGACAGTAGAGCATATTGATCTTGTCGAGATTGACGAGCGAGTGGTTGCCGTGTCGCGCGAGTATCTGCCCTCCATAGCCGGTAAGATTGACGATGCACGTGTTCATCATCATTACGAGGATGGTCTGCGCTTCATTCGTGCCTGCGAGAATTGTTATGATCTGATTATCGTTGATTCGACCGACCCCTTTGGACCCGGAGAGGGCCTTTTTACCAAGGAGTTCTATGGAAATTGCTACAAAGCACTGACCGGTGACGGTATACTCGTCAATCAGAACGAGAGTCCGTATTATGAGAACGACGCAAAAGCGATGCGACGGGCTCACCTTCACATTGCGGCTTTTTTCGAAGTTTGCGCCGCGTATCAGGCGCATATTCCGACCTATCCGTCCGGACATTGGCTTTTCGGGTTTGCGTCGAAGCGTCTCGATCCTATCCGCGACCTGGATGAGAAGGCGTGGAATTCCCTGGGCATCCGGACCAGGTACTACAATACAAGGCTGCACGTCGGATCCTTTGCCTTGCCGACATATGTGAAAGAGCTGCTCGACAGCTAGTTTCCTCAGGAAGGACGGAGGGCGTTTATGACCGGTTCAGTAATGACACGCATGATTGAGTACTTTGCAGGGGATAGGAAGAGGATCCATCACGCGATGAAGGTCTACGGATTTGCCTGCGCGTTGTGGTCGATGGAGGCCGAAAGCAAGGGTCTGTCTCCCGATGATCCTCGTCGACGGACGCTGATGTATGCCGCTATTTTGCATGATATCGGTATTATTGAAGCAGCGAATAAACACGGATCGTGTGCCGGAAAATTTCAGGAGGAGGAAGGGCCGGCTGTCGCCGAGGAAATCCTGAAGGATTGCGGGGTCGATGAGGAGACGATCCGTCGTGTTTGCTTCTTGATCGGGCATCATCACACCTATCACGCGATCGATGATATCGACTTTCTGATTCTTGTCGAGGCAGACCTTTTTGTGAATCTTGAAGAGGACGATTTGCCTCCCGAGGACGTACGCGAGGCCAGGAAGAAATGGATGAAGACCAGCGGGAGCGCCGAACTTCTGCATTCCGTCTTGCCCGATATACAGGTCTGAGCGTAATGTCTGTGACCGGATAGTCGTTAATGGCTAATGACACAGCATTGAAATAATAATGCATCTTGTTTGCCGCAAATTTCGAATGGATTATTCATATTTTGGGTTCAGAATTTAACTAGAAAATCTCAAGGAGAACAGATAGATGGTCGGAACAGTAATGAGCAGAATGATCACTTACTTAGGTCCTGACTCAACAAGAATCAACCACGCAATGAAGGTATACGGCTTTGCTACGGCGTTATGGGAGGAGGAGGCGATTGCCAGAGGTCTTTCCGAAGAGGATGAGCGCAAGGAGACTTTGCTTCTGTCCGCTATACTGCACGATATCGGCGTTCTGGAGGCAGAGCGCAAGCATCAATCGAACGAAGGGCATTATCAGGAGATGGAGGGACCGGCAATCGCGGAGGAGATTCTTTCCACGTGCGATATTGATTTCCGGATCCGCGCCAGGGTTTGCTATCTAATCGGGCATCATCACTCCTATCATTTGATTGACGACCTGGATTTTCAGATCCTCTGTGAGGCAGAGGAACTGGTCAATCTTGAAGAAGAGCAGATCGACTTGCACACTATACTCGCTGCCCGCAAGATCAGCATGCGCACCGCAGGAGCTGTCAGAGTTCTGGATAGTTATCTGTTGTGCTCACACAGCCCGGAGACGATTTCTTTGTGCGCATCTTCCATGTAACAGCTGATAATTGAGACATTAATTCGTATAAAAAAGGGGGCGAGTGCCCTCTTTTTCTATTTGAGGATTATAATAAAGAAAATCTTTCCCGGTTATGAAGGAGAAGTGCAATGATTTACACCGTTACGCTGAATGCGGCACTTGATAAGACAGTTCTGATCCGCGATTTTGCGGTTGGAGCGTTGAACCGGGCAGAATCCGTATACGTTGAGGCGGGCGGCAAGGGAATCAACGTTGCCAAGGCAATCCGCTCGCTGGATTGCAGCTGCGTTGCGATGGGCTTTCTGGGGGGCGGTACGGGAGATACCATTGAGGAACGGTTGCGAACACTCGGTATAGAGTGTGATTTTGTTCGTGTCGCCGGAGAGACCCGGACGAACATCAAGATCATGGATCCGGTTGAGCGGACCGTTACGGAGGTGAACGAGTGCGGTACGCCGGTATCTCCGGAGTTGCTGGAATTGTTGGAAAGCAAGCTGCTGAGTCGGGTCGTTCCCGGTGATACCGTCATTTTGTCCGGCAGTGTTCCGCCGGGAGTTGACGAGGGGATATATGCGAAATGGATCGCACTGCTTCGCGACGCCGGCGCCGCAACGATGCTGGACGCGGACGGAGCTCTTTTTCGACGGGGAGTAGATGCCGTGCCTTCGGCCGTAAAGCCGAATCTCTCGGAAATGATAGGGCTTTGCGGCAAACGGCTGCCTACTGTCGGTGACATCGGACCGCAAGCCAGGGTATTGCTTCAGAAGGGAATTGAGACTGTCCTTGTCTCCATGGGGGCTGACGGAGCGCTGCTCTTCTGTGAGCAGGGAGCATGGCATGCTCCTGCGCTGCCGGTTGAAGTAAAGAGTACAGTCGGCGCCGGGGATACTATGGTCGCGGCATGGGCGGTGGCGAGAGAGGTTTCCATGCCGCCGCGGGAAATGCTGCGGCTGGCGGCGGCCGCCGCAGGTGCAACGGTCATGACAGGTACAGCCGGACGATTCCCTGGAGAAATGATCGGGGAATTCATTACGCGGGTGAAGATCAATCCGTATACGGGGAAATGACGTACATCTTACGTGTTGTGGAGAGGCGGCTTTTGCCGGCGCTTTTCTTGTAAATACAGGTTGTCACCGTTACAATGGATTTGAAGACGCTTTCATTCATATGTGAAAACAGGAGATCGAATGACGGATCAGGCTAAAACCGCGCTTAAAAGGAACCTGTTTACCCGGTTCTCTTCCATGCCGTTGGGGAAGAAAACCATGTTTCTTTTTATGCTGATTTTTGCTGTTTACATAATTCTCTTCATGTTAATTTACCTTTTATTGATCCGTAACAATCTCAGCGACTACGCCGCCCAGAAAAACCGTGACGCAATGCAAGCCATTGCCGGTAAGTTTTACTCGCAAACGGAACGTATGGATGATATCAGCACGCTGATCATGACGGACGAGTCCGTGGGTGTTTTTCTGCGTCAGCAAGTCAATCAGGCCCATAAGGCAAACGATGCGGTCAATAGCATTGAGAATATTCTTGATGTATTTGAGGGAATCTCATCTATGTATGTTTTCCAGACAGACGGCACCTATGTCAACGCAGTGCGGGACGTTGCGACAGCGAACACCAGCGTATTTCAATCTGATGAATGGAAGAATAATCTTTTCGAAAAAAGAGGAGATTACTTATATGTGATAAATGGAGACGGGCTTTTCGAGCAGAAAAACCGGCCGAATATACTGTCCTTCTTACGTGTCATTTACGATAATAAGACGGGAGAAGCCATCGGATATCTGGCGATTAACCTGCCGCTGTCTTTTCTGGATGCCACATATCAGGACCTGAGGTCTGATAACAGTCAATTCGGGTATCTTTTTGCCGAGAAGTATCTGTGCGGCGACAATATCACAACGGCTTATACGGCGATTGCTTCGCAGCAGGAGCAGTACGGGCGGCGAGTGGCGGGTAATCTGGGAGATGAGAGAATCCTCTCTTATTACCGGATAAACGGGACCGATCTTACCATCGTCTCGAAAGAGAGCTTCTACGCGGGTGAGAATATGTCCGCCGAGCTAACCGTCCTGATCGTCTCTATGCTCGCCGTTACCATAGCATCTGTTGTCCTTGTCAGCGCGTTTATTTCCTTTTACATTACCAAGCCGATCAAGAGCCTCGTTCAGTCGATGGACTCCGTTGCCGAGACTGGCGGACTTCATAAGGCGAGCCTTTCTCTGCCGGATGATGAGATTGGGAACCTGAAGAATCGGTATAATATGATGCTCGACGAGATTGATGGGCTTTTCAAAGAATTGATTGCAAAAGAGAACAAAATCCGGAGCGCGGAGATTTCGATTGTTCACGAACAAATAAAACCACATTTTTTGTATAATACTCTCGATACCATTGCCTATATGGCGGCCGAGGCAAAGGACAAGAACGTCTATGAGGCGGTATGCACACTGGCCAGTTTTTTCAAGAATTTTCTGGCCGGCGGTAATATTGAGGTTCCAATCCAAACCGAGCTGCAGATTGTGAAGGATTATCTGAAACTGCAGAAGTATAGGTACGGGGATATATTTGATGACGAGTATGAGGTTGACAGAACTCTTATGGATGTCCAGATCCCTAAGCTAATCCTTCAGCCGCTGGTCGAAAATGCTCTATATCACGGTGTTCGCGTCAAAGGTGAGAAGTGTGTCATCCGTATCAGTATTCAGAAAAAGAACGGCATCCTGGAAATCGTTGTGTATGACAGCGGTGTCGGAATGAGCGAAGAGAAAATCCGGTCGGTACTGCACCCCGACGGAAACGATCGTTTTGGATTAACGGGAACGATTGAGCGTTTGCGCTATTTCAGTAAAACAGAGGACGTGATCGACATTCAAAGTGAGGTCGGGGCGTATACCTCGGTCCGGTTGAGATTTCCGTTGCCGAATGGGTAAAGGAGGATTGAAATGTACAGAGTGATGCTCATAGATGATGAGAAGGCAATCCGGGGGATCCTGAAAACGACCATAGACTTTGCCTCCATCGGCATGTATGTCGCCGGCGAGGCCGAGAGCGGGATCGAAGCGATCAATACGATTGATGAGATCCGTCCGCATATTGTTTTTGTCGACATCAAAATGCCGTTTATGGACGGAATTGAATTCTCGCGACTGGCTATTCAACGTTATCCGAGGCTGAAAATTATTGTTCTGACTGCATTTAACGAGTTTGAGTATGCGCGGCAGTGTATCGGAATCGGCATCAGTGACTTCATGGTGAAGCCGATTGACAAACAGGAAATCGAGACTGCACTGCGGAAGATTAAAGCCAATCTGGATCTTCATAAGTTCGACTATATCGATGAACCGACAGAACCGAAATGCAGCACGACGGCGGAGAAGATTAAGGACTATCTTCGGACGAATTTTACAAGCCCGGATCTGAACCTAGCATCTACGGCTATCGTTTTCGAATTTAATCCGAATTACCTGAGTCGAATGTTCAAGGCCGAGGTGGGGATCAGTTTCAGTGATTATTTATTCGCGAGGCGTATGGAGATGGCGGTTGAGCTTGCCGAGCAGAAAATGCTCATGTATCAGGCGGCACAGCAAGTAGGCATTCCTGATCCCAATTACTTCGGCCGCTGCTTCAAGAAGTACACCGGAAAATCATACTCAGAGTTTATCAAGAGCCTGGACGGTCAGGAATAATGAAATATACGTCGTCTTATAGCTCGTCATAGAAACAGAACATATCCTTTTTCTCCTTGGCTTTATACATGGCAGCATCGGCCAGACGGATTAACTGTGCCGAGGTGTTCGCGTCCTTGGGGAATACACTGATCCCGATACTCAAGGAAACACGAATGGACTTGTTCCCGATGCGGATAGGGGCTTTGACCTTTTTTTGCAAGGTACGCAGAAGCAGCTTGATTTCAGAACGGGGCAGACAGCGCACCAAGGCGGTAAATTCATCGCCTCCGATACGAAAAATCGCCGCATTCGTCGCATTTGGGTCCTCTGCTGTGATTTCCTTCGACACGGATAGCGCGAAGGGATCGACAATCCGCTGGAAGCGGCAGGCGATTTCACGGATCAAAAGGTCGCCTGTGTCATGACCGTATGTATCATTTACTGCTTTGAAATTATCAAAATCGATATAGAAAAGACAGAAGGGGTCGGACGGGGCATTCTTATTGATACTGTCAACCAGAATTTCCATCATTCTTTCAAATGTGCGGCGATTATAAAGATCCGTCAATGCGTCATAGTGGGCACTATGATGAAGCTGTTGCTCGTTGAAACGTCGAAGCGCCATTTCAAACTTCAAATCATCGTGAAGCAAGGCACCTTTGAGCGCGCCTGCGACCTGTCGTGACATCATATTATAGATTTGTGTATCAATGATGACCGGCTCAAATAGGATGACGCCGATGAATTCTCCGTCCACCTGCAGGACCTGGCCCATGAGCCTTGAGTGGTGTCTGGTGATGGCAGACAAGCTTAACGTCGTCCGAACACTCTCGCGATCCGGGTTCAGAATCATACCGTTTGAATAGGCTAGTAACAAGGAGAAATCCGTAAAACTCTCATCTGTCGCCAGATAAATATAACAGCTTGGAATATTGATCTTCGGCAGCCCGTTCTCCAGCATCGATACCAGCTTCTCGAGATTCAAGGTGCTTCCAATCTCCTGACAAAGATTTAGGACAGCGCGGCGTGTCTGCCGCACGACGGTATTCTCGTATCCCGTCACCACGATTCTGTTCTCCTGCAAAAGAACGTTGCACATCAAGAAAAGATCCTCAAAAAGCAGAATGTCTTCCTTGCTGCGTGATAGCTGGGGCAGGACGAGGGAACGAAGACCAAAGAGAAAATCCTCGATCCGGTCAACAACGGCCTGTTCCGGAAACTTCCTGACCACTTCATTGAGAACGGACTGGAACTCATCAAAGAACAGATTCAATGATCGCTGCTCGAAAACATCGACCAGAGTATCCAATAATCTCTCAATATTGAGCCCTGTCATCGGATACTCGGAAAGCAACTCCGGAAGAAAGTCCCGAAGCCGACCATATCCGGTCATTTGAACGAGGACATCCTCTGCGCGATCAGACACCCTTGACAGTTTTTCCCGTCCTGTTCTGCATCCGCAAGAACCTCGAATGATCATCCTGCCTGCAGCGCCGGAGGAGCTGGTGTATTGTTCGTTGCGTAAGAATTGGACCAGCTTCTCGCAGCCCAGATAACCCACTTCGCGCCAGGGAAAGGTAACAACACTGACCGGAGGTAAAGCGTATCGGGCGAACTCCGAATCCTCGTTGCTTACCACTGCTACGTCCGCGGGAATTGATAACCCGCGCTTCGGCAGTTCGACATACAGATCCCGGGCGTCCGAATCGTATGTACAGAAGAAAGCATCGACGGTCAGTTGACGTTCGCCATACATAATATCGGCAATCCGGCGGATACGATCTGACTGTTGTATATCCGCAAGATCCTCATCCGAGATCAGTAGATCTTCCCGAAAAATCCCGTGCTTCTTCATCTCATCAATATAAAAATCCCGCCGCATATCAGGAAAAAAAGGGGGGATGAAAACGATATTCTTATAGCCGTGATGTTCGATCAGATGCTTAAACATGCCCCGGATCGGCTTCTCGGAGGTAGCGCGCGTGTTGGGGATATTCGGGTAGTTGACCCCTACACTGACTATCGGCAGATTGCTGAAGCGGTCAAGAAACGAATCAAAATAAGGCCCTGCTATGCCGGGCATCCAACCCAGGAAAAGAAGTCCGTCAAGGTTCTGTGACTCAATGATCTTAAAGACATTGACGAGTTCCGGGTTTTCTTCAGAATAATTATCGAGTGCAATCGAAATGGCGTATTGAATCACCGAGACATCATATTTGTCTGCGGCCTCCAAAATACCGTTCAACATCTGTGTATGATTCTCATCATCACCGTGTACTGTTATAAAACCGATTCGTAAATTCATGATTCGAAGACCCGCATACGTACAGGCGCTCTGCCGGAGAAGTTCACACAGAAAAGGGGATAGGGAAGCGTCGGAAACCTACCCCATACTCATTTTATCACAGAGAAATATGGTGTGCGGGCCTTTGCCTTTGAGGATGTAAAGCTTTTGAAAATATCAGGATCTCACGAACAAAGAATTTTTTACTTTTGACATCAGACAGTACAAATCAACGCGAAAAATCCGTCATTTCTCGTCAAAAGGAATCACAGAGTGGTTGTTCTTTACCGTGCAAAGTGTCACGATCGTTTGCGTCTTCTGGATACCTGGAACGCTCTTGATGCTACGCAGCAGATGCTCAAGAGTCTCAGTGCTTTCCGTTACGATCTTAATTAGGTAATCGAAATCACCGGCCAAATAGTGACATTCCAAGATCTCATCCTTTGTATTGACAAAGGAAACGAAATTATCCGAAAAACGAGGCTTCTCCAGACTGATAAACATGAGGGCGGTAAGCTTCATCCCCAATGCGACCGCATCAACAATAGCTGTATACTGCGTGATGATTCCGACAGCTTCGATCTTGCGGATCCTGTCGCTTGTAGCGGGGATTGAAAGATTGACCTGAGAGCTGATTTCCGAAATTGATGATCGGGCGTTCTTCTGCAGCAGGCTGATGATCTGTCTGTCGATGGAATCCATAAGTCCTCCTGAAAGCTTGCAAGTGAAGGTATAAAAGGAACAATCTTATTTTACGTAAGAAATTCGCTCGATGCAACGAAAAACTTGCGGTCAAACGCCAAAATCACCTAATTTCGGAAACCGACGAGCATGAGGTACTTTTAAAGCAATCCTGTATATCGGAACAAACATAACCGGTTGATGGGATGGCGGAAAGGGTGGTAGACTGATGGGACCGGTTCAGGGAAGTCCGGTCCGGTATAAACCGACCCGCAACCGGACAAGAACGCCGGTCATAAGAAGGACCCCGACGATATCTGACTGCGTTCCGGGGTATTAAGCACCTGCAGTGCGACGGACATATGGTATCATGATCAAACTTCGTATCTGCCCGTCAGCGGCACAGTGCGAACCGGAGGAAATATATGAATTTTGCAAAAGTACTCGCCACAGAGTTTGCTCTCGGCACGGAACAAACAGAGAAAACAATCGAGCTCATTGACGACGGAAATACGATCCCCTTTATTGCGCGATACCGCAAAGAGGTTACGGGAGGGATCGACGATCAGGTGCTGCGGAAGCTCTCGGACAGACTGACTCAATTGCGGGCCGTTGAAGAGCGTCGCAATGACATCCTGCGGCTGATTGATGAGCAGGGTTCGCTGACGCAGGAGATCAGGCAAAAGATCGAATCGGCAACCGGTATGACAGCACTCGAGGATATTTACCGTCCCTTCCGTCCAAAGCGAAAAACACGTGCTTCCATCGCTAGGGAGAAGGGTCTCGAACCCCTTGCCGATGCACTGATGAGCACATCCATCGACAGGGCTTCTCTGCAAAGAACCGCCGAGTCAGTCCTATCTGCCGCGAAAGGTGTTGCCAATACGGAAGAAGCTTTTGCGGGCGCCTCCGACATCCTCGCGGAGCGTTTGAGTGATCATCCGGAGCTTCGCGCCCGCCTGCGGGGGCTTATGAGGAATACGGGAAGGGTTGCCGCCAAGGCCCGAAAGAAAGAGCCTTCTGTTTACGAGCAGTATTATGATTACACCGAACCGGTCTCGCACATCGCCGGGCACCGGGTGCTGGCTGTCAATCGCGGCGAGAAGGAAGAGTTCCTGTCTGTCACGCTTGGAATAGACGATGAATTGGCGCTGACTCATATCCGGAGTCATATGCCGCAGAACAATCCGGCGACCGGAGACTTCCTTAAAAAGACAGCGGAGGACGCCTGGAAACGCCTGATCCTTCCGTCGATCTCATCTGAAATTCGTGCGGAAATGACGGAACGGGCCCAGGACGAGGCGATGCGGATTTTTTCCCAAAACTTGAAAAATCTTCTGATGATCCCGCCGATGCGCAGCCATACGGTATTGGCGCTTGACCCCGCATACAGGACCGGATGTAAGCTTGCCGTTATCGATCCTACGGGCAAGCCATTATATACCGGAGTCATTTTTCCGACGCCTCCGCAGAGCCGCATCAAGGAGTCTGCCGATGAGATCGAGAGATTATGCCGGCAATTCCAGGTTACCTTGATTGCTTTCGGAAATGGCACAGCTTCGAGAGAGACGGAAAGATTTATAGCCGAGACAATCACGGAGAAGCAACTGCAGGTAAAGACATACATGGTCAATGAAGCCGGTGCGTCTGTATATTCTGCGTCCGAGCTGGCTGCGGCAGAATTCCCGGAGCTCGACCTGACGAAACGAAGCGCGATATCGATCGGCCGCCGTCTTCAGGACCCCCTGGCGGAGCTGGTCAAGATCGATCCGAAGGCGATCGGGGTCGGACAGTACCAGCATGATATGAATCCAAAGAAGCTTGAGCATACCCTGGGTGGCGTTGTGGAATCTTGTGTCAATGAGGTAGGGACGGATGTGAATACGGCATCGGTTTCCCTTCTGTCCTATATCGCAGGAATCAATAAGCCGATCGCACAGAACATTGTTGAGTATCGGGAGACAAACGGGGCCTTTGGCTCGCGAACCGAACTGTTGAAGGTCGCCCGCCTCGGGCCAAAGGTCTATAAGCAATGTGCCGGGTTTCTTCGTGTGCCCGGTGCGAAGGAACCCCTGGACAACACGCGGATCCACCCGGAGTCCTACTCCGTCGCCCGTGCAGTCGCGGCTGCCACTAAGCCTTACGATCCCGCGACCCTGGCTGCTAAGCTGTCTGTCGGACTCCCCACTCTTCTGGATATTGTCGCAGCTCTGGAGGACCCGGGATTCGATCCGCGATCCGAACTCGCACAGCCGGAACTCCTTGCGGATGTTGTGGAGATATCTGATCTTCGAGAGGGTATGATGCTGACGGGCGTTGTCCGGAATGTGTCAGCCTTTGGAGCGTTTGTAGACATCGGTGTACATCAGGACGGCCTGGTTCATGTGTCAGAGATGGCGGATCGGTTCGTCACAGATCCGTTTACAGTTGTACGGGTCGGTCAGACTGTTCGCGTTCGTGTTCTGGCTGTGGATACGGTCAAGAAAAGAATCTCTCTTTCCATGAAGAGTCTACCCAACGGATGAAGTGATCTATATCCGGTGTCCCCTCGACGGGACTCGAAAACGGCGCCCGTCTCTTTACTCGAACGTATGTTCCGTGTTAGAATAAACAAAAAGGAACACATGTTCGATAGTTGGATTCTCTTGATCCGGCGTGGAAGGGATTTACTATGGATGTTATGGATAAGCTTTCTATCCTGACGGATGCCGCCAAATATGATGTTGCCTGTACGTCGAGCGGAGTAGATCGATCCGGCAGGCGCGGAATGATCGGTAATGCTGCCGCTGCGGGCATATGTCACAGCTTTGCCGCAGATGGACGCTGCATCTCGCTTTTGAAGGTGCTGTTAAGCAACCAATGTGTCTATGATTGTAAGTACTGTGTCAACCGTGTTTCCCGGGACACTCCGCGGGCAGCTTTTCTTCCTAGGGAGCTGGCTGACCTGACTATTCAATTCTATCGCAGAAACTATATCGAGGGGCTGTTTTTGAGCTCCGGCGTCATGAAGAATCCAGACTACACGACAGAGAGAATGATCAGCACGTTGGAGATTCTGCGCAATGAATTCCGCTTTAACGGATATATCCACGTCAAGGCAATCCCCGGAGCTGATCCGGAGCTCCTCCGGAAGCTGGGACTGCTGGCCGACCGAATGAGCGTCAATATCGAGCTGCCTTCCGAGGCCGGACTTGCGAGTCTGGCTCCGCAGAAGCAGCCGGAGGCCATCATGCGCCCGATGGAGCTGATTCGCTCCGGCATCGAGGAGAACGCATCCGACCTTGTTGTTTTTCAGCATGCGCCGAAGTTTGTGCCCGCGGGTCAGAGCACGCAGATGATCGTGGGTGCGACGCCGGATACGGATCGCTCAATCCTCATGCTGAGCGAAGGGCTGTACAAGACCTATAAGCTGAAGCGGGTCTTTTTCTCGGCCTATACACCGGTCGTCGAAGACAAAGCCCTGCCGTCCCTCCTATCTGCGCCGCCGCTTTTACGGGAGCACCGTCTGTATCAGGCCGACTGGCTCATGCGGTTTTATGGCTTTTCGGCCGGAGAGATCGTGGATGCGAAGAATCCGAATATGAATCTGGCTATCGACCCGAAGTGCAATTGGGCCGTCCGGCACATGGACGAGTTTCCTGTTGAGGTCAATCGGGCTTCATATGAGAAGTTGTTGCGGGTACCCGGAATTGGCGTACAGAGTGCGAGACGGATTGTGCAGGCCAGACGCGCCGGCAACCTTGACTTCGAAGGTCTCAGGAAGCTGGGAATCGTGCTGAAGCGCGCGCGATTTTTCCTGACGTGCAACGGAAGGCAGGCCGAGGGAGTCGTATTCAGCCCGGAGGCTGTGATGCGGGGTCTGCTCTCGAAGAGAGATCTTCAGATGTTGCCCTCTGTAAGAGGCGAGCAGATGAGTCTTTCCGACTTTTCCGGTATTACGGGTATTTCCGGGCAGCCGCTTGCGATTGAGCCGCAGAGAATATCCGATCCGTTTCTCGGTATTACCGGGGCATCAGAACGATTGGGAATCGATGCGGAATCCGTTTTTGCAGAGGAAAGGGTGAGACAGCATGCGAGACGCTTTGAATTTGGTTTACCTGTATGACGGAACGCTGGAGGGTTTTCTTTGTTGCGTTTATGAGAGCTATACAAGGCGAGAGATACCGACTGATATCCGGACGCAGAATAGTCAGGCAGCGATCCTGGAAGAGACGGATTGGATCAGGACGAACCTCGATCACGCGCAGAAAGTATATGTTTCTATCGACAAGCGCATTTGTCTGGAGGCACAGGATTTTGTCCGCCAGGCTTTTCTGACGAACGAGCCGCGGCGGGAGATTCTCATATATCGCTTTATCCGTCTGGGATATCAGTATGGACGGACGGTATTTGACCGTTTGACGGATGAGACGGTGCTTCTGCTGAACAAAGCCGTACTGAACCTGAGACGAGAAGCTCATAATTATAAAGGCTTTCTGCGCTTTACGGCCTATGATGAGGTACTTGTTGCCTGTATTTCTCCGAAGAATCGTGTTCTTCCGCTCATTTCGGACCATTTCTCGGATCGTTTTTTCGAGGAAACCTTCCTTATTTACGACAAGACACACCAGATGGCCCTGGTCCATAAGCAGGGCGGAACATTGTTGACTTCCCTCGACAAGCTGACCCTGCCGAAGATTGATGACGCAGAGAAGGCATATCGGTCATTGTGGCGATGCTTCCAGAGTACGATTGCCATTGAAGAGCGCAGGAATCCGAAGTGTCAGATGAACCATATGCCGCGACGATTCTGGGATGAGATGACAGAATTCACGATCGAGTAGACAGGAAGGAGAGGTTCTTTTTCGGGCAATCCTGCTGTGATATACTGATGGCGGAATCGTCTTCTCGGCGAACGATTGGTCGCACAGAGAGTATTCGGGAGGCAGCGTGGGCAAGCGTAGCATCATCTTGATCGGGATGCCGGGATCCGGTAAGAGCACCGTCGGAGTACTCCTGGCGAAGGTGTCATGCATGCAGTTTCTGGATACTGATATTTTGATCCAGCGACGCGAGCGCATGCCTTTGCAGAAGATCATCAATATACGTGGAACGGAGTATTTTTCGGCTTGTGAGGAAGCGGCCATTCTCTCGATACGACAGCGCGGACAGGTAATCGCGACGGGCGGGAGCGTAGCCATGAATGAGAAGGCTATGATGCATCTTAAGACGCTGGGTACGGTCGTATTTGTTGATGCGCCGTTATCAGAGCTGGTACGAAGGCTTTGGAATCTGAAGACCCGCGGCATCGTCTTAAAGCCCGGACAGACTATCGGGGATCTGTATCACGAGAGAAGACCGTTTTATGAGAAATATGCGGATATCACCGTTCGAACCGGACGCTCTAAGGTGGAGAATGTCGTTCAGGCTATTGTAGAGCTGACTGGTATTGAGCGATGCGATCTGTAAAGATCAGATAGATCTGCGGAGGCTGATATGGACATTATTTTAGTTTCAAACTATGTAAAAAATATAAGAATGTTTTCCATGCTTGATGAGCTGGCTCAGGAGACCTTTGGGATTACCCTGAAGAAATGGAAGGAAGAAGGACACCTGGGGGACAACTATATTCCATTTTCCTATGTTTCAGACGGGAAGGTCGTCGCGAACGTATCAGCCAATCTCTATCATATGCGGGTCCGGGGCCGGGAGTATCCGGTTGTTCAGATTGGCACGGTCATGACAGATCCGTCTGCACGCGGCAGAGGGTTGTCCGGCAGACTTATGCGTTATGTCGTTTCTTTGTATGAGAAAGAGTCATCTATGATCTTTCTTTTTGCGAATGAGAGCGTAATGGAATTCTATCCGAGGTTCGGCTTTTCGGGAGTTCACCAGAAGAGGTATGTTTTCTGTGCAGAGGATCTTCGGGCAGAAGGGTCCGGCAAATCGGATTTTCGAGCTGTATCCTGGCAGAATGAGGCCGATCGTGCATTGATCCTGGATATTTCCGGAACGCGGATTCCTGTCTCGGATTCCTTTGGGTTGACGGGGGCCGTATCACCGCGTACGATTGCTCTTTCTTCGGAGGACATGGAGGGAAGTATTTACTATTCGGACTCCCTGGATGTGGTTTGCTGTATGACAAAGGATGGGGACCGTCTTGTGGTACAGGATGTTTTTCCCCGGAAGGATCCGAAGAGCATAGGCTTTGAGATCTTTGGAGACAGATTTCTGCGGGCGCTTCCGCTGGAAGGAATCCGGGAGGTGGAGTGCGAGTTTGTCATTGATTCCACATATGAGAATCGATCGACACAGCTGATCGACGCCTATAAAGACGGATTATTTGTCCGGTCGAACGAACCGTTGCTGGTTCCCGGGGGACGCAAGCTTATGCCGCATGATCTGGCAAGAGAGAGAAAATCTGTGGTTGACTTATCCGGAATAAGGATATCACCATTTGACCGGACGTGAATAAATTATGATTCTTCCGCCGAACGAATACGCGATCAGCAGGAAGGCCTGCTGACAGAAGGGCGATTCCGGAGAATGAATATCGCTTTCTGTACAAAAAAAGTCGCTGTAAGCAGGATCAGTTCTGTTAGCAACTTGGCTGGAACGAGATAGATTCCTAACACGTGCTTGAAGAGCACCATCAGAAACATGTTGGCGGTAAGCATAAGAAGCAGCAGTGAAAAGTATCGCACGGCAGCCTTCAGCTTGCTCTTGCTCGGGAACTTGTCGAAAACGATCCTTCGATTCGAGGATATCTTCGTTGTTGCACTGCAGAGGCGTGCAATCAGTATTGAAAGCAGCAGATTGTTCGTAAAATATTCGACTAAGATCAAAGCAATGAAGTCGATCATCGACGCCGCTAATGAACCGGAACCTATGGACGCAAGCGGCCAGACAAATCGGGCTGAATCGATGACAGGGCGGAAATGGGATCCGCGGTTCTTATCGATATAAACCGTATCAACCTGGATCTGAATGATCTCATACTCTGCCGCGATTGCGCCGAGCAGGACGTTCAGCTCATAATCGAAATGTTCGCCCTCGATCTCGCAAAGCCAGGGAAGAAGCTCAATCGGGTAACCGCGCAGACCAGTCTGAGTATCCGGAACAAGCTGGCCGGTGGCCATAAAAAAGCTCAGGCAAGAGAGACGATTCCATATATGGCTTAGGAAAGGAACGCCCCGTCCGAATTTGCGCGAACCAAGAACGATATCTTCGTCGTCGGGGTCGATTGCACTGGCAACGGCGATGATATCACAGGGTTTATGCTGGCCGTCACAGTCGGCACAGACCACGCCCTCCGACTCATCAAGAGACAGAATATATTCGAATCCCATCTTCAACGCATGACCTTTACCGCGATTTTCTTCGCTTCGGAGAACGGTGGCGCCGAGTGATTCGGCCTCTGAGAAAATTGGAGAACAACTGACATCACTGCCGTCGTCAACGACGACAACAGAGAACTCACAGGCCTTCTTCAGGTCCTGAATCAGTTGAATTATACGATGATCCGGATTATAAGCCGGGATCAAAACAATCATAAAGCAGTCCCCATTCTTTATCCTACATCTACTTTACCTTCTGAATGAAGGATAGACAACTATGAAATTTTTGAAACACTGTTTTTTGGTTTGTTCGATGTGAGTTGCAAGAACAACACAAGGGGCAAAAAGAGGTATAATATGTTTATTTCGAGTAAAGGAGTGCAGTATGCTTAAAATTGAGAATCTCACGAAAACATACTCCGGAGGGATCACGGCTGTTCGTAACCTCTCACTGTCTGTGGAGCCCGGAGATATATTTGGATTTATCGGACATAACGGAGCGGGAAAAACGACGACAATTAAAGCGGCTGTCGGAATTCTGCCGTTTGAGCAGGGGGAAATAACAATAGCCGGCCATTCTGTCAGGAAGGATCCGGTGGTCTGTAAGAGTCTTCTGGCTTATCTTCCGGACGATCCACAGCTATATGATGCATTGACCGGCATACAGTATATCAACTTCATCGCGGATCTCTTCCGTGTTTCTGCCCAGGACCGCAAAGCCCGCGTGACGAAGTACGCGGAGATGTTTGAGATTGAATCAAGCCTCAATACGCCGATCTCGTCATACTCGCATGGAATGAAGCAGAAGATTGCGCTGATCTCTGCCTTTGTCCATACGCCTAGACTCCTGGTGCTTGACGAACCCTTTATCGGACTTGATCCGAAGGCATCCTTTTCGGTGAAGACCATCATGAAGGAATTCTGCGCGGAGGGGAATGCGATCTTCTTTTCGACACATATCCTTGAGGTGGCGGAGAAGCTTTGCACGAAGGTTGCGATTATTAAGAACGGAGAGCTGCTGGACTGCGGAGACACGAACAAGGTCATCGGAGAGCAGTCGCTTGAGAGTGTGTTTTTGGAGTTGACAGATGAAGAATAATTTTTTCCTGCTGGTCAAGATAAATATTCTTCTGTTCCTTGGATCGATGAAGATCAAGAAAAAGGGGCGATATATTATTGCGGCCATCCTTCTGATCATCTCCTACGCCTTTCTCGGATTGATATTCGGCGGGCAGTCATTCCTGCAGGCCAGTATGTTCCGGGAAATGGGGATCCCGGAGATGGGGATTTTCACGTCGCTGATTACAGCTCTGTCCCTATCGTTTTTTATTTCACTGATGCGAGCCTCCACGGCACCGACGAGTGTAGATGCGGAGTTGCTTTTAGCTTTGCCGATTTCGCGCTCGACGGTCGTGTTCAGCAAGGTCGCCTCGCAGTATATCTTTGATGCACCTCTTATTTACATGATCATGGGTTCTTCGGTCGTTGCGCACACTGTCTTTGGAGGAGGCCTGCCAACATTTTTTCGAGGTACCCTACTGGCAGCTCTTCTTCCGTTGCTGCCGATCACCCTCTCCTATTTCATGGGATCGATTTTTGCCGCTTTGCAGGCACGGTTCCGTATGGCTAAGCTATTCACCTCGTTCTTTCTTATGCTCCTGCTGGTAGGATATATGTTTTTGAACTTCTCATCAGCCAGCTTTTATGAGTCCATATCGAAAGGCGGAGTGCAGAAGGCTAAAGAAATAATCGAAGCATTTCCTCCGATCTCCTGGCTGACGCATTTTGTAATAGATGGCAGCGTGATTCCGACAATTCTTGCTCTGGTGCTTTTGATTATTCCTTTCTATTTGTCTGTACAGGTATTCGCCCTTCTGTATGGCAGACCCAAGACAGGGTTCCGGTCGAGAAGCAAGGTTATCGGCTTCCCCGTCAAGTCACCGCGAATGTCTTTGTTTGACAAGGAGGTCAAGCGGTACCTGAACTCGCCTTTATATTTAATGAATACGGCCTTTGGACCGCTGTTGATGCTGATTCTCACAGGGATCATTGCCGTGATGGGTATCGATAAAATTGTTGAGTCAATGGAATTACCTGCGGAAGTGATGGGTATGGTTCCGTCTATTATCAAGTCCATGATCATTAGCGGATTACTCTGCTTCACGCTTTCCGTGACCTCGACTACCTGTGTTTCTATTTCTCTGGAAGGCAAACAACTCTGGATCCTCAGAGCGAACCCGATCAGAACTGAGGATGTGTTTTTCGGCAAGGGAATGTTGAATATTGTGCTGACTGTCCCTGTATCTATCCTGTCTGCTCTGATCATCGGCATTCGAATTGGTCAAAGCATTCCGGAAGTCCTTCTTCATGCCGTGGCACTGGCGATACTTGGCGTCATGTTGTCACTGCTTGGCCTCGCTGTGAATCTGCTTTTTCCCCGCTTTGACTGGGAGAACGAAGCACAGATCGTCAAACAAAGTATGAGCTTGACAATGAACATGCTATTTTCCTTTATTCTGACTGCACTTCCTTTTCCTGTAGCGGTCATTCTGGGGACGAATACGGGTCTTATCGGATTTTACGTCGCCCAAATCACGATCTATGGCGTCATATTGGCATTGGTCGTGCTTTTCCTAAAAACAGCAGGGAAAAAGATATTTGAGAGATTTCCCTGTTAATGAGCAGATGATTTACACGATCAATCCTGTCGTCGGGCTTGCCCGGAACGAGAGACGGAGGTGGAACATGGACTTTTTTCAGAACGTATTCCGTGCTTTCTCCGGAAGGAAGAACGAGCTTGAAAAGCCCGTCTTCGCAAAGAAATATGTCGACAAGTCAGATGACCTCCTCGCACTTGCGGCACGCCTCGATGCTGCGCCGGAGAGCATGAGAGCCGTCTATCGAGAAGCGTTGGACTCTCTTGGTGAAAGGATCAAGACACATCGACGTGTCTGCGACATCCTCGAAGGTTGCGAGCTGCCAATCGTTATTCTCCATGATCTTCATATCTTATCCGGTCCGGGAGCTGCTGCCATTGACTATGTTATCCTCTCGAATCGCTATATACTCACCGTTTCGTGCCCATCATCGACGGATCTGCCCATGATGGAAAAAGAGCGAAAGCAGGCAGGATCGGATGTGTGCCTCAGACTGACACCAGCCGAGAATAACGCATATGTTGTAAAGGAACTGCTGCGGGACAGCCGGCTGCTCAACAAGAAAGAGCTGAAGCTTGTTTGGCCGGTTACCGTCTTGTCGGGCTTAGACAAGGAGATGACAGGGGCGGCTTCCTGTGAACGTGTACCCGAAATGGAGCCGGAAGAAATGAACAGGGAGCAGATCGTTGCCGCGGATACATTCTCGGAGTTTTTGAAAAACTCGTTTAAGCTGGATGACAGCATGACATTCATTTCCAATGACAAGGTCTTTTCCATAGCCGGTCTGCTTATGGAATATGAAGAAAACTCCTCCTGCGGATCAGACAATAAAAACTGACTGAGGGGGGAGCCTGCTGCGGTTGGAGAGATTGCCGGGAGAGAGGATTAAATGCTCTTCCGGTTTTTCGATTCCGATTACACAGAACCGCCGCGTCTTTCTCCAAGGACAAAGGCGACGACCGCCGCGGAGAGAAAGACCGCCGCAACAGCCAATAACGAGGTGCTCAGCAGAGAATATCCCAGAAACGCCTGCACGACGAGATGAAGTCCGAGATTAACGGGGAAACCAAATAGGAGGAAAGAGATTGCCGCCACACGATGCCGGTCCAGTCTGGTACGTCGATACAGAAAGATAACAATCAGCGCGAAGGCGTAGAGTATCCCGAGAATGGGCAACGCGAGCGGTATTACCCAATTCTTAGCTGGGCTGATTAACTCGATGAGAAACAAATAGGCTGGGACAGTAATGGAAAAAGCCAGGAGAGAAGATATCGATCGATTCTTCTTAAAAAGTATCAGCGGAGCGACGGACATCCAGACAACAACTGCGGCACCGAGCGGATAAAGAGACCAGGAGAAACGTTGCTCGATCAAAAAATTGACCAGAAAACATGTAAACAAAGATATGATGAGAATAATTGAAAAAATAGCAAATGTCATACCGGTCGTCTGATAATTGGACACCTTCCCGGCATAGGAGATCATATCCTTGACCAGGGCGTCTTCCTCGGGCGAGGGAGTGTAGCCCTTCGGATTACGCTCCCCGCTGATTAATTCTCCCGGGGATAATCCCAGAATGTCAGCAATAATAGGAAGCATCGACAAATCGGGATACTGCTTGCCGCTTTCCCAGAGTTCTACCGTTTTCTCAGAAACGTGAAGATGCTCCGCCAGCTGGCGGACGGAGAACTGCTTCTCTCTTCGGGAGGAGGACAATAATATGGCAAATTTACTATTATTCATCAGTCCTCCCCTTTCTGTCTCTCGTTCGACGATGTTATCATTATACAACACACAAAACAGACACCAAAGAGATTGACGAAAGCTTTTATTGAATTTCGATATTGGCGAAGAGCACATCCTCTTCGGGCACGAGCTCGGGCCACAAATCAGATGTTTCCGATAGGATAAAGGAATAAATTGTGCCGTTGAGCGCGAGATAAGTATAGGAAGACGTCACCGGGACTCCGTTTACCAGGCAGGTCATGAGAAAATGCCGCCCCTCGTGACCGTCAATGCTTCGGGTGTCAGCTTCACCCACAAAAACGACTTCATCAAAAACCCCGGTCAGCATTTGCTTCGCTTCGGAGACAACATCGCCAAGATCCGACTCGGAAAAGAAGCTTTCTTCAGAGACAAGAAATGTGGCAGTACCTTTCGTGAATTTTGCGAGAAAAAAAGAGTCCTCCGCGCGATCCCAGCCAGCCGGAGGCTCGAGCGCCAGGGAGAGCCCCGAATCATTGCTCTCGGAGGTCTCGGCTGACAGAGTAGGGGACTCCCATGTCGTCTCAAAGACAAGGCTCTCGATCGATTCGATGCTTGTCTGCGAGGAAGCTTTGTCGGAAGAATCGGACTGACCGGATATCGAAACCTCCGCGGTAGAAACGCCCGGATCCATAGAAGCTCTCTCGTCCTGACCGACGCCACACGCGGAGATAAACCCGAGCGAAAGTCCAAGAAGGACGAGAATAATATACTTCGGCATGGAATACTCCTTTATTGAATGATTGATTTGATGAAGAATACTTCTATTATATCGCAAAAAAATCCACCTGCCCGACCGAAGAAATCTCCGTCCTGGGGCAGGTGGCCATAGAATCAAAGAAGGCAGTCAGGATTAAGTCAACATAAACGAGCGCGAAAGCGAATACAGGTCCTCGTTGTAGGAGCTGACTGAATCGGCAGCGGAGTGGGCTGAACTTACATATGTCCCGATACCCATCAGCATGACACCGGCAATTATAAGAACGATAGCAACTACGAGAACCATCTCAATAAGTGTAAAAGCCTTCTTTGTTTTCATTGTCTTTCTCATAATGTTACCTCGCAAAGAAGTCTGTGGGGGGTGGAAGGTTCCTTGTAAAATTAATTTTAACAGGAGCTGAGAAAATTACAATACTATTTTCAATATATCTGACACATTTATTCAAATTTAATTTTTAGTTTGTTTACTAAATCGAAATCTAGTTCGCAGAATGCATAAAGAGAGCTGGAAAAAATGTGCATCTAACACAAACTAAACGTTTAGATGTACTGCGTGCGATCTGATGACAAAAAAACAAATTGAAAACTAAATGTGAACATTTTCATATTGTTTAACTAGGAAGAGGTGACGTCGTCCTCTGAAAATCTCCATCAGCAACTATGAGTTGCGACCCGGGATTGGTGTAAATCAACACGCGTGGGTACTCATCCATAGTTACTAAAAGTTCCAAATAGATTCTTGACACGAAGAAATGGCACGCCCATAATGCAATTATAAGGAACAATTCGGAACACGAAGGGAATGATAGGTGCGTGTGCACAGTGCGATTCGAATGACGAGCAGAAAGAGGCAAGACATGGAAGAGAAGTTTTACGCGGTTGAGCAAATCGCAGAAATGCTACAGTTACATCCGAAGACCGTTCAGAGATATATCCGCGAAGGTAAACTTCGGGCGCAGAAGCTGGGAAAGGCCTGGCGAGTATCAGGTCATGACCTGAGCCTCTTCACCGAAAGCAAAGAAGGAGCAAGACAAATCGACGAACCTCAAGGGCTTCAGGAGGTCATGCAGGATTCGATTCAGGACATCCGGGTATCGACAGTGATCGACGTCCCTGTGGCGAGCGACAGGGAGGCATCCCTAATCGGAAACTGGCTATCGGCTTCCATGAATGCGTGTCCTTCCTCACGTGTCAGTAAATCCATGACATCGCAGTATATCGAATCGGAGAAGCTTCTCCGGATCATGCTCTGGGGAGGGCTCGAATTCACAGAAGCGATTCTGGCTTCTGTGAAGGAAATGGAACTGTAATTCACTAACGAGCCTGATAGAGGCCGGTGAAGAACCGAAGCTGTTATCGCGTTGTGTGATCATGATCTCAGGATTTTCCCGGGTCAAAGGGATTCTCCTTTGCCGAACGCCCTGAGTCCTGTAAGGAGAGCTTGGACATAAAGTCCTCAAAAGCCTCTTTCGTAATCGCTATATAACTTCTACAGCTCGGACATGCAATCTGATAGGATTTCGCGTATGGAATGACCGGTATAAAGAAAAGCGTGAACCAGGTTCGAATTAAGCAGAGCTGCCACATCTGTTCCGTATTGCAATGACTGCAATTTTAAAGAAAAACATTCCCGAGTACTCTGCGAGTTTGCTTGCCTCATCCCCAAATAATCATCTGATTATACCCCGTATTCGCAATCCTGCTTTCAGAATTATTTTAGCATGAATAAGGAATAATTAACATTTTGTTTCTCCTTTTCGAGAAAAAATGTCTGATAATGCTTATACAAGGCATCTATCGTTATCACATAACTTATTGGCGGGAAAGACCGGCCAACGGCAAGCATAGATGCGGATTCTCTCCGAGGTGGATTGTGTTACAAAAATGGATCAAGGTTATTCTTCACAATAAATTGAGTATGATTTCGGCGATTCTGTCGATTTCTCTTACCATAGCGGTTGTCGTGGCCCTCGGACAGTTGACGGATGGCGTCCTTCACAGCTATGAGGAGATCCGGCTGGCAGCCAGTCATTATGATGATTCTTTTTCAAAGCTCAGTGAGGAGCAGGCCGCTGCCTTACGTGAGGCGCTTGCCGCGAAAAGACTTGACGTTCAGGGTGTGGTCATCGAGAAACGCGTTGGTGTCTATGACGATGAATTAGGCCTTCCAGTTGAGTGGCTCGAGGTCGAGGGCGATCCGGGCCTGATTCTCGGGATACAATGTACATCCGGAAGGATGCCACAGTTGCCTGATGAGGTTTGTATCACACAGACGTATCTCGAGAAGACCGGCCTTGCTGTCGGGCTCGGGGACCAGATCATGGCGTCGGTACAGACAGACGGCGGAGATGTGATCGAAAAGAAGGCAACAATCGTCGGAATTCTGGACCGATATACGTCGATGACCTCAGACTTCTGTACAATCTCCTCCGCTGGTCCTTATATGCCAGCGGGTACGGTCGCCACAGACGTGTTAGAAAAACCGGTTCCGAGTTATACCGCGTATGTTCTTTATAATGAAGATGAAGATCCTCTGGCAGCCGGTTCTGCCTTTTCGAGAATTACGTATCTTCTGACCGGATCCACGGATTACTCCACAATCAAGTCGCTCGGGATCACATTATTCGGGACGAACGACAGAAATGCTCAAGAATATACCAAGGAGCAATCGGTCTATTTGCTGATGCCGTACCTTTTAGTCATAACGCTACTGTTTCTTATCGTATCGGTCGTTTTTGTCCGCATGATCGTGGGTGTGATGCTTACGATGAGACGACGCGATCTGGGTATTCTTTTCGCATTAGGCCTCTCGAGAAAGAGACTCAAAAAAACTCTATTTTTTGAAGCAGGTTTATTTACGGGAGCCGCCGCCTGCTTCGGACTTCCGCTGAGTTATTTCTTTTATCAAGGCATCTATGAGGGTGTGCGAA
>CAZOFY010000016.1:38540-42563 GCA_964579245.1 uncultured Mageeibacillus sp.
CACGTACGTTCGGGATCCTTCTTCTTCAGTTTTTTGCCTGCGGTTTCATCATGATCTCGATTATTTTGTTTTCTGCACTCCAAAATGGTACAAAGGATTATCTAAAGGGACTGATGGGAACGGTGTCTTCCGATTACTCTATTGGTTCCAACACAAAGGTTGGGCAGTTTTTTACTCCGGAGACTGTCGAAAACATGCAGGGACTTGAAGGGATTGATAATGCATATCCGGTTTGGTTCGTTTACGCGGAGATCAATGGAAGCCCCAGTGCGATATATGTCTACTCAGAGGAATTTATGGAGGGCTCCGGACTCGAAGCAGGGGAGACTCCGCTCTTGTACGCGATGGATCGGTCTACGATGATCGGGAATGCGCGACGAAGTTTCTCTGCTAACGAGAATGTGACTCTCCAAGATACGAACGGGACTTCATTGGCAGAGACGAAGATTCATGATCTGGTGTCTCCACAAATGTTCTACGGATACGGGAACTACCCGAAGGATGAATTGATCTGCAACGAGGCATTTGCTCATGCGTACCTGCAAGCTTTGCCTTTACGATGCTCGACCATTCTGGTCCGTACGGAATTATCTTATATGGATCTACAGAATACTCTGGTAAAGGCGTCGTTATGGCAATCCGGCAACTGGATCGATTTTCACAAGACGGGTATGACAGAGGCGGAAAACCAGCTTCGTTTCATGACCTCCATGGCAGGAATCTTCGGAGCTACGATACTACTTTTTCTTCTTGTGAGTGTGATCAACGTGACGCATCAGCTTTGTCTTCTGCGCAGTAAAGAGTATGCGATGCTCGAAGCGATCGGTTTTCGAAAGAAGGATATCTTCCATATCGTATCTCTCGAGATGGCGCTGATATCCGTCCTGGCGGTGATTCTTTCACTGATGGGAGCCTATTTGGTTCATGTCGGAATTTTCCAGAGCATCGGGTTCGATGTTTCTTTATTGTGGTGTGTTTTCTTTGCCGTAGCGGTCGTGTTCCTGAGCTTCTTCAGTAGTCAAATCGTGAGCCGGTTCGCTATAGACAAATCAATGTACAAGAGACTTTGTGAGGTGGAGAGATGATCAAACTGCAAAATGTATCAAAAACATACGGGAAGGGACCTGGCTCTTGCCAGGCACTGAAGAGCCTGGAGCTTGCAATTCCGGATCACACCTTCCTAATGGTGGTCGGGCCGAGCGGCTCCGGAAAAAGCACGCTTCTTAACATGATCGGTTGTATGGATATACCTACCGAGGGAGATATTCTTTTTAACGGCAAATCGATTGTTAAGCAGTCCGAGGATCAGCGAGCGAAGTTTCGCAACGAGAAAATCGGCTTTGTGTTCCAGAATTTTCAGCTGATGCCGGCTCTGAGTGTATATGAGAACGTGGCGATGCCGTTTCTCGTCGCCAAGAAGAAGGCGGACGACAAACGGATCCGCGAGATTCTTGATCGACTTGAGATTTCGGATAAAACGGATGTGCTGCCGGGAAAGCTGTCCGGGGGACAGCAGCAACGTGTCGCGATCGCCCGGGCATTGGTCCTGCAGCCGGATCTTCTTCTGGCGGACGAACCGACGGGAAATCTCGACAGTGCCGCAGGAGAAGGTGTCATGGAGCTGTTTCGCGCGGTAAAGACAGCGGATCAAACCATCGTCATGATCACGCATAATGAGAAGCTGACTTGCTACGCGGATCACGTGATCCGGATGAAGGACGGTTTGATCGTATGAAGAATCGTAGCAGGAGGGGAGCTTTGTTTTTCTCTCTGGCCCTGGTGCTGAGCTTCTTGCTACCTGTTTTTGGCTGTCAGAGCAAGACCGTCGGAGACATGGGGCCAGTCGTCGGGGAGAATGATCCGTTCTACTCGGCTTCCGAACGCGTTCTATATATGCCGGGAGAGGACGTCGCAGTTTCTGAGCTGTCGAACATTCGCGTCACGAAGGATGCAATTCTTATCAGTGTCATGTATGCCCGAAGCGTACCGGGGGCGACGCCAGAAGAGGGATTCGTGCCAACGGAGCAGACAGTCATCTACTCCTTAGCGGACAACTCGGTCAAGCCGTTGGATGTCAGTGCGTTTCTTCGAGCAGATGTGTCTATGTGCATGTCGGTTGCCATGCGGCCGGACGGGCTGGCTGAGGCGATGTATGCCGTATTTGATGAAACTGCCAGTGAAATGTTCAATCAATGGTTCTTGGTCGATCTGGGCACAGGCGTCGTCGTCTCCGAGCAGACCTATGATATTCAGGATACGATACCGGACACGTGCTCAGCCTTTGAGATCGACGACAAGGGTAACCGCTATTTTCTATCCGGAAGCGAGCTGTCCGTATACACAGAGACGGGGGAGCTGATTTTCGAGATCGAGGATGAGGGCTTTACCGAGAGTTTGCGAAATGTTGAAGGTAAGATTTATGCTGGGAAGAATACGGAAAGATCCATCGGGGAGTACTTTCAGGTCAATTTGGATAAGGGCTCTCTCGAAAATACCGAGCAGGATCTTCTGCTCGGCGAGGTGCTGTCCCTCGATGGAAAAGCATACACGATCGATGGCGAGAAGTTGCTTGCCAAGGATTCCGGTGAACAGGTCTTTTCCTGGCTGGACACGGACGCAAATCTGTCCCACTATTTGCAGCGCACACATTATATCGTGCAAAATCCGGATGTCATCTATGCCTTAGGCATCGTCGAAAAGGCGAATCAGGTATCCGTCTATTGCAGTCTCCTGACGAAGGCTGAGAAAAATATACATGCCGGCAAACATGTTCTTTATCTCGGTGGCATCAACATCCTTTCCGATGCGGATCTGATGGCGGCCGTTTACGAATTTAATCTGTTCTCCGACAAAGCGTACCTGCGCCTCAACAACTTCCCCTACGATTCGGGGAAGGAAGACCAGGATTACAATCAGGTAGCAAGGCAGCTATATCAGGCGACCCGGGACGGTAACAAGGTCGATATCGTTATGAATACAGGATCTTTCTCATGGTTCTCTGATCAGAATGCATTACAGGATCTCTCCAAATCGCTGGAGGCGGAGATGAAAGATGAGAGATATTACTCGAAATTCTTTCATGCCTTCTACGAAGGAGAGCAGCTGTATCAGATCCCGGTGAGCGTCAGCTTGACCGGGCTTCAAGTCGATCAAGAGATTGACTCGGCAGGTCTGACGTGGGAGGAGATTGATGTATATTTGAAGGCCCATCCCAGACTAGCAGAGCAGTATACAGAATATACGCAGCAGGAGTGGCTGTACCGGCTTCTCGAGTATACCGAGTCGGATGTTTTTGTGAAAAAAACAGAAGGCGTATCGCTGAACCGTGAGGCCTTATCATCGATCCTTGCCTTCGCCAAAGAGAATGGACAATACACAACCGCATGGTCGACAAACTCGGTTCAAACCGTTACAACCGCTTCTCAGTCTGCCATTCTATCAATAGAGAACTTCGCCAGCGTGATTAACGCATCCTTCTATCAGCGACAAATACTTACACTTGCCGGTATCCCGGGTGCCGGTGGCGCGAAGCTCGGTGTCACTTCAAGGGAATCAGTAGCGGTATCCGCACAGTGCCAATATCCGGAGGCGGCTGTCGATTTCATCCGGATTCTGCTATCCTCAACGCATCAGAATGCGATCGCTGAACAAAACGTTAGCATTCCTGTTCGTCTGGATGCAGTCGACAAGCAAATAAGCGACGCCTTTGAAATGTTCGCGAGCAGTCCGATGTATGGTTACTATTACGAAGCGGAACCGACACAGGAGCTCTCTGATCGGTATAAAAATCTCTGCGGGTCAGAGGTCAAACGAAGCGGGTATTATGCCGCCACCGCGGAGGTTATCATGGAAGAGGCGATGGTCTTCTTCTCGGATCAAGGGGACATCGACACCGTACTCGACAAGATCGAGAATCGCTTACTGACGATGCAATCGGAGAAGGAGTAATTAGATTGTAATTACAAAATCGAGTAATCAATCAGATTTCCTGTAAGGTCGTCACTGCTATCCGGGTTTTTTCCG
>CAZOFY010000017.1:0-22232 GCA_964579245.1 uncultured Mageeibacillus sp.
TTTGCGCCGATTGCGTGGGTAATCATTGACAAATGGAGAACTCAAAGTCCTTTCCCTGAACTACGGCAAAACTCCTTAGAAAACATAACAACGCCCTGAGAGATTATTCTTCATATGAATCGCTTTGGGCGTTGAAGGCGCCTTTGGTGTCATAAGAGAAGACAGTGGATTCCGAAGATTCCTGATGCGGGGGGGAAAAGTCCGAACCGAATTTCTACTGATGAGCATGGGTTATAACATAAACAAACTCCATGCTAAAATTCAGGGAAATCGATGTGGCCAGCTGCTTCACGAGAAGGAAATCGCCTGATATACAGTCGAAAAAGCGGAAGAAAAGCATACCGCTGAATTTGCTGCGCCCAAAACACAAAGAATCCACAATAGGTGTATAAAAAACACATCAAATGACCCCGGAAATAGGTCGTTTGAGGCGTTATACACCCAGAAACACATAAGAAGAGGCCGTTACTCCAGTGATTTTTTAATCACTGTTGCAACAGCCCCTTCCTTGTTTGTATCTTCAAAAACTAAATTACAGTGTTCCGGGTTGGATACCGTATTTAGCAGCCAGATCAGCAAACTCCTTGGAATTGACGAATCCTGCCAACACGGTCTTTCTGTCTGTTCCGCTCTTCAACTGCTTGATCCAGCTTGCATATCCGGCTGAATCAGGAGTGCGATTGAAGAAGGCCTTGTAAAGAATCGTTACGTAGGTCTCGTTGGAAACCTTCTTGTTGATGAATTCCTGGCTGAAGACAAATCCATAAGCAACTTTAGCTCCGGTTGTCTTCCCGCTCTGCAGATTGGCAACCCACTGATTGAGTCCGCTCGCGTCAGCTGTTCTTCCCAGGCACTCTTTATAGAAGCGTGCGACAAACTTTGCCGTCTGAGGATACAGATCGCGGGGCTCCGTCAGGGTCAGCGTGCCCGCTTTGATTCCATAAGAAGCGGCAAACTCAGAGAACTCGGAAGACCCGACAAATCCGGCAAGGACGTACTTGCGGCTCAGTCCGGAAGAGAGTGCATTCATCCATGTCTTCTTTCCGGCAGAATCCGCATCGCGATTGAAGAACGCCTTGTAGAGGATGTGAACATACTCACTGTTTGTCTTCTTGGCATTGATAAATTCCTTGCTGAAAATGAAGCCGTAGGCAACTTCAGCTCCGGTCTTTGACTTGGAAACAAGCTGAGAGCACCAATTATTCAGACCCTGAGCATCTGGCTGGCGACCCAGGCAGAGCTTGTAAAAACGTGCAACAAAGTTTGCGACATTTCCTCTCTTCCACTTCGCGTACAAGGTCATGTCACTTGTGGGCTTCTCCGTTGAGAAATTCCAAGGATCCGTACAGGCACTGTCCTGGTACCAGCCGACAAAGCTGTGGCCCGGACGGGTAGGATTCACAGGTGCTTGGAAAGTCAGTCCCTTAGAAACCATCATGGAGGGCACGGCAGAACCGGTATTGGAGTTGAAGGTAATCGTGCAAGTGCCGTTCTTCAGGGTTGCCAAAAGCTTCTGCGCGTCGATTACCCCGTAACCGGTCTGCTTGTCAAAGCCGGCAGGAGCAACATCTTTGGCTGTCGCTATGGCGAGCTGGCGGAATTGAGAGGAAGAAAGGGTCGGGGACAACTTGCGGGCGAGTGCGGCGATAGCGGCTACCTCGGGGCAAGAGAAGGAAGTACCGTCCGGCGCGACATAATCACCGTCAAAATATGTCGTCGCAATATGCTCGCCCGGAGCAGCAATATCAAGAGCATCATTATACGTTGAAAAACAGGACCAAGTGCTTTCTTCCCCGACGGAACCGCAACTGATGACCGACGATAAGGAAGCAGGGTACTTGTAAACCTCATAACCGTCGTTGCCGGCAGCGGCAACCAGGATGCAGTTCTTGGAGTCGGCATATAAGATAGCGTCTTCGATACCCTCGTCGTACGGTCCGCTGAAGCTCATGTTGAGAACGTCGGCACCCGCGTCAGCAGAATCGTAGATCGCACTCATGATATTGGCGGATGTTGCGCTGCCATTCGATTCGAAACACTGCATAGGCATGATCGTAACGTTCTTACAGATACCGGAAACACCGATGCTGTTGTTTGAGACAGCAGCGATGACACCGGATACCATGGTGCCATGTCCCTGGCAGTCATATGTGCAGGATCCGGAATTTCCGTCAATGTAGGTTTTGCCGGGCAGGATCGGGAGAGAAACGAAGTCTTCATGTTCTCTCATGATTCCCGTATCAAGAACGGCGACGATGACATCGCTGGATCCCGTGCTGTAGGCCCACGCTTCGGGAATGTTTAATATGTCGTGTGCATACTGATAATCATAGTATTCGTCGTTCGGCAGGGCAACCGGAATGGTCGCTAATTCCTGATCCTTCTCGTAATACTCGACGTTTGCTCCGGCCTTCGCCAAAAAGGCGTCGATCGATTCGGCGGTCAAACGAACCTTACGGTTCTCACTATATCCAATCAGATCAAAATCTTCACCGTTCAGGATAGATGCCATATCATCAAGTGAGCAGGTATCCACGAAACTGACAATGTAAGAAGTATCCAGGTTGACCGGTGTCGGATCCTGGATGGAGAATTCCTTGGTCATATCCAAGGTCGGCGAAGCCGCCTTCTCAAGAGAAACGCGCCGTTCTTCATCCTGAGTGGTAAACGGGTTCACATCTGAAGAAGACTCAGTTTCCATCTGTAACTCATCCGAAGTGGGATCCGTCTCCATCTGAAACTCATCGGCGGCCAGGAATGGCTGGCTGAACAATATAACAGCTGACAAAACCAGAGCAGAAATACGAATAGACATAACTACCTCCATGTTAAATAATACTGATACACGATTCTATCACAAAAAAAGTACTTTTCGACAGAAACGGATAATTTTATAAATTAAAAATTAGAATTTTATTCTGTCAAAGACACCGCCTAGATCGTCGTTCGTCAGACCAAAATCCATTTCTGTATCCCTTCTATTCACACATTTTCCCCCCTCCGCATTTTTGTCATTCACTTCGTTTTTGCTCAGATCATAAGCTGAATCTTCCCTGCTCAATATTCCGCTCGCGAAACGTCCGATCGATTGTGTTTCTTACCATTCGCTTGTTTGCACTCCACAGCGGAGAAAGCAGAAGAGCCTTTGGTCCGTCTCCGGTGAGCCGGTGGATCGGGATGCTTCGCGGCAAGCGTTCGACACACGCACAGAGAATATCCAGATATTCTTCCAAAGTGAGTGTCGTAATCCCTCCATCGCGGTATGAATCAGCCAGATCGCTGCCCTTCAAAACATGAAGCAACTGAAGTTTGACCCCGTTAGCCTTTATCTTCCCGACAAAATCAATCGACTCCAGCATGTCCTCAAGCGATTCTCCGGGAAGCCCGAGAATGAGGTGTACAATGACCAGGACGCCGATTGAATGAAGCCTTTGCACAGCCTCCATAAAGCAAGGAAGATCGAATCCGCGCCGAATCCGCCGGGCTGTGTCTGCGTTTACTGTCTGTAAGCCCAGCTCGACCCACACAGGCTTGTCTCCAGCAAGCTCTTCGAGAACGGAATACATTTCGTCCGTCAGGCAATCCGGTCTGGTAGCTATGGATAGTGCGACGATCTCCGGATACGAAAGTGCCTCTCGAAAAAGTGGCTCCAGCCGTTCGACCGGTCCGTACGTATTCGTAAAGCTTTGAAAATAAGCGATGTAAGAGTGTGCGTTGGCCTTTGTCGCGATCCGCTGCTTTGCTTCCTCGATTTGTTCCGAGACAGACAGCCTATCATCGCTCGCGAAGTCACCAGAGCCTTTTTCGCTGCAAAAAATACAACCGCGATATCCGATTGTTCCGTCACGGTTCGGGCAGGAGCACCCGGAGCTCAACGCGAGCTTGTAAGTCTTGGCACCGAACGTCTGTTTCAAATATTCGTCGAGAGAGTAGTAGTACATTTGTGTCCTCTATTTCTTAAGCTCTGCAGCTTCCATGCGTTCCGTCAGCTCAAGAAGCAGGGATAAGGCATCATTGTAGTCGAAAAGCTGCAGATGGTGCTCCAACGCATTGACACGGAAACCGAAGGCCCGACTCAAGAGCTCTCTGTTCTCGTCGAAAAGGCTGTTCGCCTCCATGTCGTGACTCTTGAGGAGAGGAATCATCCGATCGACAATCGCGCGAACCTTGTCGATATCAAACCCGCCGGCGGCGTAATCGGGAGAGAAGGTACGAATGGAAGAAATGATCCGGCGGATCTCTTGAGAGGCGGTTGTCAGCGTCTTGCCCAGAAGCTGGATCTTCTCAAGAATCTCGCTTTCCGGTTTCTGACCGGCGATCAGAACCTCGATCTCGCGAGCCTGTGACTGGATCGCCAGAAAACCAAGTGTGGAGGAGGTGCCCTTCAGACTGTGAGCGACCTTTGAGACAGAAACAAGGTCCTTTTTTTCGAGAAAATCGCGCATATCTTGTGCGTCGGTACGATGTCTCGTCGTAAACTGATCAATCAGCTTGACATACCACGGAAGATTCCCTTGCAGATTCTTGAGTCCGAAGGCCGGATCAAGACCTTCGATCGTACGAAGGCTCGCTTCGATTTCCGATGGATTTCCCGGAAGTGAAACCGTGTTCTTCTCGACTTTCTGGCGGGAAGCCTGCTTGGATTTCTTCTGGGTTACGGGCAGCCACTTGGCCATAACAGAAAAGAGAGTTTCCGGATCAACTGGCTTGGACAGATGATCTGTCATACCCGCATTCAGACATCGAGCCCGGTCCTCCTGGAAGGCGACGGCGGTCATAGCTATGATTGGCGTGTCTTTGTATTGAGACAGCAGGCGAATCTGTCTGGTGGCGTCAAAGCCGTCCATTTCGGGCATCTGCAGATCCATGAGAATCAGATCGTAGTGTTTCTTCTTTGCAAGCTCAAGGGCGATGAGGCCGTTCTCAGCAACTTCGACAGGTAATCCGACGGATGCGAGCAAACCCTCTGCGACCTCGCGATTGATGGCATTATCTTCGACAAGAAGGATCTTGGCCTGCGCATAGGAGGGCAGCTCGCGCTTGATGTTCTCGATTTCTTCACTGCGGCGCGTAGTCATCTGATCAGAAAGTGCCGTCGTCAGGGCGTCCTTGAGACGTGAGGGAGTGACCGGTTTGTTCAGAAGAGTAAAGGAGAGACCGTCTCTGCGGGGATCGTCCTTCAATGCGAAGGCATGTGCGGTAACCATAATGACGATCGGCATTTTCTGAACATCCGATACGGTTAATGCTTTCAGAAGCTCCAGACCATCCATACCGGGCATCCGGTAGTCGACAAAGACCAATCGATACGGGTCATCGCTGAAGTCAGCCGTCAAAAGACGCTTCAAGCCGCGCCCTGCCGTTATCTCATGCTCGGTTCTTACGTTGTAATCCGCCAAAAGCGTGCTCAGGATCTCACACTCATCTATCGAATCATCAATCAGCAGGGCCCTTGTACCATCCAGACGGAAAAGCTCCGCCGGTTGAATCGTAGTGTGCTCGCTTTTACGGAACGGGATCAATACTTCGAAGGAGCTTCCCTTTCCGGGTGAGCTCTCGACGCGGATCTCGCCCCCCATAAGCTCCGTCAGGCGCTTTGTAATCGGGAGTCCGAGGCCGGTACCTCCATATTTTCTCGTTGTATCGTTCGTTGCTTGTTCAAATTCGTCGAAAAGCCTCGACATATGATCTTTCTTAATCCCGATACCTGTATCCTGTACGCGAAACATGACGGTGACCTTCTCTTCGTCCTCATGGATCACTCGTCCGATGAGCATAATCCCGCCGCTACCGGTAAACTTCACGGCATTTGTCATAAGATTCATCAGGATCTGTGCGACGCGGTTTCCGTCACCTCGAAGGACCGGAGGGATCCCATGCATGCTGACGGTGATCGGAAGATTCTTCCGGACTGCATCCTCCTGTACGATGTTAAGAATCTTGTCGACAACACGGGCGGGCTCGAAATCGATGGTCTCGAGCGTTATTTTGCCGGCCTCGATCTTGGAGAGGTCAAGAATATCGTTGATGATCTGCAGCAGATGTTCAGAGGCTGCTGATAGTTTGTTCAGCTCGTCTAGCTGACGCGGAGTCAAGGGATCGCGTCTCAAGAGATAGGCAAAACCTACAATCGCATTGATTGGTGTACGGATCTCGTGGCTCATGTTTGACAGGAACGTGCTCTTGGCTTTGTTTGCATTCTTTGCCGCCTCGGAAGCCTCCTCAAGCTCTGCCGTGCGAATCTTGACCATCTCTTCGAGATGCTGCCGGTAGCGGTCAAGCTCGTTGGAAGCTTCGACCTTTTCGGAAATATCCTGTACGGTCCCTAAAAATGTGATTGGACTGTTCTCGCTATCGAACTCGATTTCCGCACGCATTTCGATCCAGCGAGTCTCTCCGGAAACAACGATCCGCTGTGTCAACTGGAATGGGGTGCCGTTTTTTGCGGCGCGGAAGGCATCTCGAATGATATGAAGGTCTTCCGGGTGTGACCGCTTGAGAAAGCTGCTCAACGGACGGACCTTGCCGGCCGGGAGCCCGAAAATCCGCCAGGTCTCATCCGAGCAGGAAAGAATGTCTCCGGCGATATCATAGAACCAATGTCCGGTCTTCGATACCGCTTGAGCACGTTTCAGAAAGTATTCACTGTGTTGCAAGGCGCGGGTGACTTCGATCCGCTCGTGATTCAGGTAGGCCATGCCGAGTTGGTCGGCGACCTCACAGCACAAAGAGATTTCCGATGAGTCCCAGTAATGCATGTTGTTTTCGTATCCGAAAACCAGGGCACCTTGAAAATGACCACGAAAAAAGATACTGGTGCTAAGAATGGCAGACAGATTGAATTCTTTGAGAAATGCCTTTACTTCATCTGATAGTCTGGGGTCATTAACAATATCGTCCGATTGAAAATATCGCTCAGACTGGATATAAGAGGAGCTTTGAAGAAACAACTCTCGGCTCATCTGGTTTCCGTGCGCAATTGTTTGTGTCTCCGCATTGAAGGAGCTCAAACAGGTCAGGCTCTCGGCATTGTTTTCCCGGATCCAAATAGATACCCGGGTGATCCCTGTCTCTTTCCCCAGGATCTCGGTAACTTCACGTATGTATTGGGCGACTTCTCCGTCCGTACCGGAGGGCAAAGAGCTGATTTTATGGATCAGCCGTGCATACAGAAGAAGTTTGTCTGTTTTCTTCTGCTGTTCCTCTTCCTTGCGTTTTTCTTCCGAGATGTCGCGCCAATACAGACAGTAATAGTTTTTCCCCTTCAGCCTCAAAGGATACATATGCACCAATACTTCGTGCTCACCGCCGAACTTGTCCATATGAATAGATTCCCGCTGAATGATCTCGCCGGCTGAGACGCGAGCAAACACCTCCCGGACGTGATCGGGAGTACATGCCTTCTCAATATCACAAACACAAAGCTCGGTAAATTCTTCCTGTGTATAGCCAAGACTCTTATAGGCAATCTCATTTGAGCTCTTGAACTTCAATGTGTCAGGGTCGATCAGTACGATGCCGAATGTTGTCTGCGAAAGCATCAGACGGAGGAAATCGTCCTGCTCGAGCAAAAGCTCATCCGCATGCCGGCGGTTTATGATGTCAGTCAAACGCGACAGAACAGATTCCGTCAGAAGCTTCTCTTCTTCGGCGGTGACTCCGGGCAACGTCTCTTCGTTGAAGCGATAAAACGTACAAGTGAGAGAGATTGTTTTACCAAACGTCGTAAGGGCGGAGAGGGCGAGGGAGCGCGGTGGGTCTGACTCATAGACCGATCCTTCCCCCGGGAAGGACGAATCGAAGGTATTGCTGTCGAATTCGACATGGATATGAAGCGGATCGCGATCAGAGAAACTCAAAGCAGCCGCATTGATTGAGGCCTGGATCAATTCATCCGTCGGGCGGAACGAGTCATCTGACATGCTGTAAATCAGCGGAGACGCATTTTGCTTGGCATACCTCGAACTGATCACTTCATGCTCCTTCAGAAGGTTCATTTCGGCAATTTTTCGCTCGTTGATATTGTTCACTGACACCATCAGAGCGGGTTCTCCGATGAATTCGACGCCGATCCCTGACATCAAGGCCCAATATGGATTCCTGTCATAATCGAAAAGCTGCAGCTCATAATCGATTACTTCGCCTTTTTCCCGAAAAATCGATATAAAACGGGAACGATCTTCAGGATTCACATAGAACGAAATCGCTTTCTGACCGACAACGGATTTTCCGTGGTGCCCGAACTCATACTGAGCTCTCTTGTTGTCATACAAAAACGCCCCGTCTGCCAGTCGGGTGATAAAAATTGGAAACGGTGCGTTATCCAGAAGCATCCGGTATCTTACTTCGCTTTTTTCCAGCTCGCTCTTGACATCAGAATACTCCGTATCCATGACTGTCTCGCCCGGGTTGCTCTCCTGCGCTGCCATATCGACCTTTGCCATATCCGGATTCGGTTGTGATTTACGCTTGGCCATCGGGATTCTTTCCTTTCGCATCATCAAGTTTTCTGTGCGTGTATTGAAAGGCGGGAAGTTCGGTGATAAAAGCGTCTACAATATCCGGACAGAAGTATTTCTCTCTCTCTGACAAAATATAATCAACGGCCCCTGCGATCGGCCATGCTTCCTTGTATACCCGACGGGTCGTCAATGCATCAAAAACATCCACCAAGGCCATGATACGTGCCGCGAGTGGTATCTGCTCTCCGGCGAGGCCCGTCGGGTATCCGTTTCCGTCCCAATGCTCGTGATGATAATAGGCAATATTCTCGGCTTCCTCGAAAAAATCCTCAGGAATGACATGTTGTACGCCTTCGGCAGAAGTCCCGGAAAGGTGGGTCTTCTCTACGACGCTGTGGATTGCTTCCGCGCCGATCTTACAATGGTTCTTCATTATGGTGTACTCGTCCGCGGAGAGAGCGCCGGGCTTCAGGAGGATGGAATCCGGGATGCCGATTTTGCCGATATCATGAAGAGAGGAGGCATTCGATATATTCATAATGCATTCCTCGGTTAGATAATTCTCGTATTTCGGGTTCTGTTTGAGCCGCCTGGCCAGGATTTCCACATAAGACTTCGTACAAATGATATGATTCTTTGTCTCTCCGTCTCTTGTCTCGACAAGTTGGGTGACCATATTCAGTGTCGCCTCATGGATCAGAATGTTCTCCCGGACACGACGATAGACCTCGCTCTCAAGCTTCTCGTTACGGACCTTCAGCTGATCACGGATTTTCTTGAGTTCCAAGTGGACGCGAATGCGCTCAAGGACGATGGCAGGCCGGAAGGGCTTCGAGATATAATCGACGGCACCAAGATGAAATCCTTTTTCTTCGTCATCAACGCTGTCTAACGCGGAAATAAAAATGACCGGTATTTCGCGATTCTCTCTGTTCTCCTGTAAGCGAAGCAATGTATCGTATCCGCTTAAGTCCGGCATGACGATATCCAGAAGGATCAGATCCGGCTTTCTGCCGGTATCCAAAAGGGACAGAGCGTCCATGCCGGATTTGCACGCCCGGACAACGTAATGCTGTGAGAGCAGATTGCGCAGAACGGTCAAATTAATCGGTTCGTCATCGACGATAAGAATCTCCGCTCGATTCATTCGCTTCCCCACCAATGATGAATATGAAGTGTTTGCAAAATTTTGATATTTATTATATTGTCATTATACCACGTCGGAGCTTTAACATTGATTTAATCTGTATGGAAGTGTTATGATTACGGGGACTGTTTTTGGAGAATCAAGCACGGGGGACATATGAAGAATCAGACCGATCTGCAGACTGCGTTGAACGGCCTAGCGGATGTGATGCCGGATGGGCTTGCTTTTTTCGACAATGAATGGAATTATCGATACACCAATCAAGCTGTCCGGACATATTTTCGATTCAGTGAATCGAGTGTGATCGGCAAGGATATCTGGACTTGTACGTCCGAGGGGAATGGTCCCGCGTTTCTGCCCGCATATGAGCGGGCAAGGACGGAGAAGAAGCAACTCGATGTAGAGGAATATTACCCGCATATCGATCGCTGGTTTCTGAATCAAATTATCCCCTGTAGCGACGGTGTCGCTGTGATTTTTCGTGATATTTCGAAGCAGAAGAACGCGCTGAGGCTGAGCGACTTCCATCAGAGGACCTACCGCGAACTGCTGTTGCATCTTCCGGGGCTTTCCTATCGCTGTATCAACGATGGAGAGTGGACACTTGAATTTGTCTCGGAAGGAAGCGTCAAGTTACTGGGTGTTCTTCCGGAAGATATCATCGCGGACAGACAGAGGCACTTCTATGACAGGGTTCTTCCCGATTATCGTGACAAATTAATGCACTCGTGGGGATCGTCTATTCGAAAAGAAGGTAAATTTCTAGCGGAGTATCCGATCCTAAGCACGCAGGGAGAAATCCGGTGGATGCGGGAGAAGGCAATCGCGTTTTATGGGGAAAATGGTGAATTGCAGTCGGTCGACGGAATCGTTCTTGATATTACGGAACAGAAAGACCATGAACAGAAGGTCCAATATTTGCTGAGACATGATTCTCTTACAGGCCTGTATAATCGTGTGCACTTTGAAGTAGAGCGTAAGCGACTGGATCGCATCGAGAGCCTGCCTTTGGCAGTGATTATTGGGGATATAAATGGTCTGAAGATGATTAATGATGCCCTGGGAGAGAAGACCGGTGACGAGTTAATCAAGAAGACGGCAGAAATCTTACGTGCCGGCTGCGGTCCGAACGACGTGATCGGAAGGACCGGCGGAGATGAATTTGGCATTCTGATGCCGAATACGGATCAGAAGGAAGCGGATGAACGCGTCCGACAGATCCGCGAGTCGTTTGCCGTTTATAACAAGAGCGTCAATAATGATCTTTTGGGAATTAATCTGTCGATCGGGTATGCCGTGAAGGATCTTCCGGATATTCTTATCGACTCTACGTTCAAACTTGCCGGCGATTTCCTGGGCAAGAAGAAGCTGCTGGAAAGAAAGAGCTATCATAGTGCCATCGTGAAGTCAATCAAGAGCACGATGAACGCAAGGAGCGAGGAGACAGATCAACATGCGGAACGACTCATCAAGCTCACGAAGAGTATGGGCAGCATCCTGAATCTTCAGCAGATGGATCTGAACGAGCTTGAGCTGTTCTCGACACTGCACGACATAGGGAAGATTGGTGTGCCTGATCAAATTCTAAATAAGCCCGGACGGCTCACGGATGAAGAATGGATTATGATGAAACGCCATTCGGAGATCGGATATCGGATCGCGATATCTTCGCCGGAGTTGATGCCGATCGCAGATGCCATTCTGGCGCACCATGAGAGATGGGATGGTACAGGCTATCCGCGGGGGATTGCAGGGAATGATATCCCGCTTGCATCGAGGATCCTGGCAGTAGCGGATGCTTATGACGCGATGACGCAGGACCGCGTCTATCGAAAAGCGATGGAACCGCGCTTGGCATTGGAGGAAATCAGAAGAAACAGCGGATCACAATTCGATCCTCAAGTCGTCTCTGCGTTTTTACGGCTTCTCGTGGAGGAATCTTTCTAAGACGATCCCGAATTCGTGAAGAATTATTATAATAAATCAAAGAGAATCGTCCTTTTTTCATAAGGGGCGATTTTTCAATTGTGAAAGAAAAGAGCATAATATAGTGGTAATGCAAAAAAACTCGCAAATCGAATTGGAGAAATTGGGATTTTCGTGTATAATTTTTGGCGGTCCATAAATGATAGGAGACGCGATGTTTTCCTCTAAAAGGAATAGGAAAGGGACAAGGGTGCCTTTATGAAAGAATTGTCAGATAATAAGAGGATTAAGGTCACAGTAAACGGTCGTGAGTTGGAGGTTTATGATAATTTGACGATCCTTCAGTCACTGATCCAGGAGAATATTCATATACCGCATCTGTGCTATGACATCCGGCTTGAGCGCTCCAATGGAAACTGCGGATTATGCGTTGTCGAGCTCGGGCCGAATGGTGAAAGGGATGTGAAGGCTTGTCAGACGCCCATACAAGAGGGCATGCATATCACCACGAACAGTCCGAAGTTGCAGAGCTACCGAAAGATCCGCCTTGAGCAACTGTTGTCGGATCATAACGCGGATTGTGTGGCACCCTGCGTACAGACCTGTCCGGCAAACATCGATATTCAGGCTTACCTTTCCGCCGTCAAGAACGGTAATTTTGAGACAGCGCTTCGCATCATCAAAGATAGAAATCCTTTTCCCGTGGCGTGCGGACGTGTCTGCCCGCACCCCTGTGAGGCACAGTGCCGCAGAGGCCTTGTGGATGAGCCGATTGCCATCAATTACGTCAAGCGTTTTGCGGCAGATTGGGACATGTCGAGAGAGACCCCATGGATTCCCAAGAAGAAGGACTCAACAGGGAAGAGGATTGCTGTTGTTGGCGCGGGTCCTTCCGGACTGAGTACGGCCTATTACAGTGCGATAAACGGACATGATGTCACTGTTTTTGAGCGCCAGCATGCGGCCGGCGGAATGATGCGGTACGGCATTCCGGAGTATCGCCTACCCAAGGCCACGATGGATAACGAAATCGATACCATCAAGTCATTGGGCGTCAAAATCATGACGGGAAAAGCATTGGGAACGCATATTCATCTGGAGGATCTGCAGAAGGATTTCGATGCTGTTTATCTGGCAATCGGATCCTGGCGCGCGACACCAATGCAGATCGAGGGCGAGAACCTGCCCGGCGTTAAGCTGGGCATCCAATATCTTGAACAAGTTACAAAGGGCGATGACATCCATATCGGTGACACAGTGATCGTTATCGGCGGCGGCAATACGGCCATTGACTGCGCAAGGACCGCTTTGCGCAAGGGAGCGAAGCAAGTAAAGCTGATTTACCGTCGTACGAAGGCCGAAATGCCTGCAGAGCCGTATGAGATTGAGGAAGCAATCGAAGAGGGCGTGGAGATGCTGTTTTTGATGGCTCCCATAAAAATAACGACGGATGAGGCCGGCAGGAAGAAGCTTCATTGCATCGAGATGATGCTAGGACAGCCCGACCGCTCCGGACGTCGAAGACCGGTGCCGGTCGAGGGCACGGACGTTGCCATCGACGCGGACCTGATCATCGGAGCAATCGGACAGAGCACAAATACGCAGTTTTTATACAATGACCTTCCGGTTAAGCTGAACAAGTGGGGAGACATCGAGATCAACGGAAAGACGTCACAGACTTCCGAGACCAATATCTTTGCCGGCGGAGACTGCGTGACCGGTCCCGCCACCGTGATTCAGGCAGTGGCAGCCGGTCGGCGTGCGGCGGAGGCCATTGACTGTTATTTAGACAAGGGATATGTCCATGAGAGCCAGACGGATTACAGCTGCAGCCGCGGTTCCATGGAGGATCTTCCGAA
This sequence comes from uncultured Mageeibacillus sp., assembly GCA_964579245.1. GTDB lineage: Bacteria > Bacillota > Clostridia > Saccharofermentanales > Saccharofermentanaceae > Firm-13. Next base: position 13,395 of record CAZOFY010000017.1, read on the forward strand.
GTGGGAGTTTGAAGCATACCCGAAATTCCCCCGTGCCGTGATGCCGGCAATCGAGATTGAGGCACGTCATCAGAATTTCAATGAGGTCGAGCTTGGCTTGTCCGAAGACAAGGCACGAAATGAGGCTCGCAGATGTTTGCGTTGCGGCTGTGGAGAGCGATATACATGTGACCTCCGAAATGAGGCAAGTGATCATCATATCGAATATCAGGACCCGGTTCATGAAAGGCCCTTTTTCCCCATCGTAAATGACCATCCGTTCATTATTCGTGATCAGAACAAATGTATATCGTGCGGACGCTGCATTGCGGCCTGTGCGGAGATCGAAGGTCCTGACGTCCTCACGTTCTATATGAAAAACGGCCGCCAGCTTGTCGGGACAAAGAGCGGAAAGCCTTTGAAGGATACGGATTGCGTCAGCTGTGGCCAATGCGTGAATGCCTGCCCTTGCGGTGCCCTGAATTTTTATCGGGAGAGAAGCACCGTGTTCCGTGCTCTGAACGACAAGAAAAAGACGGTTGTCGGTTTTGTTGCTCCGGCTGTCCGAAGTGTTATTTCCTCGCACTATGGGATTCCATTTGAGGATGCATCCGGATTCATGGCAGGTATGCTTAAGAGCGTCGGATTTGACAAGGTATTTGACTTCTCCTTTGCCGCCGATCTGACTATTTTGGAGGAAACGACCGAATTCCTTACGCGCGTTGATAAACAGGGGGTTATGCCTCAGTTTACATCCTGCTGCCCCGGTTGGGTTAATTTCGTCGAGCGCCGCTATCCCGAGCTGATCCCGTACCTGTCTACCTGCAAGTCCCCGCAAATGATGATGGGTGCGACAGTCAAGAATCATTATGCGCAGCTTGCGGGACTGAACAAAGAGGATTTGTTTGTCGTATCAATCGTCCCGTGTATCGCGAAAAAGCACGAGGCGGCCAGACCGGAGTTTGCGGAGGGCGGAATTCGCGACGTTGATGCAGTTCTGACGACAACAGAGCTTCTTGAAATGGTCAAATTACGCCGCATCGAAGACATCGAACCGGCCGAGTTCGATGAGCCCTACAAGCAGGTTTCCGGTGCCGGCGTCTTGTTCGGCGCATCCGGCGGTGTGGCCGAGGCTGCGCTGAGAATGGCTGTTGAGAAGCTGACAGGAGAGCCGATGACGGAGCACCTCGACTTTGAAGACATTCGCGGATTTGAGGGACTCAAGGAATCAACGGTCGAAGCCGGCGGCAAGAAGGTGCGTGTTGCTGTAATCAGCGGACTGAAGAATGCAGAACCGATCATCAAGAGAATCGTTGCCGGAATCGATGTTGGCTATGACCTGATTGAAGTCATGGCCTGCCCGGGCGGTTGCATCAATGGAGCCGGACACCCTGTACCTGAGAAACTCGGCGCCATGACGCAACGTCAGCAGGTCTTGGTCAACATTGATAAGACGTCAACGTACCGGAAATCTCAGGAGAATCCGGATATCCTTCGTCTGTATCGTGATTTCTACAAAGAGCCGAACTCCCATCTGGCACATAAGCTTCTGCATACGAGCTATACGGTACATGGCGGAGACGGCGTATGCGGAGCAATCCGGCCGCTTGATGATTCGGCATATGTGACACACGAGTTCACTGTTTGCACCTGTGACCGCTGCAAGGAGAATGGTTCTTCTGAACTATATTCGGAGATAAACGGCCGCCTGATTCAATCGAAGATGGACGCATTTATCAAGGTGACGACAATCCGACTAAAAGAGAACCATCCGGGAGAAGGTGTTTACCTTACGCTGGACGGAAACAGTGTTGACCCGAACCGTCTTGACAATACATTTAAGACACTGCGCCGCGATAACAGGTAATACATACCAGCTGCAACGATGAAATAGTCTGACAAAGAGCCGCCCGATGTTCTTCTCGGAAGAATCGGGCGGCTTCTTACTGTTGAATTAAGCCCGTTTCGCGCCAACGAGCGAGAAAATAACCACCAGCTATGCGGGTGGAGGGCAAGAGGTTATACCAAAAAACCACCCTTCGTAATAAAGTAGAGGTGTTTACTCCTCTAGTCATTGGAAATGGATCCTAAACCCGTTTTTTCTCGTTGATCAACCTACTATTGGAGTATGAAGCCACGTTATTTCTGCGCAATGATTACCATCAAGATTCTCCGAAATCTGCCATTTGGTATGTATTAGAGTGTGAAGAAGCGCGATAACATACCATTTATTGTCAATAAACACCATACAAGAAGTCTATTATCAGGTTTCTGGAATGTATAACTATGTGATGCCCCCTAAGCTTCTCTTCGCTGGAGCACATCATTTTCGTCGTCCATTCATTCAACACCTTCTAAAAGAGAAAGAAAATCCTTTTGCGGGCCGCAAGGAATACAAGAGTTCCTTCAAGGGACTCGCGCAGAGCAGTATTACACCAAGCAGGAAGGCGCTGCAAGCACAAATTCAATGGACGTGCCCAACTGGCAATTGCTGTAGTATTGCATCACGAAAGAAGGACATAATACCACAAATGCCCAACCGGAAGCTTGGACGAGTATGGAAAAGCCAGCGACAATAGAGCTGGCAAGTAACAAGGGTTATAGAACTATAGTAAACGATTCGTTTGACGGCTTGTTATGATACCGAAAAAAATATCCGCACGATTTTCGTGCGGATATTCTCGAAAAATCAGGACTAAAAATTAGTTGTTGCCGTGAATGACTGTGAAGCTGTACTGACGAACCAACTCGTCGTTCTCGTAAATCTTCGTCTGCCACTTGTTCGCAACATCAAGAATCATCGCCAGAGGCATCTCTTTGCCGTTGATATCATATCCGCTCTCCTGATAACAGATCGCCTGAGCTTCGTCGTCCGACAGAAGCATGTACTGAGAGACAAGGAAGAGGCTTCTCACTCCGACGCTCATCGGAACGAGCTTCGGGTTTACAACATAAGAGGAGGAGGTGATGTTGCGGCCAAGACCCAAGCCGAGAGCAGAGGTTGTTACCTTCTCTTCGACAAGGAACAGAGGCTTACCCTCGACGCCGACCTTGCCGACATCGTGGAAAAGAGCAACAATGATAGCTGACTCGTCATCGAGCTGAGGCATCAAGGTATCCTTGATACGCAGAAGCTGTTTGGCCACTCCGACGGAATGAATCAACAGTCCCTTCTCATGGGCGAGAGGTCCCTCGATGTTTGCCGGAGCAGTCATCCAAGAGGTGCGGTTCTCTAGGAAATCAATGAAGTGATCAAATTCAGTCTTGCGCTTAATGATCTTGGACTTGAGGTCAGCATAGAGCTCGTCGACATTATCTTTATTCACGACAATCATCGGCATATTCGATGCAGAAGCAGCCTTCGCGGCGGCTGGAGCAGCTCCGGCAACCTGGCCCTGGCCGTCTGTAAAATCATACTTGCATTTGGGACAACGGATGGCTTGGTTCGCAATAACCATCCCGCAATCAGGACACTTCTTCATAAGAACCTCCTCCTCGGCACTGCCAAGCATTTAAAGAAATCAAAGGCAGTTGCACTTTCTTTAGGACATCTAAACACATTCTACAACGAAAAGCTGTCTCATACAATATCAAAGAGATTTAGAAATGAACAAATATATACAAAATTCACAAACAATATTTCTTGAGAATTCGCCGCATCGTGCAGTGTGCTTGCATATTGAGCCCTTAAATGTTTACAGAAGACCAAAATAAATTGAAATCCTCAACTCTTTGTTTTCCTGGGCGCGATGTGAAACTGCAACATGATGGTCCTCTTCATTCCGGTGAAGAGGGTGCTCAGACTGAACTTGCGAGGGAAGTATTGCATGCGATTGGTCAAGTGAGCAAGGAAAACCTTCTCTAACTCCTCAGCCTGGACTCTTCTGTTGTGACACATCATGTAGTCACCGGTACCCGGAGCCTCATAAAAAAAGCGGTAGTTTGCTCCATATGCATCTCCGAGGCCCAGCACATGTCCGATTTCATGCGCGGCAATCTGCTCGAAGGAGTAACGGTCTGCCGTCTTCTGCAATGTCACACGTCCGGGCTCGCTCCTTGTCCAGTTAAGAGACGTGGCCTCAAGCTGGAAATTACGGAAAAACCCCCATCCCCATCGCCAGAATGGACTGCTGACATGAGCCGGGAGGATATATCCGTTCGACAAGCGGATCGGTACAACGCGCTGGTCCGGATACTTCTTCATCTCGCGGTAGTTATCAGAACGAATAAACTCAACGGATACACGGACAGCCGGAATCCCCAGTGCAAGATCAAGATCATTCGGATCTGGTGTCTGCTGAAGCACACGGGCGCTCATGCGTGCATGTGCCCGCTCAAAGCCGTCGTCAGCCAGCCAGTAAAAAGGGTAACGTCCGCTCCAGTTCTTCCGGATGCCGGACTCGCAGACATCGGCATATGTGAGATTTGTTCCGGGGCATTGATTATACATATTCGGCGAATATTTAACAAAAAAACGGATTACAAGCCGATTGCCGGTAATGATCAGCTGCACGGGAATACGGGCAGGATCACGATAACGAACCGGATACCGCTGCCAGAGAGTCTCCTTTGGAGCAGACGGATGTATGTTAAGGGAGCTATCCTGCGTTACCAATGGACAATTACCCCTTTCCCAGCGGTGTTGATTTTCTCAAAGGACCTGAAAAAAGTATAGCATAGAAATTCGTGAATATGCAGTATAATATTGGTGCACGGAAAGCCCTAAAAAAGAGATACCGACGGGGGGCGCCGGTATCTTAAAGGAGGGTGTTATGAAGTAAGGAGCGTCTCTCTTTGGGAGACAACTACATCTTAGCAAGCAATTGTTTCCGACGAGTGCAAATACAATGAATAAAATGTGAATGGTAATCGGATATTTTGAGGCGCGCTGCCGCAAATTTACACCGTTTAAGCTGCCGTAACGGTTACCATTCGAGAAATGAGGCTGGCTTAGTGAAGCTCGAAGGCAAACTGTTTAAAGGGAGTATTCTGATTCGACAGGCGCAAATCATTCGCAATGATCCGTCACTGTCATTTGTCAAAGAACTTGAGCTGTGCCTGATCGATCTCTGTCACGAGCTTGAGATTCCGATACCACTGTGGCTATCTAAGAATACACATGAGTTTGCCGCTTTTCGTCAAACGCTCTTTTTCAGTGATCAATACACGGAAAAAGTCGGTTTTGATCGCTTTCAGATCAAGATGATCTGAAGGATCACAATACGACTCGTCAGGAGATGAATATGACAAAGTTCTCCCTTATCGAACAAGGCGATATAAAGTATGAAATGGAAGATCTTCTTGCAGTCATTCGCCGGCTGCTTGCTCCCGATGGCTGTCCCTGGGACCGTGTCCAGACGCACGAGTCTCTGAGAAAGAATATGATCGAAGAAGCCTACGAGGTCGTGGATGCCATAGATTCCGGGGTGCCGGAGCGCTTGGCTGACGAATTGGGAGATGTATTGCTTCAGGTCGTCTTTCACGCCGCCCTGGCTGAGCGGGATCAGGAATTCTCCTTCTCAGATATTACGGATCACATCTCCCGCAAGCTGATCTCCCGTCATTCTCACGTGTTTGGCACGGATTCCGCTGATACACCTGAGGCCGTCCTTTCTGTTTGGGACAGAAACAAGCAAAAGGAGAAGGGGCATCGCCTGGTATCAGAAATGCTGGCCGATATTCCTGAAGGGCTTCCCGCACTTATGCGCGCCGAGAAGCTGCAGAAGCGTGCGGCCAAGGTCGGCTTCGACTGGCCGGATGCTGAGGGCGCACTTGATAAGCTGAAAGAAGAAAGGGAGGAAATCGCCCAGGCATTATCTGACGCGGGTCTTCCTCCATACGAAAAGGTCAATTGGGAAAAGTCACCGGCGGCTTATGCGGATATTGAAGAAGAGGTCGGAGATTTTCTTTTTGCCGCTGTGAATTATGCCCGGCTTCTCGGAATTGATCCGGAAGTTGCTCTGACCCGCTCCAATCGGAAATTTACACGCAGATTCACATCGGTCGAGGAGCTCGCAAGAGGTTCCGGCAAAGAGTTATCGGGAATGGATCTGTCGGAGATGGACGCTTTGTGGGATGCCGTTAAGGAAAAGGAACAGAACGGAGATCAAGGATGAGAGTAGATAAGTTTTTGAAGGTTTCCCGTGTTATCAAGCGAAGGACTGTAGCGAACGAGGTTTGCTCGGCAGGCCGGGTCGCTGTGAACGGCAAGCCGGCCAAGCCGGGTACCGAGATAAAAGTCGGAGATATTCTGGAGATCGCCTTCGGAACCGGCGCGACCAGGATCCGCGTGTTGGACATCAAAGAAACGGTACGAAAGGACAGTGCCTCGTCCATGTACGAGATCCTGTCCGATGCGGACTGACACAAGATATCCAATCGTTAACGAGAACCGGAGCCGCATTACTCCTTCGTTACGAACAGTTTACAACTGATGGAAAACCGAACAAATCGGGTCCGGTTCGTTAAAATGAGATGAGACAGCGCTTGAATCTTTCGGCCGCGCTCGGATAAAATAAGACTTAGATTTTATCTCGAAAAGGAACGTTATGACAAAGCAGCAGAAACCAGTGAAAGCGGAAAGAAGAAAAACAAGGAGAACCGAGGGCGCATCGCCCGCCGGTGTGATTATTATTCTGTTTATTCTGATTCTTTTTGCTGTTGGGGCAACGATGCTGATCCGGCAGAACGCCGTCGAGGAAAGAGTGAAGGCCAGGGCTGAGGAATTGGCCGAGGAGTACGCACAAGCGGTCGCTGAGAATGAGAATGCGCAAGCTCTGGCAAACAAGGTCGGAAGTGACGATTTTGTTGAGGAAGTGGCCAGAGATGAGCTTGGCATGGTGAAGGTCGGCGAGATCATTTACGATACAGAACAGGACTGAATCAGAACTCGTGACGGCCCCGCATAGCTTTTGACAGGGTTACGTCATCGGCAAATTCAAGATCAGATCCCATAGGCAGACCGGATGCGATTCGTGTGACCCGGATACCGGAAGGCTTCACGAGCCGTGATATATACATGGCTGTGGCTTCGCCCTCGGCAGTCTGGTTCGTAGCGATAATGATCTCCTTAACATCCGGATGGGATTGTAAGCGAGTAATCAGTTCTTTCAGCTTGATCTGCTCAAGGCTGACACCCTGCATGGGGGAGTAGACGCCATGCAACACGTGATAAATTCCTTGATAATCACGCATCCTCTCCATCGTAGCTACATCGCGAGGATTCTCAACAACGCAGATCGTCGAATGATCACGGTGATTGTCCGAACAAATATCACATGGATCCTTATCTGTAAAATTCTGACAAACCGAGCACAGCCTAGTCGACTCGCGCGCCGAAAGCAATGCGGTCGAAAGCTCAGCCACCTGCTCGAGAGGCAGCGACAGAATATGAAAAGCAAGTCGTTGCGCCGATTTGTGTCCGATTCCCGGCAACTTGCCGAGCTCTGAAATCAACTTTGCAACGGACGGAGAATATCGTGCCATGAAAAGCCCTCGTTAATCAGAACGGCAGCTTAGCTCCGCCGGTTACTTCACCCATCTTCGATGATGAGAATTCTTCGAGCTTCCGCGACGCTTCGTTATACGCGGCAACGATCAAATCCTGCAACATTTCAACATCCTCTGGATCGACAGCCTTCGGATCAATCTTGAGAGAGACCATTTCGTGCGCACCATTAATGGTGACTGCCACGACTCCGCCGCCGGAGGTAGCGTCAACAGTCGAACTCTTAATCTCCTCTTGAACACGCTCCATGTCGCGCTGCATCTTCTGCGCTTGCTGAAGAAGCTGCCCCATATTTCCTCCGCCCATACCGGGCATGCCGCGAAAACCACCCTTTGCCATATCCTGTCCTCCTGTTATGTTACTTTTTCAATTAAAGGTCATCTAAGGTCTCGACCGGAATACCTTCTTCTTGCGCAAAGCGAATCATCTCATTAATCCAGCCTGCTCTTGCGGCCAGTTCTTCCGTCCCGGCTTCCTTGCCGCCGGAGGATGCCGGTAACGCTTCGGAAGCAGTGCAGACGACGACGTTACTGACCCCGTTTATCATCATCATGATATCTTTCATGATTGTCTTATATTCAGGCCGCGCTGTCAAACTCCTGACATAGGGTCCGTACATATCCGGAAACAAGATCCGGAACGTTTGGCCGTCTAACTGGATCGAGGCATTCTTGAGTTGCAGGACATCCGTAAACATACTGTCCATCCATCGGTGCATCAAAACGTCCCAGAGCTCAGACAAAGGAAGAGCGGAAGACTCCTCGGAAACCCCTGCCAGAGGCGGGTCCTTCTGCGAATCTCCAGGGAAGGGGCTCTCGACCGACTCATGAACTTCGGGGAAACCGAAAAGGGACGTCTGTCCGGGGAGCTCGGAATGCCCGGATGGCTCGGACCGGTCGGATGGATCCGACGACAGTGGGATATCGGAAAGCAAAGGCGGCTCCGTATAGTCACCGAGCTCAGGTGGCTCCGGATAGTCACCGGACTCAGGAGGTTCGGGATACTGATTTCGCTCATCTTCACTGATTGTGCTTGATGGATCGAGGGAACCTATCTCCCCGCCGAGGGTCTCATGAGCGGCCTTGACCGGCATCTGCTCCGCAGGGGGATCTTGTAATCGGGCTGATTCAAGAACCGGTTCGAAGGGGGGCGGGGCCATATATCCCGGTACAACTCCCGCGGAGTCGGTTGTCTTCATCATAGGGTCCGCAGTCTTTATGCCCAGCGTTACGTTCACAGCAGCTGGTGCAGTATCGTTCGCTGTCAGAAGAGTGTTCACAGACGTTTCCACAGTGGACGCCGGCATTGCCTGCCCTGCTGTCGAGGATGTCGGCACGGATATCACCCCGGAT
>CAZOFY010000017.1:22332-39553 GCA_964579245.1 uncultured Mageeibacillus sp.
CGGATACAGACGGCTCCGATGCGGCCGTAACGGGACTCGATTTGATGTCGGGTACAATACGCGGCGCTTGCACGGAATTGCGGGCAGGCGGTGCTGGAAAAATCGTTCCTTTTCCGGAGAGAGCCACAGTTGAAGGTCGCGCCCCGGAGCCGCTACCCGTCGAAAAACCAAAGCTCAGTAAAGCAATTTCAAAGGATGTCCGCATCTCCGGGGACCATTTCAGCTCGGAGATCAAGGAAGAAAGACGTGTAATCACGTCCGTCAGGCTTCTCTCGCTGACACGATCGCCGATTTGCCGCATTTGACCAACTGCGGACGAGCTTGCCCGGATGAGCTGTGTTTCGGACGGCGCGAGCTTGACGACGAGTACGTCCCGAAAATAATGAGCAAGGTCCAGTGTGAAACGAATGATATCTCTGCCGTCCATGACCAGCTGTTCTGTCAAAGAAATAATGGACACAGCGTCATCCGATAGAATGGCCTCGGCCATCTGATATAGAAACGTATCGTCAACCACGCCGGTAATCTTCAGGATATCATCACGGACGATCGTGGCTGTTGTTCCGGTTGAAACCTGGTCGAGTAGACTGATTGCATCACGCATGGCACCGTCAGAAAGATTCGCTATTGCGGCAAGTGCATCAGGTTCAATCGAGACGTGTTGTACATCCGCGATTTCTTGAAGGCGCTCAATCATACTCTCCGTCGGAATCCGTCTGAAATCGTAACGCTGGCATCGCGATATGATCGTTGCCGGGATCCGATGCGGTTCGGTCGTCGCCAGGATAAAGATCGCGTGCGCCGGCGGTTCCTCAAGCGTTTTCAGAAGTGCATTGAATGCACCGCCGGAAAGCATATGAACCTCGTCGATGATATAGACTTTAAATTTCGCACGCGAAGGAAGAAACATGACCTCATCACATACACGACGAATATTATCGACACTGTTGTTCGACGCGGCGTCCATTTCGATGACATCCATAAGCGTGCCATCCAGGATACCCCGGCAAATCTCGCACTCGTTGCAGGGATTGCCGTTCCGAGGAGAAAGACAATTCACAGCCCTCGAAAAAATCTTTGCAATGGAAGTCTTGCCGGTGCCCCGGGTACCCGAAAACAGATAAGCATGCGCAATTGCCCCCGAAATCACAGCCTGACGGAGGGCGGCAACAGCATGCTTCTGCTCGACAACCTCATCAAAGGTGGAAGGGCGAAATCGCCGGTACAGTGCTACGTGTCCCATATCAACCGGCCTCCTTTGAAAAATGAGCCTCTCCTTGGAAGGGAAAGGCTCCTTTGAATAACAATCCGTCTGGACTACAGTTGGGACAGGCTTCCCCGCGGCACTTGTGATGATCCGCTTACTGCTGCTTCCTTCCGGACCTGACAGGGTTCACGGGTCACATCGCACGGGACCCGCCGCCAACTGTAGACCAGACGGTATGTTTGAAATGCTAATTGATTATACCACATGTGACAGACCAAGAAAAGGGAAAATGCGGGACCTGAATCCGCTTGTGCGAAAATACTTAAGGATCGGGAAACGTTATGGACGGGGAGGGGATTTCTGCGTAGCAAAAGGTAATGAATTGATAGACGTACTGTCCAAGATCGCCTTGGATTTTTCTCGCCCGGTCCTGATCTTCGCATTCGACCATAACGGCGACAACATAGCGCTCCTGCGCCAATACCAGGGCAACATCCGACTCGGAATGGAAATCGGATGCGGAACCCGTCTGGTGACACAGCATGACATCAGACGGATAGGCGGATCCGATGCCCCAGTTTGAAGGGCTGCGGGAAAGGTCATTGAACATGGATTGGTACAAATCCGGATCTGACATATAGGACAGGTAGAAGGATTCCATGAAATTGGCAAGATCTTGCGCACTAGAGCGATTCTTCCCTTCTAAGGACTTGCCGCTGTAATCTTCATAGCTTACAGGAGAACGGAAGTCTACGACACTGGAAATCAAACGGATCTGCTCATTGAGCAAATCGATACCGCCCTGTCGCCGGACCAGCATGTTTAACGCGATACTATCGTTCGAACAAAGAGAAAGGTAGGAGAGTGTGCGAAGGTCGTAGGGATCTACCTTGGGTATGGTGCTGTCCGGAAAGGAACCATCCTCGGCAAGATAGGGCAGAAGCTCTGTCGGGAGTACGGACCCTTGCTCATACGTCCGATACAGGCAGAGGTTGACGGGGAGGGCAAAAGCTCCGGCCGGAACAAAGGGTTCCATATCATTAAATCCGAAGGCCTCATTATTTTCTAGATTTATATAATAGAAGCTGACTCGGGCGTCCGTGTAGCTCTCGATTGATTTCTGGATCTGCTTCTGTAATTCGTGAAAAGCCGCGTCTCTTGTCTTGTGAGATACTGTCTGTAAGTCGGTCCTGTCCGGAATGAAGAAATCCCCTGATGGAACAAAGACCGGCTTGACGGCTTCTGTTGTTTCCGACGTACCGGTTGCGTCTGTTTCGGCGCCTGTTTCAGAGGTTTGTGATCCGGAGGATTCCTCTGAAGTGTCCGTTGCTTCGGAAGATGCTTCCTGCGTTTCAGGGAACGTGTCCGAAGTCTCTTCAGCGGTTGTTTGCAGCAGCGGCTCGCTCGTGTCTGATATATCAGGGGGGACAAAGGAAGAGACAGTCACGCCTGAAGGAAAGGCGTTGTCGATATTTTCCTTCATTTTCAGAACATAGAGAAAGAAAATGCCGCCAAAAAGAAGAACGATACAGACAGAAAGCAAAAGAATCTGTCGGAGCTGGCGCTTTTTCTGGACAGATCTGGCTTCATATACGGAAAAGGTTACGGGATTTTTCATGGAAACAGGGTTCCTTTCGGTGGTGGCTTAGAACAGCCCTTCAATGATGCCGTTCTCGTCGATGCTGATGGAAACGGCTGCCGGTCGCGCGGAAAGCCCCGGCATTGTCATAATAGCGCCCGTGAGAACAACAAGATAACCGGCGCCGAACGACAGACGGACGTCGCGCACGGTAAGAGTGAAGTCACGGGGACGTCCCAGCAGCTTCTGGTCATCGGATAGAGAATACTGCGTCTTCGCGACACAGATCGGGAGATCGCCGAATCCCATACCGGTAAACGAGCGGATCTTCTCGGCAGCCTCCGGCAGGATCGTCACGGAGGATGCTCCGTAAAGCCTGGTTGCCAGGGATTTGATCTTGCTTTCGATAGAATCTGTCAGCTCGTACATAAAATGCGGAGTCTTATCCGAGCCGCTCTCCATTGCCGTCAGGACAGCGGTAGCAAGCTGTTCGCCGCCTTTCCCGCCCTTCTCAAAAACCTCGGCAGGGGCAAAGCGGACGCCGTTATCGGCACAAAGCTTCTCAAGAAGCGCCAGCTCTTCTTCGGTATCTGTGTAGAATCGGTTGGCCGCGACAATACAGGGGACGCCGAAGGCAGACATGTTTTCGATGTGCTTTTCGAGATTCGCGAAGCCGGAACGGACCGCGTCGGGATTCGGCAGGGACAGGTCGGCCTTGGCTATGCCGGCATTGTATTTCAGGGAACGGATCGTGGCGACAAGCACGATCGCATCAGGCCAGATTCCTGCGGCCCGGCACTTGATATCAAGAAACTTCTCGGCTCCGAGATCGGCGCCGAAACCGGCTTCCGTCACAACGATGTCCCCAAGCTTCAGAGCCATCTTTGTTGCGATAATGCTGTTGCAGCCGTGGGAAATGTTCGCAAACGGACCGCCGTGGATGAGTACCGGAGTATGTTCAAGACTCTGGACCAAGTTCGGGCAGATTGCATCCTTGAGGAGGACAGCCATGGCTCCCTGCGCTTCGAGATGGCCTGCCGTAACGAGATTGCCGTCCAGATCATAGGCGATGGCAATCCTTGCGAGACGGGCTTTAAGATCCTCCATGCCGCTTGCCATACAAAGAATGGCCATGACCTCGGATGCCGCCGTAATATTAAAGCCCTCAGGACGTTCGACGCCATGTGATCCCCCGCCGACACCGACGGTGATCTGGCGCAACGCCCGGTCATTCATATCCAGACAACGCTTCCAGAGGATGCGGTCCTTGTCGATTCGCAGGCTGTTCCCCTGGAAAAGATGATTATCGATCATGGCCGCAAGCAGATTGTTCGCTGAAGTGACAGCGTGAAGATCCCCTGTAAAATGCAGGTTGATATCCTCCATCGGCAGGACTTGTGAGTATCCGCCGCCGGCAGCGCCGCCCTTTACTCCGAATACGGGTCCGAGGGATGGTTCTCGCAGGGCGAGGATCGTCTTCCTGCCAAGCCGGGAGAGCGCCTGTCCGAGACCGATGCTGACAGTTGTTTTGCCCTCGCCTGCGGGTGTTGGATTCATTGCGGTAACCAGAATCAGGCGGCCGTCCGGCTTGTCATTTCGATCAAAAAGCACGGAAAGAGGAAGCTTTGCTTTGCTTTTTCCGTAGTATTCCGGAACGTCGTCCGACAGCCCGAGCTGTGCGGCGATATCCCGGATCGGAAGTGTTTCTGCGTTCCTGGCTATTTCAATATCAGTAAGCATGTGTTGCCCTTTCCGTCGATCCCGTGAAGACATGAGACCGGCCCCTCGTTCTCGAAAATTTATTTGAATTGTAAGTTTTGCCGCAAAAAAACCACAATATTTGGCGTTATATTGACAAGTTGACCACAATAGATAGTGTTTTCCGTTGACATTATATACCTTTGCTGTTATAATTCTGTAACAGTGGCTGACCTCTTTTGCAGCTCTTTGAGGTTCGATAATTCAGTATAGGACATGGAGAAGAGTCCGGCAAGTGGCAGCGACAACAGACGTATTTGGTCGACGAGATTTTTTTGAACGGTTTTCACCCGGTGTCTTACGGCCCGGAGATAGAGGAGCCGAGAGAATATGGAGGTACGGAACATGATTGTTAAGACAGATCTTGAAGCATGTAAGCATGACCTTGAGACCTTTGTAGGCAGAAGGATCCGACTCACATCCAACGGGGGCAGGAAGCGCATCATTATTCATGAGGGCGTTCTTGATCATTGTTATCCGAATGTGTTTACAATTCGTTGCAGTCGCCGCGATTCGGGTGCCTACAGTGAGATCATATCCTATAGCTATGTTGATGTTTTGACGAAGGTCGTCGAGATCGCCGCAGTTCCGGCGGCAGTCAGTGTCGGCTGACCATACCGGAGAGATATTGTTAGAATCTGGAACCACTCATGCCGGTTGGCTAGGGTGGTTCTTTTTCAAGGAGGATGAATGGCTGTAAGATCGGTGACAGAGACCGCATACGCGAAGATCAATTTCTTCTTGCGAATGACCGGCCGCAGGAAGGACGGTTATCACTTGCTGTCGACGCTGATGCAGACGGTCTCCTTGTTTGACGTGATCACGGTTGAGTGTTCTGATCATGCCAAAGAGGATTTGAGAGCGCCGGGTATCTCGTTGAGCAGCGATGTGAAAGGGTTGCCGCTAGATCAACGGAATACGGCATATAAGGCTGCCCGTGTCTTTCTTGATGCCTTGGCAAGAGAGAATGTTGCGGTCTCGATTCATATAGAGAAGAACATTCCTTCGCAGGCGGGTATGGGGGGCGGAAGTGCAGATGCAGCAGCTGTGCTGCGCGCTATGGGCAGGCTGTTTCCCGGCACGATGACAGATGATGCTCTTCTTACGGCAGCGACACGGATTGGAGCGGATGTACCATTTTGTCTGACCGGAGGAACGCAGCTTTGCCGGGGAATCGGAGAGATCCTGACACCGATTGCCGATCTTTCTGCTTTACCGGTTCTGTTGATCAAGCCGAACTGCGGGATATCGACTCCCTGGGCCTTTTCTGAATACGACCGTTGTCCGCCGGATTTTTCGCGAAGCAGATTGGCAGAGGAAAGGATTATACGGACGCTGGCGGAGGGGATTCAGAACAAGCCGGCCGACCGACTGTTCAGGGTGAAGGATGATCTCTTTAATGAGTTTGAGCCTATAGCAGAGAGAAAGTATCCGATTATTGCCGATATACGTGAAAATCTCATGTCGGGAGGAGCCTGGCTTTCGAGGATGAGCGGATCCGGAAGCACGGTTTTCGGTGTGTTTTTCACGGATCGAGACAGAGATGCGGCCGCCGACAGGATGAATAAGCGCTTTGGTTCGGAGATCCGGCTTTATCCGGTAAGAACCTGTTGATCTGTCTCGAATTCGGGGAGTTGACAAAAAGCTCTTTTCACGAGTATAATTCTATCGCTATTCATGTCACTATGGACACGTGACATGTCCGACGCCACGAGTCCTTTAAGATGGAGGAATATTTAGTATGAAGATGACATATCAGCCTAAGAAACGCCACAGAGCCAAGGAGCATGGTTTCAGAAAAAGAATGAGAACAGCTTCCGGTATCGCAGTAATCAAGAGAAGAAGACTTAAGGGAAGAAAGAGTCTGACAGCGTAAGGACCACCCTTCGTGGTCCTTCTTTTTTCGCGCGATTTTACATGAACGGATGTTGGATCGTGATTACTCTTTGGGAGTTCAATGCCTTTGAAAACAACAGAACCGCTTCGTTTAAATTATGAATTCGCGCGCGTGTACAAGCGGGGGATTTTCATATCCGGGCGATATATTGTTCTTCACGCGTTTCAGAGGCCTAAGAATGTTCGAAGGGGTGCTGTTCCCGTACCGTGTGACAGAAACCGTCTGGGGGTTGCGGCGAGCCGCAAGGTTAAGAATGCCGTTATCCGTAACCGTGCACGCCGGCTTCTTCGTGAGAGCTATCGGCTGATGGAGACACAGATCTTCACTGGGTATGATCTGGTCCTTACGATGAAGGATATCGACCCTCTCCCGCCGTTTTCCGAGGTGCAGAAGGAGATGCTTAGCCTGTTTCGACGAGCGCATATATTGGCACGGGGTTCGGGAGAATGATACGCAGAGCTTTGATTCGACTGGTTCGTTTCTACCAGAAATACATCTCGCCGCAATTGCCTCCCTCTTGCAAATATATTCCGAGTTGTTCGGAATACGCAGTCGAGGCAATCGGGAAATATGGTGCCGTTAAGGGAACACTGTTGGCCGCGTGGAGGATTCTTCGGTGTAATCCTTTCAGCAAGGGTGGATATGATCCGGTGAAATAATGAACGGCGGCGGTAGGCCGGCCGTTCTTTGTGATATACTACTAACAGCATTTTTAACGCAGAATGATGAGGAGCTCCGAATGGATTTATTCGCCAATAATTTTCTTAATGATATTTTCGGCTTTTTAACACGATTTTTCTATGAATTCTTTGGAAGCTACGGAATTGCGATCATTGCACTGACCGTGCTCATCCGAGGCATACTAATCCCTCTGAATGTGCGATCGCAGCGATCGCTGATGAAGCAGCAGACGCTTGCCTCGAAGCAGGCGGAGATCAAACGGAAGTATCCGGATGACAAACAGAAGCAGAATGAAGAGATCCAGAAGATGATGCAGGAGAAGGGTGCGATGTCCATGGGCGGATGTCTGCTTCCCTTCGTCCAACTGTTCCTGATCTGGCCTATCTTTTACGTCGTAAAGGCACCTCTTCATTATATTTCTCAGATCTCAAGAGAAAATTTGACGGGTCTGGCTAATTTCTTGTTTGCCAAGGGAGCTATTGCGGAACAGGCCGTCAAGATGATCGGCAATGATGACATCTCTGTTCTTCGTGCCTTCCAGCAGCACGCGGCATTGCTGCCGGAAGCTGTCAGTCAGGGACTGATCAAGATGGAGCAAGTCATCAATCTGAATTTTCTGGGTATTGATCTCTCGATGCAGCCGCAGTGGCATCCGGATTTTCTTTTCGGAGCGGAAGGGCAGACATATCTTCCGTTGTTGATCCTTCCTGCTTTGGTTCTCATTACAACACTTCTTCAGATGCGGATTACGACACTTATGAAGCCGAATCGTTTGGCTGATAAGGACGCGAAGGAGCGCGCTAGGATAAACCCGGTCCGCAAAGATCAAGTTCCTGAGAACAGCATGGAGAACACCATGAAGATCATGACATGGACGATGCCGGTCATCATGTTGATTACTACATTCAGCATGCCGTCAGCTATGGCTCTCTATTGGCTGGTCGGCAACTTAATGGCAATCCTGCAGCAATTTGTTATCTACATCATGTTTACTAGACCGATGGAACAGAAGAAGGCAGAGATGGAGATTCTGAAGGCCCGGGCTTTCGGCAAGTCCGTTCCGGCAGATTCCTCAGTCAAAGAGTCCGGTCTTGGTTCAAAGAAGACGAAGCGCTGAAACGCGTTTGAATAGAGGGAGGGGCTTATGGAAAAGTCAGTCACAAAAACTGCGAAGACCGTTGAAGAAGCAATCACATTAGCAGTCACTGAGCTCGGTGTATCAGAAGAGGAAGCAATCGTAGAGGTCATTGATGAGGGCACTTCGGGCGGCTTCCTTGGACTGGGTAAGAAGGCGGCTACGGTGAAGGTCACTGTTGAAATTGCAGAAGATGAACCGGTGTATTATGGCGATGACGAGACCTTTGAGGGCGACGCCGTCAGCGAGTCAGAGGACCAGGCTGTAGCGTTTGTTGCGGAGATTCTATCCGGTATCGGCATACATGGCAAACTGGATTCCTACCGTGAGGGCGACACTATATTCATCAATATTTCGGGACAGGATTGCGGAGCAGCTATCGGACGTCATGGGGAGACACTGGATGCGATTTCCTACCTTACCTCTCTCGTGGCGAATAAGTATAGTGAAGAACATGTACGGATTTCGCTTGATATCGGCGGATATAAGAAGCGTCGTGAATCTGTCCTGATATCCATTGCCCAGAAGGAGGCCGCCCGCGCCACTAGATCGGGAAGACCTGTCGCGTTGGACGCGATGAATCCGGCAGAACGCCGGATTGTACATTCATCGCTTCAGACGGTATCTGGCATATCGACGCACAGTGAAGGTGAAGAACCGAACCGCAAGGTTATTATTACTCCTGCTTCCTCACGGACGAACGGTAACGAGGTATAACCGTGCCGGTCGATCGTCCGTATTGCGCTTGTGCTACACCTCCCGGATCGAGCGGGATCGCCGTCATTCGTTTGGCGGGTGCAGGTTCGGCTGAGCTGATGGATCTTGTGTTTTGTGTTCGCCGTACCTTTGGAGAGGCGAAGAAAGTCTCACAGATGCCGGGCTATACAGCTGCGTATGGAATATTATCAGATCCGGATAACGGTCATATCATTGACGAAGTCGTTTGCACGCGGTTTACCGCTCCGCATTCTTATACCGGTGAAGACAGCATAGAGATCTCCTGCCATGGCGGTATCGCCGTGCAACAGGAGATTCTTCGCGTTTTGATCCGAAACGGAGCCAGACCTGCCGAACCGGGTGAATTTACGAAGAATGCATTTTTGGCCGGCAAGATTGACCTGTCACAGGCCGAGGCCGTCATGGACGTTATTTCGGCTGAATCTTCCCTGGCGCTTACCTCGGCAGAGACACAGCTGGCCGGGGTTCTGAAGAATCACATCCGCCGGATCTCCTCTGATCTATATGCCAGCTTTGCGGCGCTTGAGATGCTGGTTGAGTTTCCCGAACACGAGGACTCTCCGCAGAACGTGGAAGCGCTTAAATCGCGTATGCAGGCGTCTTTTCGCGAACTTTGTCTTCTGCAAAGCTCCTACACACAGGGCCGGCTGCTGCGTAACGGCATGGGTGTCGTCTTAGGCGGTGTACCGAACAGCGGCAAGTCCTCGCTTTTTAATCGATTAACCGGCTATGACAGGGCTATCGTAACCGCAAAGCCCGGAACGACACGGGATACGCTGGAGGTATATACCTCGATCGAGGGAATCCCGGTTCGTTTGGAAGATACTGCAGGTATCCGGGAGACACAAGACGAGATTGAACAGATCGGAGTGTCCAGGGCACAGAAGGCGTTGCTGGAGTCAGATCTCCTTCTGTGGCTTTGCTCACCTGACGGCAGTGATATGGAATCGAAGGGCGAGCTTTATACCGCATTGACACAGGTGAGGAATCCGTCCTCTGTCGGGATTCTGATCAGCAAGTCTGACCTATTGTCGGACGAGACCGCCAAGCAGCGAAAAGCAAGCGTGATCAAGGCGATAGAGAAATGGGGAAAAAGCGACCGGATTGCTTTTTCCCTGACGATTTCTTCAGAGTCCGGACATGGTATCGATCGGCTTGGAAAGAAGATTCGTTCGTATTATGAGGAAAAGGGACAGGGCCGGTCTTCTGCACTCGTTCTCACGAACGAGAGACATTATCTGGCGATTCAGAAGGCGAGCGAGACCCTATCACAGGCAATCGAGGTATTTGGCGACGGAACCTATGCGGACTTATCCTGCTCGCTTCTTCGAATTACAATGGATACTCTTGCTGAAATTACAGGTGACACGGTAAGTGATGAACTTGTACAGACGATATTTTCCAGATTCTGCATCGGAAAATAGGAAAAGCAATTCATATAGAAAGCTTGGGAACACAACATGACAACACTCAGTGAGGCATATAACAGGTCCGGAACCTTTGCCGGAGGCAGCTTTGATGTTTTGATTGTCGGCGCAGGGCACGCCGGTTGCGAGGCTGCCCTGGCCACGGCGCGCCGGGGACTGAAAACGATACTGTTTACCATGCAACTTGACTCTCTTGCCAATATGCCATGCAATCCGAGCATCGGAGGAACGGCCAAAGGGCAACTGGTTCGTGAGATTGACGCTCTCGGCGGTCAAATGGGAAAAGTTGCCGATATGTCCGCTGTTCAGATGCGTATGCTGAACCGAGCGAAGGGACCGGCTGTATTTTCGCCCCGGGCACAGATAGACAGGCGTTTCTATAGTCAAAAAATGAAGGAGCTGCTGGAGTGTGAACCTGATCTGTATCTGCGGCAGGCCGAAATTACGGAGTTACTGATCGGGGAGGACGAGGACGGACGATCTACCGTATGCGGTGCTTTATCAAGGACCGGAGCTGTTTTTGAGGCTTCTGCGACAGTGATATGCACGGGGACCTACATGGAGTCGCGTACGATCATGGGAGAGGTTATTAAGGAGAGCGGACCGGATGATTGTTCGCCGTCGCGCGGCCTTTCCGCGAGCATGGCTTCCGCCGGCATTCCGATGCAAAGATTCAAGACTGGCACACCGGTCCGGATCAACCGGCTTTCTGTCGATTTCTCGCAAATGGAAAGACAAGACGGCGAGACAGATATTCCTCCTTTCTCGTTCGAGAATGAGATGGATGGACGAGGACCAAAACCAGATCAGATTCCGTGCTGGAATGTATGGACATCACCGGAAACTCGTGAAATCATCTTCGAGAATCTGGATCGGTCCCCCTTGTTCAGCGGTGTGATCGAGGGAACGGGTCCCAGATACTGCCCGTCGATCGAGGACAAGTTTGTTAAGTTCAAGGACAAGAACAGACATCAGGTTTTTGTGGAACCGATGGGCAGCGATACGCAAGAGATGTATCTGCAGGGTTTAAGCACGAGCATGCCGGAGGAAGTACAGACTCGTATCGTGAGATCCGTACCCGGGCTGGAGAATGCGTGGATTCAGCGTTCCGCCTATGCAATCGAATACGACTGTATCGACCCCACCTCGCTATACCCGTCTCTGGAGTCGCGTCACGTCTCCGGACTTTTCACGGCAGGTCAGATCAACGGTTCCTCCGGTTACGAGGAAGCTGCCGCTCAGGGGCTTATTGCAGGCATAAACGCTGCCGCCTATGTAAAGGGCGAGAGGCCGCTTGTACTGGACCGTTCTCAGGCATATATCGGGGTTCTGATCGATGATCTGGTGACAAAGGGAACGAGCGAGCCGTATCGCATGATGACCTCTCGGGCGGAATACCGGCTCTGCCTTCGCCAGGATAACGCCGACGAACGACTGACCGAAATCGGCTACAAAGCAGGTCTCATCTCCGAGGAACGGTACCATCGTTTTCGCGAGAAAAAAGACGCTATCACTTCGGAGGTCGAGCGTCTCCGCACGACATATCTGGGGCCGTCGGAACAGCTTTCCGAGATCCTGCTTTCTCTTGGCAGTGTTCCTCCGGTTTCCGGCATCTCACTGGCAGAGCTTCTCCGAAGACCGCAGGTACACTACAAGGATCTGGCGCCGGTCGATCATAAACGCCCAATCCACGCAGATTACATATCCTTTGCCGTAGAAGTGAATATAAAATACGAGGGCTATATCCGTCTGGAAAAGGAGCGTATCGACAAATTTCGATCGTTGGAGAACCGTTCGTTGCCGCTTGATATTCCTTATGCAGATATTTCCGGACTTCGTATCGAGGCCAGACAAAAGCTCGCTTCTCATCGTCCGGTCTCCGTTGGCCAGGCTTCCCGAATCTCAGGTGTATCTCCGGCTGACATTGCAGTTCTTCTGGTGTATATCGATGCCCGAAGAAGAAAAGAGGGAAGCTGATGGAGAGTAAAAGAATCCGGCCGGATCTCCGGAAACCAATGGCGTCGGAGGCCATACCGGGCGAAAAGTCCGACCCGTCCGCCGTGAAGAAGAGTAAAAAACCAACACGAAAGAGCGATAGAGAGCCGGCAGAATCTTCGTCTCCGAAGGAAGAGAGTAAACCGGCTCAGACATCTTTACCCCACACAGAGAGTAAGACCATCGATGGAACGGACCCGCAGGTATCCGTCGCCAGCGAATCGGTTATACTTTCCGGTGCGGCAGAGATATCGGTTCCTCTTTCAGCGGAGCATATTCGTGCGTTTGCTCAATATTCCCACATGCTGAAAGAGTGGAATGAGAGGATGAATCTGACGAATATTACGGATGATCAGGGCATTGCTTTGCGCCACTTTGTCGATTCATTGACGCTTATCCCGCATTTAGAGAAAGAGATGCACAGGAAGAAGAGGAAGAGCCTCTCGCTCATCGATGTCGGAACAGGAGCCGGTTTTCCCGGCATTCCCCTTAAAGTGGCCATGCCGGCATTGGAGGTGACGCTTCTGGATTCTCTGCGAAAGCGTGTGGGATTTTTGGACGCCGTTTGCCGGGAGCTCGCCCTGACCGGCATCGTGACTTTGCACGGGCGTGCGGAGGATGTCGGCAAGAACAAGATGCACCGGGAGGCGTTTGATGTCGCGACTGCCCGCGCCGTAGCTTCATTGCCGATACTGTGTGAATATTGCATGCCGTTCGTCAAGGTCGGCGGTATATTTCTTGCAATGAAGGGTTATGCTGAAGATGAGGTCAAGGCGGCACAGAAGGCTGTGGTCACGCTTGGCGGAACTATCGAAGATCACTTCGATTTCTACCTTCCCGGGACGGATATGAAGCGCTCGATCATCCAGATCAGAAAGCTTCGGCCGACGCCTCCGAAATATCCCCGTCAGGCCGGCAAGCCCGAAAAGGAGCCGATTTTATGATAGCGGTGAACCTGGCGTTGATGATGGCGATTTATGTCGGCATCGGTTATTTTGCACGAAAAAAGCGCATCGTCGAGGAGCGTTTCTCCGCATCTCTGGCCGCGTTGATTTTTAACTTCATTTTTCCTTGTGCGGTTATCAGCTCTCTACAGACCGATTATGACCCCGCATCGGTCATGAACGGCGGCGCACTTCTGGGAATCAGTGTTTTTTCGATGATCATTCTATTGCTTCTCGGCCTGCTGGTTAACAAACTTAGCGGCAAGCAGGACGACCTTTCCCGCATTCTTCTTGTTAATCTTATGTTTACGAATTTCACATATATGGCCTTTCCGATAATGGAAATGCTGTATGGCAGTATCGGAAAATTCTATATAGCTGTATATACCATCCCCGTTCGCATCCTATTCTATATCGTCACTCCTCTGGTCTTCACAATCGGGAAGGACAAGTCTTCCTCGTTGAACGGAAGGCAGGTTGCTAGGGGCGTCATTCGCGCGATTCTTTCACCGCCGGTTCTTGCCGTTCCGGTTGGCCTTATCATTTATTTCTTCGGCCTTCGCGTCCCCGAGCCGTTTTCGACCGTCATTGACAAGCTTTCCTCCACAGCTTCTCCGCTCGGGATGATCTTGTGCGGAGTTACTCTTGCGGCGATCCCTCTGTCCCGTATCTGGCGCGAGAAAAGGTTGTTTGTCATTGCGGCGCTGCGATTATTTGTCGCTCCGGCCATCATGCTTGGACTATGGTTCCTCGTGTCTTCTTTTATGACGATCGACCCGATCGTTGCCAAGGTCTCAATCCTGTACTGCGCGTTGCCAGCCGCCGCAACAACAACAGTGCTTGCGATCAAAGCGCAAAGTGACGCGACAAAGGCAGCGCAGTGCGTGTTCATTACAACACTTCTTTCAATACTGACGCTGCCTTTATGGGTCGAAATTTTAAATCGCATCATAGGGGTATGACAATTTCATTGCACTTAACCGACTTGTTTCAGCAGTTCTTACTGCTGTTCTCGATAAGGCTTACGCAAATCCACCATCATCGATATTACCGCCTGTTTCATTGACTTTACCACCATCATCTTTTACGGGCTTTTCCAATGCGGCTTCGGCGAAATTGAATGTGTCGATATGAGTGAAATTCTTTAGATCAAACGAGGCGATCTCCGAGTAGCCTACCAGGAAGAGAGTGTCGCCGACATAGATGCCGCGAGTGATGCCGTAGTTGATGTTCGCGTCGTAATTGTTAAACAAATTCATATGCGAGAGATTGCCATTCTCATCAATCCCAATCAGGACATATCCGTCGACATACTCACTGCCGAACTCTCCGGCCGGTTTATCAAAGCTCAGCTGCAATCCGATGAATCCTCTCGAAAGGTCGAGGAGCAAGGCCTTCGGGTTGTATTGGACTTCGGAATAACCGAAGGATGTTCCGTAGATCAGTTTGGAGACCTGCTTCGGCTTCTCCGGATCACTGACATCGAAAACGGCGATCTTCAGACCGGCTGTGCGGACACCTCCGCCCTGCGTGTAAGTCTCATTTCCGATAGCCAGCACGAGATCATCCGTTATCATGTGCATGTAATTGCTGTAGCCCGGGATCTTCAGCTCGCCGAGCACCTTCATGTCTTTCGGATCAGACGCGTCGATGACGAAAAACGGATCGACTTGTACAAAGGTGACAAGGTAAATCCTGTCTCCGTTAAATCGGGCGGAATAAATTGACTCTCCGGGGGCCAGATGCGTAAGAGAAGAGATAACGGACAGATCATCTTCCTCTAGCGCGATGATGTTGTTGGAGGTCTCGCCCGTCCAACGTCCGGAAGTCGTTGCGATGCGCAATGCGCCCTCGTATTCATCCATGCAATACTGATTCAAGATCGTTCCGTTGACGAGTCCGGAAGCTCTCGGTTTTAGTTTGCCATCCGTGATAGAGAAGGACAGGATGCGGGTCTTGTACACGTCATCGTCGGCAGACGCTTCCGTCTCTTCATCCTCAAGATCATCCGTGAAATCATTCATTGTCATATAAATTCTGTTGTCCCAGATCGTTCCGGCAATATAAAGTGTGTCCGGCGTTGAGTAGATGATGTTCCCTTCGCCGAGCACGGCCTTCGATACAGGATCTTCATCGGCATCTACCGTGTTGACAGAGGACACCACGGTAAACGAATCTGCATATTCTGGATTGGTGATGAAGATGTTCTTCGCAGGGATCAATTCCCAATCTTCACCATTCTCTGAAACGTGAGGTATCATGTCCTGCGATACTTGGTTGTAGTAGGAATAAATATAGGTATTCGTGATCAGGTACAGCGTGTCGTCGACGCGGCGAGAGGACATGTAATAACCCTCTTGCGCAAAGCTTCGAATGAGTTCTAGATCCTCTGGGTCGGTCGCGTCATAGGACTCGACGAAAGTATAGCTGTACGGCATGTACATATCCGTTACTGCGGTCTCTGCACCGGTACCGTCCTCATAATATGTGTCGTAATAATATACATACGCATTTCCGATCAGGCTTAACGTCTTTGTTTCTTCATCAAAATAGAGTTCATAATAGCTCCGTGAGCCGTTTTCCAGAAAATTATCCTTCTTTGCAACTAACTTCATGTCTTCAGGATCTTGAATATCAACAACATACAGGCATGCGTTGACTACATAGTAGACGAAGTCTCCGTCCGTCTTGATGATGTCTGCTTCATCGACACCTTCGACCTGAACATTCGTCTGTGAGTGATCAGAACTTCCGGAAGCAGGCGCTTCCGCGGCTGCCTTATCGGGAGTGGTTGCAGCCGCTGTTGTGGATTCGGGAACGGCCTCTTCTTCTCCGACATCCACATCACCGGGAACTCCGTAATTATATTGATAACCTGCGTTGTCCCAGCACGCTTTGAGGACAGTCATAATGTCCTCGTAATCGGGAAAAACCAGCACACCCTCTTGTTCCTGCGTCGCCTCTGCCAGGAATTCGTCGCCAGTATCCTCGGTCTGTGTGGCGAGAGTTGTCGGGGCCGGCTCACTGTCAGTCTCCAAGGACTGCGTGGCGAAAGTTGTTGCTGCCGGCTCACTGTTTGTCACCTCGGACTGCGAGACGGATGTTGTCGCAGCCTGCTCCTCGGTCTTTATTATAGATGTTGTTGTAGTCGTATCCTCGCCGATTGCCGCTGCCCCCGTCTGAGAGGTATCCGCGACCGTTGTCATTGCACTGGTCAACGCCTCGTCCTTCATTGCTGTCGTGGCCATCGGGGAGGACATCTGGTTAATAGTCAACCGGTTCTGTAGCATCGGCCAGATTACAAAAACTCCCGCGAGAATAACAACAGCACAAACCGCTAATGACAGTGTGGGCACAATAATTCTGGATTTGCTCTTCGAGGTTTTATCCTTCATTTCAGACGCCTCCATTCTTGTTTTTGCCACGGCATGACGTGTCCGGGCAAGCAAATCGTCGCTTACAACGATATTGTTTAGTTCATTTCTCAAATTCTCATTCTGCATATTCTAATCACTCTCCTTCGAAAAACGGTGATAACGTTTTTCTGGCACGGAACAATCTGGTTCGGACGGCTCCTTCTGATACATTCAGCTGTGTGGCAATTTCTTCGTTTGACAAATCATAGTAGTAGCGTAACAGGATCACGTCCTTATACTTAGCAGGGAGATTGCAAACCGCTGACAGCAGCGGCGACGAAGCTCCGTCAAGCTTTGCTATGACACGATTCTCCTCGCGGTCATTGTTCGATACCTTGCGCGAGAGAGACGGATCAGGCTCGGATCCCTTGCTTTCCTTCCACGCATCAAAAGAGATAACTCTTGTAAGCCACGAGGAGCGAAGATAATCCCGACATACATTTC
>CAZOFY010000018.1:0-38049 GCA_964579245.1 uncultured Mageeibacillus sp.
GCTTCCGGACTGTTGTATGTCTAATCTACCAAAAACAATCTTCTTGCGAAGGTGGCTCTCTCTCATCGCGGCAACAGGGCTCTACGAGCAGCGAGGGAAATATGTCTCTCTCGGCGCGGTAACTGCCTCTTCGAGGAACGCACGGGTAAAATCCAGTAGTCAGCGCGGTGGCGCTCAGAAGGCCGCACGGGCGGTTCTCCGTGGGCGAGTCTCGCAATGCCGCACAGATACTCGAATATCGAATAACCTGTCTTTCACGCCATGCCTCGATCTCTACCGTGCTTTCTGATTCAGTTTGCTGGCCGTTCCGGCGCTCACCTGCGCCTCCCCCATAGGTGCTTCGGTCATGTCTGCTACACGTCGTACGATAACGCCCGTATAATACAAGGTACATCTCAACCAGTGCTATTTCCAAGCTAATCTCGCGGTTCTGGCGTCTCTGAATGACCACACTCTGTTGCTCTATCGTAGCCTAATAACGATACAATCTTTGAAAGTCTAAGTTCGGGCAGTTTCTTGTTTCTCGGATCTACCTCGAGACTGGTTGCTGTCAAGATAAAAAAAGGGAGAGCATACACTCTCCCTTGGGTCTGTTCGATACAATTAGGTTGAACTACTTATTCTCATATCCATACAAGACGTACTTGGATGCGGATCCAGTGCCGCTGCCACCAGCATCAGGAGCCGGGCAGTATGGTACATGTGTCTGACCGCCGGAAGTCACGAAGTTAGCTGCTTCAACACGTGCGTAGAGGTGAGGGGATCCGTTACTGTTCAATGAGCTATTTGCGCCGTACAAACCGTAGTAACCCTGTAATACGTCCCCTGCACTAATATTGATATTGGAACTTCCAAACATATACACGAATAGAAAAGGTATCGGACTCTCAGCTCCAGAAGCGGCATCCTTGGTAACAGTATATGAGTACAAGGCAGCTATGGCCTGATTTGTCGTCTTCTGTACGATGCTCGGTTCATGGCTATACGAGTATCCGTATACACCGCCTCCGAAGCTCTCCAGTGCTCCGCCGGGAGTGCTCGTAATCAGCTTCAGAGGTCCTGAGAAAGATTGATTTGTAGCCATAATGCCTGTCGGAGAACCATTCACATCTGCCAGACTGCCCCACCATTCAGGACTCATACTGATGCTTGCTCCATCATAGGAAATGATTCGACCAAAGTTGGGACCGCCGTTTGCAAAGATAAACGCCCCGTTCACATTGAAATTGAGTGTCTGATGTCCGTAGAAATACAATGTAATCGGTGTGCCGGACATATCAAACTTAATCTGACGGTTCACATTGGTGTTATTCTTACTCACATCAACAATATACTGCGAATCCGTGAGTGTGATCGCGGAAGTCTGCCCCAAGAAAGTCGCATCAAGAATCTTAATCGCGTGTGTCGGATCATCATACGCAGCCTTCACCGCTGCTGATGTCTCCAACAATCCGCATTTCTTGATATCCTTCATCGCCCTTGCTATGCCTTGGGCACGCGTGGTATCAATCTGATCCTTGTGATCCATGAACTTCTTGGCTTCTAACTTGATATCCGTCACAAAGGCATTATCGGCAGCCAGTGTAATAAAATTGGCTGCAGGATCCTTATACATCGCCACTGTGGGAGCCAGGTAAACATTTGTCGTTACGGATGACTTATTATTCCAGAAGAGTTGGGACTGTCCTTCCGCAACGAGTCCCTGCCACAGAGTGAAGACGTTCGTATCGTAATATCCGCCGGCAAAGCCTATGTAAGTATCAGATAGATAAAGACCTTCGCACTGGAAGCCGCCATTCCATCCGCTGAAATTATCGAATGAGCTTGTCGGTGACATACCAGTCTTGAACACGGAAGCCTTCATCATGGAGTTATCACATCCGGCAGCTGTTGGAACGGGCGGAACGGAAGAAGGTGCCGTCTTATTGAGCGCAAGAATATACTTCTCGGTGCGGAACCCATCACCGCCACCGCCAGATTTAATCGCCGCATCGTCACCCCATAAAACAACGTTACCTTCGTAGGCAATACCATTGCTGGCCTCGGCTATGCTTCTGTATACCATGTCCGAAATGAATGCCTTTGTTCCGGCACCGCCGTTTGTCTTGTTCTGACTGACGACCAGATTCAGTGCTCCGATTGGAGCGTTGTCACCGAGCCAGGCGTTACCAATATTCATCATACCGCTGTTGTTGGGGAAAAATGTCATCAGATTCTGAAAGCCAGCCGGCTCATCGGGAAGACGTTCCAACACGAGACGAACCTTCTCCGTCGATCCTGTCGCCTTCACGTCTGCATCGATCGTAGTTACTATGTCTATGAATATCCAACCATCCGGGAAGCCGTTGTGTGCCGCCTGAGAAAATTGAACGGTGGTATTCGAGTTGGCGGTATCCGCCAGACCAGGAATCGCTCCGCCTGTGATATGGACCGGCCCGCTGAGCAACAGCTTCTCAATGTGCTCGTCTTTGATCTTCCCGTAATAAATCGCGTCATTGATTGACTTGGCAACGGACATCGCCGTCAGCCCCGCCTGATCCTGCTCAGCTGTCACATAGTAGCGATTCCGGGCGGAAACAGTCACCATGAGCGCAGAACTCAGCAGAATGACCGTAACGGCCAGAATGATGAGCACAATCAACAGCATGCCGCCTCTTCTGCCCCCTACCCTGTGTCCCCTCAAACCAGATTTGTAGCGAACTGGTATATTATTGATCTTCATGGCAAAGCCCCCGTTTCCTGTAATTACAGAATATACTTTTCAATCTCTTTCTATTATATAAAATTGCACCGGAAATTCAATCGAAATCCTTGTAAATGAGCAACAAAGTTACATATTTCGGATATAATTAAGCGTGTTTATACACATTCTTTTCAAAATGTTCATATTAAGAGGGTTTGACGTATGGAAAAATATGCAGTTGCTCTTGCGGGCGGCGGCTCGAAGGGTATTTATCAGATCGGCGCTTGGAAAGCACTCGCAGAACTGGGAATCGTTTTTGAGGCTGTAGCCGGTACTTCCATCGGCGCTATCAACGCAGCATTTATGGCGCAGGGAGAATTAGACCGTGCGATTGATATGTGGAAAAATATTCGCATGGATCAGTGTATCCGGCTGTCTGAGGATAGCGTCCTGTCTTCGGACAATTTATTAACATTTCCGAATACCGGACTAATTCTGCGGGAGGTTTTCGGACACGGGGGAATCGACCAGACTCCATTATCTATGCTTTTGTCAGAATATATCGATCCGGATAAAGTATATGATTCACCTGTTGATTTCGGTCTGTGTACCTTCTCTGTATCTCAGCGTTCTGCAGTCAAGCTGTGGAGACAAGATATACCAAAAGAGAATTTTTTCACGTATTTGCTTGCCAGCTCAGCTTTGCCGGGCTTAAAGCCGATAAAAACAGAGGAAGGTTTATTTCTCGATGGCGGAATTGCAGATAATCTGCCCTTTGATATGCTTCGAAAACGGGGTTTGCGCAACATGATAGCCATCGATATGCGTATGCAGAAGAATCGTTCTGTAGATACGGAGAGGCTTCGCATCTGCCACATCTGCAACAGTCAGAGTCTCGGATCGGCCCTGGATCTGACGCCTTCCATAATGAATCGGAATTTCGAGCTTGGTTACCTTGACACCTTGAAGACATTTGGTCTTCTGGACGGTCTCCACTATTCGTTTCCGACCGCGGATTATCAAAGCCTTATTCGGGATTCTGACGAGAATACCGTCGCCGGATTGGAGGAGGCAGCACTTGTCTATGAGATGCCTAGAGACAGAATCTATTCCGTTGAGGAATTCTTGTCGGATTTAAGGGAATGCCGAAGGATCGCCGCTCTCAAATATGAGGAGGAGCGAAGCCGTATTGACGCAGATGGAGTGATTCACGCCGTGCGTAACGGATCACTAAAAAGACTTCGCAGCATGCCGTCAGGCATCCGTCTGGCCCTCCTGATGGAGCTGATGACCGATGTTCGCAAAAATGGGAGCAACTCGTCTATTCCGCTGAAGTTCTTCAAGAACCTGGATCTTGCTGCGGATGCTCTTCTTTGTCTCGAGGAATAATCGTTTCAACAATCTCCGGTTGGAGTTCGATGGGCTTCCCATCACTGCCGAAGGTCAGATACTCCTCGTATCGCTCTGTCACAAGACGTGCAGAGCCGGGATCGATCAATCGAATGGAGATAGATCCATACATCTTGCCGTCCGGTGTCTTTTTCATCCGCATGCGTCCCTGGACGAGGTGATGTTCGGCACAGTTCCAGGTAGAGAACCCGGATTTTTTTAACCGAAACCAAGGAATCTGTGGTTCCAGCGCCTCATCACATGCCGGGCACCGCTCCGGATTCTTTGTCGAAGTGGCAAAGCAAGCCGCCCAATTCGTGAAAAGTTCTGTTCTTCGAACCGATTCGGCATGCAGATCCGGGTTTTGCAGGTAATGTGCCAGACGGAAGGAGGAGAACTGTTCCACCGGTATATCGGTAACGGATCTCTTCTGATTCATGCTGTCCGTCATTTTGGCGACATCAAGAATGAGAAATAGTTCCTTCAAGATCATGGCTGTATACTCCGCATCTCGGTGTGCGGAATGAAAATCATCGTTCTTTGGTATGCGCAGGAAATCAACGGCATATTCAACGCTTCTCTGATTCGTAACTCCCTCGGCGATACGGGCAAACAGAGGTTGAACATCGAGGAACAGGGCCTGCAACTGCGAATCGAATCCATGGAACCGGAGGTTTGACTTCAAAATCGAAAGATCCGAATTGCCCCAGCCGCAGAGTACATATTCTTCTGAGCACCATTGCCGAAAAGCGGAATAAGCCTCCGGAAAGTTAACGCCAAATCGGAGATCTGAGGACAACTTATTCGTCACACGAGATACGTTTTTATTCATAATCGTGTAGCATTTCGGGCGTATTGTCACATGAAAAGGCTTTGATAACAGATAACCCCTCGGGGTTAGAGAAAGCTTAACGGCACCGATTTCGATGATCTCGCCCGGAAGGACCTTCGGATCCACTTCCGTCTTAATCCAAGGAATCGGTTGATTCCATTCCAAATCTATCACGACATAGGATGTCGAGGGGTGATCGATCCCCGTAAACGCAAACTGTTCCTTGTCAAACACGTTGATTCCTCGTTTCTAATGGTGTCATTCTGCCTGGACTTCTGTCCGTCGCCTTTTATTGGGATTTCTTCTGTATAGGATGGTTCCGGCAAATAAAAGAAAGGCTCCGATCGTCACGGCAAATCCCGCGCCCAAACCAGGCAGAGAATAGTACAGATCCACCTGATGTGTACCTGCAGACGCCGGAACAGCCAACAGCGCTCCGTATGCTTTTTCTGTCTCGACTTTCTGTCCGTCGACTTTTGCGGTCCAGCCTTCATCGTATGGAATCGTAAACAGGATGCAAGAATCGGCCGGCATTGTGATACTGCCGGAAATCGAATCGGATCGATAGGATATATTCGATAAAGAAAACCCGCTCAATGCCCCGGTAACAACATCAAGGGCCGCCTCATCTACCGTCGCGCAGGAGATGAGGACCGGCGCTGAGGTAGTCTCCGAGAGGGAAACTCGTATCGAGAGTTCCTCTTTGCCGGTCGGAAGAATACCGCAGTCGATGATCTGACCGGTAAGAGGCTTAATTATTTCCTGTTTCTTGTCTCCCGTCTCTGTATTGAAGCTGCTCTTGGTAATGGCTATTTTCTCATCTGAATCGATGAAAAGGTAGAGACGACTTCCGGGCTTATCATTGACCGGCTGAAAGGAATAGCTCGCGATTGTTCCTTTAGAAATCACATTATAGAGATCCTTCTGGTCAGACAAGGTCAGATTGGACATGTTCGTGTCGATACGCCCCACTTCCATGTACACGTCACTTCCCCCCATTGACCGGATCAGAGCGTTCGTCGAGTCAAACGGACTGACAGAAGGATCCGGTTGATAGGAAATTCCGGAAGAAGGAACGGCATAACCTATCGGTAAGACGTTCTCGAGACTGTTGACCTCAAAGCCGCCGAACATTTTGTCCTGCTCCGGCTGAAAAAGATCTGAAGATGTGGTCTTTCCCTCTGAAGGAGGCAGGCCGATATACTCGTCAACGGTGACTGCGTCTGTGTAGGATATGACATGCCTGACACAAAGAAGGCGTGCGCTCACCTCTGTCAAGCCATCAGCGGAGACCTCATAGAGCTTATTGTTCGCAAAACCGAGACAACCCAAGAACGTGACGATTGATTTTGGGGTTGTGGACAGAAATGACGGGATCGACTTGAGGTTGTAAAGAGCGCCGTCATTGCCTGTTTCAAGCGGAATCAGTGCCGCTCTGGCAAAGGACCCCTTATCTCTATCCCGAATCTCGTCCGAAATCTCGCTTGCATAGGGAGCGTAAGCGTTATAATAGGTAAACTTCTCTGTCTCTGCAAGATTTGACAAAGCGAATTCGGCAGACAGAAACACCTCAAGGATCACCAGATAAAGCAACGCCTTCTCTGCTCTCCTGCGAAGCTTCGGCTCCCGCAATAAATAGAGAAGTAGGATCGCATATGCCACCACAAGAAAGGCAGATCCGTACAGGAGCCACGGATTGAAGGCCGTATCACTGCTTCGATTGAGCAGAATTAGATATCCCAATGATAGAAAAGCGGCTGCGATAATCGATCGTCTTGCAATCTTGTCTACATGCAAAAACAGGTCAGACGCAGCATAGAGCAACAGAAAAATCATGAGAAATGCCTGTCTGTACGGAATCTGATTTGTCTCATGCATACCGTGCCAAAAGAAGTTGAGCGTTGGATTGGCCATCGAAGCAAAAAGAAAGAGGGCCAATCCGCCGGTCGCGAAACGTCTCCAGAACGGAATCCCCGAACAGAGCAGATATATCGGAACGATAAGAAACACAAGAACACCACAGTAAACGTTTGGCATACCTTCCCGAATCACCGGATCAGAATGAAGAAGAAAGCGTGATAAGAAGTCGAAGAACGAAAAGGACAGATCAATCGAAGGCTTGAGTTGTTCGCTCGCCGCGGATGTCTTTGCCAGAGCAATCACGGTGGGTAGCAACAGAACACCCGTCATGAGTGCCGCCAGTGCGGAAGCTCCGGCGAATCGAAAACAAGAGGCAAAAAAGGGCTGAGCATTCTTTTTCTGTCGCGCCTCCATATACAGGATAAAAAAGAAGGCAACCAGAAAGAGACAGACAAAAAATCCAAAATAGAAATTCGAAAAAACAGTCAGAAAAAGGGCAACGATATAAAGCGTCATCTTCTTTTCTGTTACCATCCGCCATAGGCCCAGCACAACGAGTGGGAGCAGAACGATGGCGTCCATCCACATGACTGCCCAAAAATATGACAGAACGAATCCGCTTAAGGCATACAGTGTCGAGAGCAACAGAACAGCGGGCCCCTCCTTCTTATCCTTTCCGGCGATCATGATTGAAAAGAACAGGCCTGAGAGGCCGGTTCGCAAGAGAACCATGACGGTTACGGCATCGCTGATATTTTTCTCAGGGAAAAGAAGAACAATAACGTTCAAAGGACTCGCGCAGTTATAGGTGATGATCGGCCAGAAATTGCTGCCGAGTCCAATGTTCCAGGAGAAAAACAAGCTGTCACCCGAAAAAATCTTTCTTCGGAATTCGACCAGGACAGGAGCATATTGATGGAACAAATCGACCATCAACAGAGAATTATCTCCCAGCGGGTGAATCTGAAGGGATAAAAAGGCAGCCGCTAGCAGAAAAACCGGCAGGAGAAAAGCCGCCCAGAGATATTCGTGCGGGATACCCTTAACGTCCGTCGTCATTATTCTTTTCAGACGGTCGTTCATGGCAGATCCTCCGATTCCGGTTCAGCTTCGTTTCTCTCCGGATCCGCTTCTTTCACGAGCCTATTCGGATCCGTCGGGTCCTGTTGCTCCGGGACATACGGCGGCGTTGGATTCCCCCTGTCCCCCAGAGGCGATGCTGAGGTCCGCTCGGGCTGCGGCTCAGCTGCCGTTTGTCGTGTTGCGGGATCCTCACTATCTTCGACATTCCCAGTATCTGATACGGCAGCCTCTTGTGTGATTGCCCCCGACAGTATTGCCGGATCTGTCTGACTTGCGGTATACTCTCCGGACACCAAGGCTTGCGTGCCAACCGCACGTCTTTTGCTCCTGTACGTGGTCCATACCGGCGTTAAAGAGAGCACGAGGAAGAGTGCCAAGGCTAGGGCGGAGATCTTCCAGCCCAAAGCAAACCCGTTCGGCTCATATCGCATGGATATTTGATGTGTGCCGGCAGAAAGAGATATTCCGGTCAGTGCGTCTCCGATGCTCTTCAACTCGACCGCTTGTCCGTCGACCTGAGCAGACCAGCCAGTGTCAATCGGTATGGTCAAAAGCAGGACTCCGTCTTCCTGTGCATTGATGCTTCCCTCCAGAGTCGTTGAGGTGACGCTCTCAGCCTTGAAAAGCGATTTCGAGAGAACGGAAAGCATGCTTTGATATGCTTCTTCATTTATCGAATAGGCATGGATCGTGATTTGTTCCTCCTTCGGCTTATCCCATGTCAGCTGTACACTCGTCTGTGCCTGAGGATCGTAGAAGCCGATGTCGATGATCTGTTGGGTCCGTGTCTCTTGTTTCTTGGAGACAGGTTCCGTTTGACCAGGATTTGTCGTCAACACTGTGACGGAAGGGGCCTTGGATCCCTGGATGTAGATGTACATATGTGCTCCCGGCTTCTTTGCATCCGGGGTCAGGGTCAGGACGGTCCTCTTATCAGCTTCCGCGATCCTATATGTATTTCCGGAATCCGCAGACTCACTGAGCATTGTGATGTTCTCGGCTTGCGTACTGATGATCCCCCCGCGTTCGTATACGGAATCAGCACCGATAGCCTGCAGATACATATTGGTCGTATCAAATGGATTGTTACGGTTCTGAGGTGTAAAGGAAAGGATATCTGAATCAACCATGTAGCCCAGAGAAAGGGCCTTTTCATTTCGATAAATGGTCAGTGCGTCATCGGGCACAGATGTGAATCCCTGAGGGACGGGCGCGTCTCCGTTGACATCGATAAAATACTCGATATTAAACAGTGATGCGGTGACCGGTGTCAAGCCGTAGTTCCTGACGCCGTTGATTCCATTATTATGAAATCCCAGAGTCCTCATAAACTGTACGACGCTCTCGTCCGCAGTCGAAGAAAAGACGGACATTCCTTTGACATGATACAACGCCGGCTGATTGCAAATAAATGCTGGGTACATTTCTGTTCGGAAAAACGCATCATCGTTCTCCTTCGAGGCCGACTCAACAAAGGCCGCTGTCTCGCCTGCCTTCTTGCCATAGAAATCCCATCCGGTAAAGCTCTCGTGACTGCCGACCAGCCCGACGGTCGCCTGGCTGGCAACAACAAGTTCGATTGCCATCACGGCACACAGAGCATAACGCTGAGCATGGATCGATCCCTTTCCGAGAAGGATAAATCGTAAAATAACTGCATATACAACAACAAACAGAAGTGTCAGGTATAAAGCAATGTCGGTCTCCCCCTTCTCCGAAAACTTGCCATACAGGATCAGATAGCCGATGGCCGCGCCTGCCGAGATGGTTACGTCGCTGACAGTTAATGCCTTCAAGTTTCTCAGCACACGATATCCGATAATAATGACGAGAAAAGACATCAGAAATGCCTGACGATACGGAATCTGGTTGGGAAAGTGAAATCCGTGCCAGATAAAGTCCATAATTCGGTTTGAAAAGCTAAAATACATGAACGCAAGAAGAATGCCGTATGAAATCTTCTCCCGAAGCCGGATCTTCCGGCAAAGAAAGAATAAAGGGATAAATAGAGCTAACAGCACGCCGGTATACACATTGGCCATACCATCTCGAATATTCGGATTGCTGACGAGAAAGAATCGCGCAAAAAAGTCAAACATCTCCTGCTTCATCGCCCAGTCGGTCGGGAAAGCATCGCCGGTGGCAGAGGATTCCTTGAGCGTCAGCCAGGTCGGATAAATGAGCGCCGCTGCCATTGCCCCGGCAAGAGCAGCATATACGGCAAACCGCCAGATTGATGACCACGCACGACGAAGGGTCGGCTTCTCAAAAACGGTCAGATAACAGACAGGCACAAAGAGGATAAGGAAAAAACAGACAAAGAAAGCGGAATAAAAGTTGGACCAGATAACAAAAAACAGGGAAACACAGAAAAGGACCGGTTTCTTGTCCCGCATCAGACGACGCAGGCCTAAAACGACCAGCGGTAGCAGCATGAGCGCATCATGCCACATAATATTCCAGAAGTAAGCCAGGACCCATCCATTGAGTGCATAAGCCGCTGCAAAAAAACTTAGAAAGAGATCTTCTCTTCTCTGGTCGATATCGCGCAACAACAGTGCACAGAACAATCCTGTCAGGCCTGTCCGAATACAAATGATGAGAGCGATCCCGTCAGAAAGATATTTCTCCGGAAAGATAAGAATCAGAAGGTTCAGCGGGCTGGCCGCATAGTTGGCGTACGTCGCCCAGAAATTCGACCCTAATCCGACATTCCAGGAATAGAAGAGGCTGTCTCCGGAAAGAATCTTCGATCGAAGCTCAGCGACAAACGGCGCATATTGGTGATACAGATCAACCGTCAGAATCATCCTGTTCCCGAACGGATGAATGCTCTGAACAATAAATGTCAGTAGCATGAGCGTAAACGGGATTAAGAAAGAAAGTCCCAAATAGGAAGCTGATTTCTTTGTAGCCGGTTTGAGCCGGTTCCATAGGGGAACACGCATTTTACATCTCCTGAAGCATCGCTGGCGCGAGAATAATAATTTGCTATCTGAAAGGTATTCTATCACATTCTTTTTATATTAAAAACCGATAAATATTGTGTGGCAGATTCCAGCCTCCGGCGGGATGTAACAAGAAAGAAACACAACATGTTGTGTTTGTATCTTGATTTTGACACAAGATAGAGGTTAAATGAATATGCTCCAAGCAAATACGAAGCATTTTTACCTCAGGAGGTGTTCATATGATTTCGAGGGTTTTAAAAAGAGACGGCCGGCAGGTGCCGTTCAATATTGAGAAAATCTCTGTTGCGTTACGCAAAGCTTTTGAGGCGACTGGAGAAGCAAACGGAAAGATCGAGGATATGTCGCTTGATCTGGCTGTCCGGACCTGTGAATACTTAGAGCTTCAAGGAATCCAGATCCCGAAGATCGAGGAGATCCAGGACATGGTCGAGCATGTTTTAATGGAAGAGGGCTGCGTCGAGACGGCGAAGGCATATATTCTCTATCGTGCGGAACGGTCGAAGGTCAGAGAAAAAAATACAAGACTGATGCGGACTCTCGATGATATCGTGAATTCGGAGTCCAAGAACAGCGACCTGAAGCGCGAGAACGCCAACATCGACGGCGATACTGCGATGGGATCCATGCTTCGATTTGGATCAGAGAGCGCAAAGGCCTACTACAAGGCTTATATGTTGAAACCGGAACACTCTCGCGCTCATGAAGCGGGAGACATCCATATTCATGACCTTGACTTCTATTCCCTGACGATGACATGCTGTCAGATCGACCTACTGAAGCTCTTCGAAGGGGGCTTCAACACAGGCCACGGACATCTTCGCAAGCCGAACGACATCCGCAGTTATTCCGCGCTGGCATGTATCGCGATCCAGTCAAACCAGAATGATATGCATGGAGGACAATCCATCCCGAATTTTGATTATGTGATGGCGGACGGCGTGCGCTGCACATATGTAAAAGAGTATAGAAAAGCGATTGCTTATGCTTTGGAGCTTTTATTGGACATTCCAAGTGAGAGCAGTGAGAAAATAATTAAGGCAATGGTTCTGAAGTTGCAAAAAGACAAAGGTAATAAACCGGAGCTTACCGTTTCCGACTCCTATGATCGGATGTTCTTATCCGAGCTTTCGGCTTTGTTGCCCGCTGTTTCGGAAGCGGACGAAGCGATGCGGGCGCGGATCATCGCCTACACCCGTAAGCATGCAGCCGAGGAGACCGACAGGACAACTTTTCAGGCTATGGAAGCACTTGTGCATAACTTCAACACCCTTCACAGCCGCGCCGGCGCACAGGTTCCCTTCTCTTCCATAAATTATGGTACGGATGTGTCTCCGGAGGCAAGGATGGTGATCAGAAACCTTCTTCTTGCGACGGAACAGGGTTTGGGCAACGGAGAGACGCCTATCTTTCCAATCCAGATCTTCCGGTGCAAAAAGGATATTAATTTCGATCCGGGCGACCCGAATTATGATCTTTTCGAATTGGCCTGCGAATGCTCTGCCAAGCGATTGTTCCCGAATTTCTCATTTCAGGATGCCCCTTTTAATCTGGAATATTACAGGGAAGGACACCCGGAAACAGAGATCGGGTATATGGGCTGCCGTACGCGAGTCATCGGAAATGTATATGATCCGGATAAGGAGATCACCTTCGGCCGCGGCAATCTTTCCTTCACCTCGATCAATCTTCCTCGATTGGGCATTCTTTCTGATGGTAATATCGAGAAGTTCTATACACTTCTAGACGAGAAAATGAAGCTGGTCGCCGATCAGCTGTACGAGCGGATGCTGGTTCAGGCCAGAAAACACGTCTGCAATTTTCCGTTCCTGATGGGAGAACACTGTTGGATCGACTCCGAACAGCTCGGTCCGAGAGATTCGATCGATAAGGTAATCCGTCACGGTTCACTCTCGATCGGTTTTATCGGATTGGCTGAAGCGTTGATAGCGCTTACGGGGAAGCATCACGGAGATAGCGAAGAATCACAGAAGCTCGGTCTTGAGATTATTTCGTACATGCGAAAATTCTGTGATGATCTCGCCGAGAAGACGAAGCTGAACTATTCCCTCCTTGCCACCCCTGCGGAGGGCTTGTCGGGACGCTTTCTGCGGATTGACAGGAGCCGGTTCGGCAAGCTTAAGGGAATCACCGATAAGGAGTATTACACGAACAGTTTTCATATTCCGGTCTACTACAACATAACAATATTCGATAAGATCCGGCTGGAGGCACCCTACCACGCCTTAACAAATGCAGGTCATATCTCCTATGTCGAGATGGACGGAGACACGGCATTGAATCTGGAAGCCTTCACGAAAGTGATACGCTTCATGGGTGAACAGGGCATCGGTTACGGTTCGATCAATCATCCAATCGACCGCGATCCCGTATGTGGATACAGCGGAATCATCGGCGACCACTGCCCCTGTTGCGGACGCTCGGATTTCGAAGGTGAAGATCATGTTGGCTTTGAGAGAATCCGACGAATCACCGGTTATCTTGTCGGGACGGTCGATCGTTTCAATGATGCCAAACGTGCCGAGGTCAAAGATCGCGTCAAGCACGGCAGATAATTTTCTCTGAATCGTATGTACCTGTGACCGCATTCCTATTCAGAAGACCTGTGCTCTCCCCCCCTGAAAACGGGTATTTTCGCCCATTTTCAGGGGGTTTTTCACGGTCGCAAAGGAGTACGCGTTTTTTTTCGGGGCGTTTTGTGCTAAAATGTAGCATTGTGAATTTCATCATTTGCATCAGTATCGAACATGAGGTTAATGAACATGGGACGCAAGATCCGGGTCATAATAAATCCGTCCTCCGGACGTCAGGTAATACGTCAGACTGTCGATGATATAATCGGATTTCTTGTCGCTGAGAATTATGTCAGCAGGGCTGATTTTTGCTATACACAGGGCAAGGATGACGCGACAGATTTTGCGCGGGAAATAAAGCCTGGTGAGTATGATCTGGTCCTGGCGGTAGGCGGAGACGGAACTCTGAACGAGGTCGTAAACGGGCTGATTCAGAGTGGTTCCGGCACAACAATGGCTATTCTACCGGCGGGAACGGTTAATGATTTTGCGACATATCTTGATATGCCACAGGATCCCTACACCTATGCACGTATGATTATGGACAATCACACCCGCAAGATCGATGTCGGGCTGGCGGGCGATCATTATTTTCTGAATGTCGCAGCCGGAGGCTTATTGACTGATATCGCGTACAAGGTTCCGTCCGAGACTAAGACCTCACTGGGACGACTGGCTTATTGGCTTGAGGGTGCGAAGGATATTCCTTCGAACATTTTTAACGGGTTTGACCTGTCGGTTGAGGCGGAGGCGGATCACTACAACAAGGAGTCCTTGTTGTTTCTGATTGCAAATACGACAAGTGTCGGAGGCATCAAGAAGCTACTCCCGCAGGCAAAGGTGAACGACGGTCTACTGGATGTACTGATTGTATCTAAGCTTGCATTGGGCGGATTCCTCCCTCTTCTGGCACAGCTGATGTTCGGAAACCATTTGAGCAATGAAAGCATAACCTATTTCCAGACAGACCGGCTGATACTCTCGTCCGCAAAGAGTCAAGATATCCGTCTTGACCTGGACGGTGAAGAAGGTGGATTTTTGCCTGTCGAGGTCCGTTGTATACCGGGTGCGGTTACGCTTTTGGTGCCGGATCATCATGAGATTTCTGAAGACAAACAGGACGAGCAGAAGAATTGGGGAGAATCATGAAGAAGAATCAACGCGGCGAAGAACAGCAGACGAATCCACTTCATATCATCAGATCCGGGGAACCGGATCCGAGGCCGGACACAATCGAGACAGATCCCGTCAAGCCATTGACGTCCGCGCCCGAGGTTCCCGATGATTCTGTCTTTACGGATACCGACATCAAGAGTTCCGGCCGGGTCGAAGCCGCAGGACCCAGACTCAGGCCGTTTCTGGGACCTTCAAGTCACCCTGACACGTCGGACGGCCCTTTTCCGCCATCGGATTACACATCGCTTCACCTTGGTAAGAATGACGCAATCGTATCCCCGGTCCATGTTAGCGAGGATCCGTCAGAGGACGAATATGTCGATCCCGGACAATTTGTACGGTCCGGGCGCAGGATTAAAGCTGACCCATTGGCCAGGCCTCGTACGCAGAAGAGCAGGCTGCTCAAACCAAGTGTCTTCATTATTGTCATTACCTTGATCGTGATTATTCCAATATTCGCCTATATCCTGTTTATGTCTCCTGAATCTCAGGAAAGGCTGTCAAGCCCGCTCACGTTGAACGGAAAGGCAATTTCTAACGCGGAATTCAGCTTCATGTATCACTATGTCCTTCTGGAAAACGGAATCGATATTTTTGAGGTTGGAGCTGATCAACAGCTTGAGAGTCCCGGTGACAACGGCTTCTCGACCTATCGTGAATATTTCCTCGATATGGCTGCCCGTGAAATCCAGGTCACACAGGTCCTGTATGACGATGCCACGGCAAACGGGTACTCCGTCACGGATTCCCAGAAGCTTCGAGCCCAGGCGTATGTAGATTGGCTATCAGGAAAAGCGGCGCAAATCGGCGTCGATGTGGACACTTACATCAAGGGTTATTTTGGAACCTACGTAACGAAGGACCTCGTCCTGGAGGTTCTGAGTAAGAGATATTTCACCGAGGATTATGCAAGCGGTCCGAAGCTCGAACAGCTCAAGGCCTCAGAGCTGCAGGCTGAAGACTCCTATTCCCAGTCAACGAAGCAATACGATATTGTAAGTTATCGGGTTCTTCGCATCGTTTTTGAACAGGCAGAGGAAAGCTTCAAGGATACAGCTCATCTGCGGGCACAGGAGATCATTGACGGCATCGGTCATGATCCGTCTAAGTTCGAGACTGTCGCCGCAAACTACTTCACCGGGGATGCAAAGGAAAAGATCCTCGAGCCGGATTCTACACTGGTTAAGAATGTCCGTTACAATGATATCAAGGACCCTGAATGGCGCGCATGGCTTTATTCGGATGAACGCACTCCGGGCGATTGTACGATTTTCAATGACGATAAGGGCTTCCCCATTTTATTCTGCTTCACATCGCGTACCAGGCAAACCGAGCCACTTCGTGATATTCGCTTTTTTTACATAAACAAAGAAAATCTTGAGTCCTCATTACCGGGTATCCCGGAGAACGAGATCATGCCGGTCGCTCAAACGATTTTCGACAGTGTGACGGATGAAGCCTCCTTTAAAACGCTGGAAACGACTTACGCAGATGAGATCAACGATTACAAAATGAAAGCCGCTCACAATATGAACACGTACCCCGGAGTTCTTCCGGAGAATTTTGATGCCTGGATTTTTGATCCGGCCCGACTGCCCGGTGACAAGACTATGCTTGAGACCGATACGCAAGTCGCAGTGATACTATATGTATCATCCTCTAAAAATCCGGAATGGTTCGACCGGGTCAATAGTTTTATCCGAATGAATAACTACCAGGCGTTTCTTCTGGAGAAAACAACCGAGTACCCGTACACGCTGAACGACGCCGGACTTGCCTTCATCAAGGACGTTCCGAGTATATCTTAGTATATCTTAGTTCAAACGGAAGAGAGACATTAAATGCCTGATATATACCTGACACGCCACGGACAAACGGTATGGAATACCGAAATCCGCATGCAGGGCCGTCAAAACTCGCCGCTTACGTTAGATGGAATTGCCGGAGCCGAAAGGCTTGGCGAAGCTCTGCGCAAGATTCCTTTTTCGCGATGCTTCTCGAGCCCCATGCCAAGAGCCATCCACACCTCTGCGCTCCTCCTGCGCGGTCGGGAAGTGCCGTTGACAATATCAGAATGCCTTGCAGAAATGGATCTCGGAGACTGGGAGGGATTGTCAATGTCCGAAGCCTCTGAACGTTTTCCGGAGACATTTTATCATTTCCGGAACAGACCGGACCTGTATCACCCTACCGGCTCAGGAGAAAGCTTCTATGATGTCCTCT
This sequence comes from uncultured Mageeibacillus sp., assembly GCA_964579245.1. Classification (GTDB taxonomy): domain Bacteria; phylum Bacillota; class Clostridia; order Saccharofermentanales; family Saccharofermentanaceae; genus Firm-13. The sequence continues at coordinate 16,810 of CAZOFY010000018.1, forward strand.
CACGAGCCCGGGCATTTCTGGAGGATCTGAAAAACCTAAGTGTTGATGATGAACCTGTTTTGGTTGTCACTCACTGTATTTTGCTTCAAGCAATCCTTCTTCTTTGTGAAGACAGGCAAATGCCCACCCTCCGATCCGGTCAGGTCGTCGATCAGACGACAAGATTTCGGATTCGTTGGGACGGGCACATATGGCACGTTCTTGAGAAAAACATCCCTGTGTGATTGCGGGTTAAAAACCGGCAGATATTGACAGAATGATCAGCCCGATGACAGAGCTCAGCATCAATATGGACAGAATGATTGCAGTCACTCTAATGAAGCCGGAACGTTTGCCAGGATTCATGATTTTGCCTCCTGAAGTGTAAGGGTTTTCTCCTGCGTCTCGCCGTTACGATAAATCACGATAGTGATCTTTTCGCCGACCTCGTGATCGTTACGGATCTCCGAGACAGCCTCGGCAGTGTCGATCTTTGAGCCTTCGATTTCTACGATGATATCACCGACCTCAATGCCGGCAAGATCGGCTGCGCCGTCCTTGATGATCTCACGCACATACGCGCCCGTCGGCCATCCGTAGGTCTGAGCCGTTGCGGCATCAACCGTGACGACTGATACTCCGATGATCGGACGGCCCTTCACATATCCGTTGTTTACGAGATCCTCAATGATGGACTTGATGTCATTGACAGGTATGGCGAATCCGATTCCTTCGCCCTCGGATACCTTGGCATTCGTGATGCCGATGACTTCTCCGTAGGAATTCACCAGGGGTCCGCCGGAATTTCCGGAGTTGATGGATGCATCCGTCTGCAGCAGGCTATAAGTCGATCCCTGTATCGATACCGTACGGTCCTGCGCACTGATAACGCCAACCGTCACAGTTCCCGCCAGGTCACCGAAAGGATTTCCTATGGCAACAGCCAGCTCTCCGACCTCAAGCGAATCCGAATCTCCCATGGTTACAATTGGCAGATTCGTCTCGCTAACCTGAAGTACTGCCATGTCTGTGCGTGCATCATTTCCCACGACCTGCGCTTCTATATAGTCCTTATGACCGGGAATCAGCACCTCGACCTTATTTGCACCATCGATAACATGACTATTTGTAACGATATAGCCGTTTTCCGAAATAATGAAACCGGTTCCGGAACCCTCGGCAATCCCGGTCTGTCCGTAGGCGGAATAAGAAACTTCTGCCCGGATTGCAACCGTAGCCGGCGATACCTTCTTGACGGTATCAACCACGGATAGAGCTTCCTTCTCTTCGCCGTCCGGAAGCATCGCGGCATCCTCGATAGAAAAATGCTTCGTTGACGAACTCTGCGCCGCTTCCAATGTCTCGTCATCTTGACTCTGACCGGATATATTCTGTGCCATCACGGAAGCAAACTCCCGCACCAGGTTCGGTCGAATATAACGGAAGAAAATCAGACCCGAAGCTACGGCGCTGATTACAAGAAGTGCACACAGGAATCCGACAACGGAAAGGAAGATGATCTTGCCCGTCTTCCTCTTATTCGTGTATTGTTTGTCCATATAAATCTCTCCTCTCGAATACAATCTTTATCTTATGCCGGATTCTTCCGGGCTGTCGTGTTATGCTTCTGTTTTATCATATCACAGGAGAAAAATGTACGGCAGGTTTGCGGCATTCTTACGTTAATTCTTCGTCTTATCATTATATGGTTGATTGTGCTCCGCCGGCTTACTTCCGAAAAGCTGATCCAGCCTGAGCAGGAAACGCTTTCTTTGCATTGAATGGGCACCGGAGAGAGCGCATCCGATCGATGTCACTCCAAGCAGAATCAGGACCACAAGCAACCCGTTGGATGTCTGTCCCTGTCGAAAATACAGATAAGCGACGATGGCAGCCAGAATGAGACAGCACGCTGACGTGATCATAGCTCGTGTAAAGCGATGATCGTAGAATCGCCGGATTCGGGACGCCGCCAGACGGTCATAGGATCGGATCAGCCTTTCAGCACGCTCCATGTAGCTTGCCGCTGTCCCATCCTCCCCAGCCGCCGCTGCGGCATCGATCGCCTTCATTGCGCAATCCCGGATTGAAAACAGCCGCCCGTGGACCATATGCACCGGATCATCAGAAAGGCGCGTTATCTCGGGACGTTCCGGCTGCGTTCCTACAAGTTCCATGAAAATATCCCACCAGGATTGGTGGTCGATACTGCGAATACGGTCAGAAGGCGTCTCCCCAAAGGAGTAAGGAGTCCTGTTCCCGAAATCATGATTCATAGACCAGCTCCTCCACCTTCGTGTCAGGCATAGCCGTTCGCTCCAAATGCAGGATTGTAACCTGACCGGACGTCACATCCAGACACAGTCTCCTGAGTTCCTCCTCTCTGCCAGTCGGGGTGAACACTTGGAAGCATGCCTGAGCCCCGAATTGAGGTTCCCGATCCGCGAAGCCTGCCTTCAGCAATGCATGACGCAGTCGATCCAGACTGGGATAGCTGACACAGACAGAAAACAAATCTCCGGACGTATATCTCATCGGCTTTGAAGAAGATAGTGCCAGAAAAGCAGACCGGCTGTACGCGCGGACAAGTCCGCCGGTTCCGAGCAGTGTTCCGCCGAAATAACGCGTTACTACAATCGCGGCATCTTCTATATTATTCTTGCGGAGAACATCAAGAACAGGCATACCGGCCGTTCCCTGCGGTTCTCCGTCATCACTGTATCGCTGCAGGAATTCGTCTGAGCACACCCGCCAGGCATATACATGATGACGGGCGTCAGGAAATTCCGATTTCGCAGACAAAATCAAATCCTCAGCATCCTTTGCCGAAGTAACGGGAGCGATTCTGGCAATAAAGTTAGATTTCTTCTCCGTGATCGTCGCTCGAGCACAAACAGTCGGAGCAATCCAAGTCTCTCTTAGCAATCAAACGAGCTCCTTATATCTCTGATAAGCCATCATAAGCAGGGACTTGTCCTGACTGTATGTGACCTTCTCGAGGGCATCGCGTATTGGAACGAAGCCTCCTTCAATCGCGTCTGCGATCGGTTCGATCACTGTGCCGGGATCCTTCGCCTTCATGACATACCACACAATCTTGTTGCAGACCGGCTTCTGACGTGTCACGGAATAGAACTCATAATTCGTTCGTCCGGCGGGAGCAAGAACAATCGCCTGTATTCCGGTCTCCGTGAAAACGCGATCGATCGCTACGTCCTCCGGCTTCTCGACCGATCGAATCACACCCTTCGGAAAGCTCCACTCATATTTCTCGTTGCGGATCAGAAGCACTTCATCTCCGTAAAAAACGATACCGCCGGAGCAGTTGCGTACAAGCATATGCTCTGTCCTCCTTGACATACTTCATGCAAATATTTTATCACTCATAGGGGGCGGGTACAATGAATAGCCGGCCGAAATGTTCGTCACAGGACGTGAAGACCGAGAGGGCCAGCCCGAACCTGTGCCTTTTATGCTTGAAGTACGTCCGGCCCGTTTTCGCTTGTTGTTCTCTCAATTTTTTTCCTATATAATTAGCTTGGTATATTCTGTTTTCGCTGAATATACAGAGTGGATTTACTCCCTCAGTACAAAATATTAATCCTTTCTGCAAATGAGTGTTTGCCGGACACGGCACGACAATCAATTCATTCCATACATTAGGAGGCTTTCATGCAACAGGGCGACTATTCTTCACCCTCGTCCCCTTCCAATCGAAATGCCAGACAACAGAAGCGCAGGATTATCATGATGTTGCGAATGTCAATTCTGGTGATGTCTGTCATGATCGTCGGGTTATCCATTTTTCTGATCGGACGATCAATCTACGAGGCAGCTACAGCCGGTGAAATCCGAACAACAATCACAGCATCCGGAACCGCCTCCGGCTCGGGGGTTTCTGACGCAACGGACGCAACAACATCCGCAGCGACGGCATCCCCCACACCGACTACGCTGCCTGTCGAGACGGAGATCCTGAAACAATCAGCTGCTGTCGAGAGTTTTTTCGGGCCTTTGCCGGTCGCAGAGAGCAAGGAGGAGCTGAAGCGCAGCGAAATCCATGCGATCTATATCGGAGCCGCCGCTTACCTGGATAAGAATATCGAACTGGCAAAGAATTCAGAGATCAATGCTTTTGTTATTGATTTGAAAGAATCCAACGGAGTCTACTTCAAGTGTACGAGTGCTCTTGCTGCGGAGATCGGTGCCAAGAAAGACTACTATGACATAGCGACGATTATTCAGAAATGCCACGAGAACGGCATCATGGTGATTGGGCGTATCGTCTGCTTCAAGGACCCTATTCTGGCTGAAGCCAAGCCTGATTACAGCATTTCTGATGCATCCGGAAATTCACTCTTTTTTAAAAACGAGGGGAGCAAAGCGTTTGCTGACCCATACGACACAAGAACCTGGGATTATAATATTGGTCTGGCGATTGAGGCGGTCGAGGCCGGCATCGACGAGATTCAGTTTGACTATGTTCGTTTTCCCACGGGAAGCACGACCTCCGGAGAAAAGACATATTTCGGTGACCCGGACACGACGCCGACAAAAGCTGAGGTCATTAACCGCTTCCTTCAGACGGCAAGAATCCGTATTCAGGATGAGTACGGTGTGCCCTTAAGTGCGGACGTTTTCGGCATTATCCTCTCAAGTGAGAGTGATGGCGTTTCTCTCGGACAGGATTGGGCTACGGTAGGTTTGACGGGAATTGATTCGGTGTGCCCAATGATTTATCCTTCTCACTATGCATTGGATACCAGTCTGAACGGGAAGCTTTTCGATAAACCCGACAAGTACCCTTATGACGTTGTATTCAATTCTCTGACGATGGGCAAGGAAGCTGCGGCCGTGGAGAACTATGCCCACGTTCGCTCGTATATACAGGCCTTTACGGCAAGCTATATCGGTGAAGGCAATTATATCAATTACGGCTATAATGAGATCAACCAGCAGATCAAGGCTTTGCAGGACGTAGGTTATAACGAGTGGATCCTGTGGAATCCGGCCGCAATTTACCCGGAGGGCAAGTACGACGGGGCCTGATTCGCCCGCAAGACGAAGACTCGATTTGAAATGAAACACCCGCAAAGAAGTGAGGCGATCATCCTGTTGAAAAGACAGCGATCGAGATTCTTCAGAACGGGTGTTTTTATACCCCTGATCCGGACGGAACATGGTGGTTTCGTTCGATATTCTATCAAATGTTTTTTTATCATGTAACAGGTTTACTTGACCTGAAAATGAAAATCATTTCGAAGAATCCTATATGATTTTCATTTTAGAAGGGCTATAATGGGGCAGAGAATTTACTAGCGGAGGCTTACAAGTGCCAAAGGTACATCATTTTTTTGGGGGCGTCCACCCGAAGGGCAACAAGAATACGGAAGATTTTGCTTCCAGTCGTTTGGACGATTTTTCCGAGGTTGAGATCTATCTGCAGCAGCATATCGGACCGCCTTGTGTATGTTCTGTTAAGAAGGGTGACAAGGTGAGTGTTGGTACCATAATCGGTCGTGCGGAACACCCGATGTCGGTTCCGATCCACGCCAGTGTTTCCGGCGAGGTTATTGACGTTCATTATGTCGTGTCAATTACGGGAGGTCCGGTCGAAGCGGTCAGAATCAAATCTGACGGGCAATACTCTCTTGATCCTTCCTGCCAGCCTCCGGTCATCAACAGCCGTGAGGATTTTATCGCGATGGTGAGAAACGCCGGGATCGTGGGATTGGGCGGGGCCGCCTTCCCGACACATGTGAAGTTAAGTCCTCCCGCAGGAAGAGAACCTGATGTTCTCCTTGTTAATGCGGCAGAGTGCGAACCATATATCACATCCGACTATCGTCAGATGTATGAGCATCCGGATGATGTGCTGGACGGTATTCTCGCCGTCCTGAAATGGATATCAATCCCGAGAGCCATTATCGGGGTCGAGACGAATAAGAAGCTCGGAGCCGAGACACTCAAGCGGGAAATCAGCAAGCGAACCAAGAAAACAGGCGAAGAGCTTCCTATAGATGTGATTTCTCTGCAGACGATTTATCCCCAGGGTGCCGAGAAAATGATGATTTACTCCCTGACCGGTCGCAAAATCCCTGTCGGGAAGTTGCCGCATGATGAACATGTGCTGGTCATGAATATCACGACTCTTCGCGTGATCGGCAAATACTTAAAGAACGGAATCCCACTGGTCCGAAGGCTATTAACTCTCGACGGCAGTGCGTTGAACACGCCCGGCAATGTCAGTGTGCCAATCGGAGCTATGATACCGGATGTTCTTGAAGCCGCAGGCGGCTTACATGAGGAGCCGTTAAAGATCATCATGGGCGGTGCCATGATGGGATTTTCCATCGACCGCACCGATGTCGGAATCATTAAGCAAAATAACGCGATTCTGTTTTTCGGGAGCCGGGAAGCCATTGTGCCCGCGGAGACTGTGTGTATTCACTGCGGACGGTGTCTGCAGGTTTGCCCGATGCGGCTGGTACCTACCGGGATCGATCGAGCCGCCCGGGCACAGGATGCAGTAGAACTCGAGCGGTATCATGTCATGGATTGCATTGAATGCGGCTGTTGTACATATACATGTCCGGCTAAGAGGTTCTTGACGCAAAGCATACGCACCGGTAAGCGAGTCCTCCGTAACGAAGCGGCCCGTGTTGCTTTAGAAAAGAAGCTCCTGGAAACGGCGGCAGAGACAAAGAAAGATAAGGAGGTATGTGTTCCGTCATCCGGTCAGAAATGATCGCTTGGGTCCACAGCACATCATGAATCTTCAGGTATCAAGCTCTCCCCATATCCGTGAGAATGTTACAACCGCCTCCTTGATGCGGGACGTCATCATCGCCTTGTTACCGGCTGTTCTGGCATCCGGTATCCTATTTGGCATACGGGCCGTAACCGTGATTCTCGTCTCTGTCATTTCCTGTGTTTTATTCGAATACATTTCCCGCCGCGTCATGAAAAGGAATCAGACGATTTCCGATCTGACCGCTGTCATTACCGGTATTCTTCTTGCTTTTAATCTCCCGCCGTCGATTCCGTATTACATGGTCGTCATCGGCGCTTTCTTCTCCATCGTCGTTGTGAAGCAAATGTTTGGCGGCCTTGGAAATAACTTTGTCAATCCTGCACTGGCCGGCAGAATAATCCTGGCCATTGCTTTCCCCGCTGATATGACGGCCTGGACAGCAAGAACGGGGACCTTTTCTTTCGTCTCTTCTCTGACCGGTGCTGATTTGGTCTCATCCGCTACACCGATGGCTATGGCTAAGAGCGCAGGAGCCTCCTTTTTGTCCTATCTGGACCTTTTTCTGGGCAACAAAGCCGGGTGCATCGGAGAGATTTGTATTTTGGCGCTTCTGATCGGTGCTGTCTACCTTGTCATTAGGAAGGTCATCACTTTATGGATCCCCCTTACGTATCTGGGAACGGTTGCGTTGCTTATCGCTCTATCCGGGAAGGATCCTGTCTTTCACCTGCTCTCGGGCGGATTGATACTCGGAGCTTTTTTTATGGCCACTGATTATGTCACATCTCCTGTCACGCGGCGCGGCCGCTTCATTTTCGGTGTCGGCTGTGGATTGATTACCGTTCTGATCAGGCTTTTCGGTAACACTACGGAGGGAGTATCCTTTTCGATTCTTCTTCTCAACATCCTAACGCCGCACATTGACCGTTTCACCGAGCCTAAGCGCTTCGGTCACGTCCGGGAGGTGAAGCATGAAAAAGGATAATGTTCTGCGGCCGGTCATTATGCTGGCGCTGATCTGCTTTATCACCACTCTTCTTCTGGCAGCAACAAACGAATTGACAGCCCCGTCCATAGCCAGGCAGGAGCAGGAGGCCTTGATGAAGCAAATGCAGGCCATCTTCCCGACTGGGGACCGCTTTGATCCTATCGATTTGTCATCGGAACAGTCCGGGGCTTTATCGGCTAAGGCTGCGGATGTAGATTCCGTTTATCTGGCAAAGACTAAGGATGGCGAGACGATCGGATATATCTTCCTGTCTTCTGCTAACGGTTACGCCGGAAAAGTCAACGCCTCCATAGGCATTGGCGTTGACGGCAAGATCGTTATGGCCGCATTCATGGCCCCTGACGAGACGCCGGGATTAGGGAAGCGAATCGAGGAAGATAAATTCTCCTCTGCGTTCACCGATTTGGCAACTGAGGTTCCGGTCGCTGTCGCATCTTCCGGAGAGATGCAATCGATTGATGCGGTGTCCGGTGCGACAATTTCATCAAAGGGCGCGGTGGAAGCAGTCAATAAGTCATTCCGGGCGTTCCTGTATCTTTCTGCCGAAGGGAGCCTGTAATGAAGGAAAAAGCAGTTGAATCCATCCGTGAGCAAGATACGGATCAAAGGGCACAAACAAAGGATAAAACCTCTTATGTACGCCTGCTTCTGAACGGCATTTTAGATGAGAATCCTGTTTTCCGGCTTGTGCTTGGAACGTGTCCGCTTCTGGCGGTCACGACATCGGCAAAGAATGCTGTGAGCATGGGATTAGCCGTCATATTTGTGCAGGCAGGCTCGGAAGTTATCATCTCCCTGTTACGCAGAATCATTCCCGACAAGGTCCGTATTCCTGCCTTTATCACGATCATTGCCGGCTTCGTCACAATCGTGCAAATGCTGGTTTCCGCTTATCTACCGGCGTTGAATGATTCCCTTGGCATCTATATTCCCTTGATCGTTGTCAACTGCATCGTTCTGGCCCGTGCGGAAGCTTTTGCCAGCAAGAAGACCGTAGCCGCCTCCTTTTTTGACGGGATCGGGATGGGAGCGGGATTTACCGTGGCCCTGTTCCTCATGGGGACGATTCGGGAGATCCTCGGCAACGGAACTTTTTTCGATATGCAGCTGCCCCTGTTCGGAACGGTCGTCAAACCAATGATGTTCTTTATTCTCCCCCCGGGAGGCTTCTTTGTCTTTGGCATTTGCATCTGGATGTCCCAGTTATTTATGAAGCGTTTCATACCGAAAAAGGATGAAGATACGAATTCCGACTCTTCGTCGGACGATTCACCGTGCGGCTCATGCGGATCCTGCTCTGCATGCCCCGGGGCCGTGAAGCCGGAAGGAGGCAAGGTATGAAAGAAATGCTGATCATCTTTTTTTCAGCCATTCTCGTCGATAATTTGGTGCTGTCAAAGTTTTTAGGCATCTGCTCGTTCCTGGGCGTCTCGAAAAATCTGAAAACAGCCATGGGTATGAGCGGTGCGGTCATCGTCGTAATGGTCTTTTCTTCCGCAATAACCTGGCCGATCCAGCAGTATATCCTCGTTCCTCTGAATTTGGCCTTTCTTCAGACATTGGTCTTCATTCTGGTCATTGCGGCGCTTGTCCAAATGATTGAAATGGTCATGAAGAAGTCAATGCCCCCTCTCTATCGTGCATTAGGCATTTTTCTTCCGCTCATCACGACGAACTGCGCCGTGCTCGGTGTGGCTATCTTGAATGTAACAAAGTCCTATTCCTTTTTGGATTCTCTGGTCAATTCATTGGGCGGCGGACTGGGCTACGCGCTTTCTCTCGTTCTCTTTTCGGGCGTCAGAAGCAAGATCGATAAAGTAGATGTTCCGGAAGCTTTGAAGGGACTGCCGATCACTCTGATCGCGGCATCTTTGACTTCTGTCTCCTTTTTTGGTTTTAAGGGTTTGGTCGAGAATATTTTCGGCTGATTCGTGTTTGAGAGAAACCGTGCTGGTATTTCAAAATGCAAAATGGTATGAGGAGCTTTTCTATGATTTATATTCTCTCAGTGATTCCGCAAAGCTTACAGAACATTGCCGTACCGGCGCTGCTTGTGTTGGCAATCTCCGTTGTTCTCGGCATTTTGATTGTGATCGTCTCTCACTTTTTCCGGCTTCCGGTCGATGAAAAGAAAGACGTGATTGCCGAAGCTTTACCCGGAGCAAACTGCGGCGGTTGTGGCTTTCCCGGGTGTGAAGGCTATGCGGAGTATCTCGCAGGCGGCGGTGATGACATGACGCTCTGTTCCGTCGGCGGTGTCTCCTCGGTCAAAAAAATCGCGGAGATTCTTGGCAAGGATGCCGTTCTACCGGAGAAAAAGGTATGTGTGCTTCTCTGTCAGGGCACACAGGGGGAAAATGGCCATACACATCGTCGGTATGATTATCTTGGCACACAGACCTGCAGCGCGGCGAACGGTCTTTTGGCAGGTCCAGGATCCTGTACATACGGATGCCTTGGGTTCGGAGACTGCGTCGGTGCGTGCATGTTCGATGCAATTGTGATGGATGACGGGATCGTTAAAATCAACACGAAGAAATGCACGGCTTGTGGACAATGTGTAAAGGCCTGTCCGAAGCATGTCCTGCAGATACTTCCGGTTGATTCAACTGTCGCCGTTCTCTGCCAGAACAAATGGCCCGGTGTGCAGACCAGGAAGAGTTGTGATATCGGCTGTATCGGCTGCAAGCGCTGTGAGAAGGCTTGTCCGGCGGGCGCGATTACAATGAACGGTCCGCTTGCCGAAATCGATCAAAGCAAGTGCACCCATTGCGGAGCCTGTGTTGAGGTCTGTCCGACATCCGCTGTCACGAAAATTCATTTGAGGGGATGATCCTAATCGTTGGTTCAGCCAGGCTGCAACCGTTTCCTTCCGACACAGAAAAAGCCGGTGATCAATCGCAGAATTTCGCTTGCGCAGGATTGGGATTTATGGTAAAATTTCATCTGCGCGTTATTCGAACACACAGGAGGTGTTTTTCATGGCAAAGTGTGAAGTCTGTCAGAAGGATACATTTTTTGGCAGAAAGATCAGCATAACCCGTTCGCAGGTTTCTCGTCGTGCTTTGACGACTCAGAAGCCGAACGTCCGCAATGTTAAGGTCGTTGTCGACGGTACACCGAAGACGATGCATGTTTGCAGCCGTTGCTTACGTTCCGGGTCTGTTAAGAGAGCCTGATCTTTTATGAAGTTGAATTCGCCTGCCGTTGCGATCTATTATCGTGCGGCAGGCTTTTTCTGTTTGGCTGTCGATTGACTGCCTCATCCGGTGTGAATCATATCGGATGAGGCAGTGTTTTTATATACAACATCAGGTAAATATTCGTCGAACGGCAATAATTCGCGACGTAAGCGCTTCATTATCAGTCAGGGATACAATACGCAGAGATGTCCGGCTCTTCGAGGCCATAATCACAGAGCCCGTATCTGTACAGATTGCCATCTCATACGGAGCTGCTGATATTGGATCATTGGGATTATTGAAAAATACCAGGTCGCCGGGCAGGATGCTTGTTACATCCAACAGGCCTGTTACTTCGTCGTATTTCGGGTCTACCCTCTCTCCTGCTGCCATTTGCTCCTGAATCGTACGAGGCAGAGTCAATCCATTGACAGCCGAAGAAACGTACGTCAGACCCTCAACAGACATCCCCATCATGGTGATGCCATGGTCGATCCGCGTAACATTGACAAATCCCATGACGGAACTGACAAAATACCGGCTGCTGATTTTCTTGACCGTGTCGTTGACACCCAGCTCAATAACTCCGCTGCTGCCGATCCAACCGGTCTTTCCATCCGGCAAAGCCACCTGATAAACACCGTCACCTCGTACGTCAGAATAAAGCACCGTGCTCATCATCACCTTCACCATCAAGGTTCCGTTACTGGCGTGTGATAAGACATTCTTGGATACGTCTGAAACGATAAGCTTATACTTGTGAAGTCCCGGTTCGACGGAATCCAGATCGTCCGTTACCGCCTCTTTCAGAATATACCCTTCGATGCCGTCCTGTGTCCTAATCGGCAGAAAGTCCTCCGAACAAGGTTTGTCCAGAACGGTCACTGGCTCATTATAGAGCACTTGTGTGATTCGTTCTGACTTGATGTCATCTGCCGACATCAGGTTTGCGACATCTTTTGAGACGACCCTGGTCGAAGCGTCGTATATTCGATCCGGAAGGACCGCTTCAATCTCCTGCTCCTCATCGGTTGCATAATATCGGTTGACAATGCCGGGCATGATCCAAATGACCATCGCTAGAATCAACAGGATAGCTAGCCCGGGAAGGATAAAACGCGGAATCCTTTTTCGACTGCGAAGCTGAACGTAGGCATCCTTATCCGAAAGTTCCCACACCTTCTGAACGTCTTCTGCCTGGCCAAAAGGATATTCACCGGTTTGCTTTTTTGAACCTTTGCTTGGAAGGCGCTTATGAGTAATTCGATTCCATAGCCTCTGGAAAAAATTCATGCATGATCCTCAAATCGATTATTTTCAAACTGCATAACACATATGGCCACCGCCTGATCACCGTCGTGGGAGAGACTCACCTCTATACCGACGCCGCCCTTACTTCGAAAAACCTCTTCCGCACCGTCATGTAGAGTAATTGTCGGGCGCTGGTTCTCATCAGCAAGAATCTCAATGTCGCTGAATCGAATATTGTTTCTTCCGACTCCGGTGCCCAAAGCCTTTACGACGGCCTCCTTGCCTGCAAATCGGGCCGAGAGTGAGGCTATGCGGCCCTTACCCTTTCCCTCGCAGAGTGCCTGCTCGGCAGGCGTATACACCCGCGCAAGAAAAAGATCTCCTTTTCGCTTTAAAACATCTCCGATTCGCGAGATGCGAATGGTATCGATCCCACAGGTTGTTCTGATCATAAGCCTCCCGTCGCACTACATTCTGCGTTTGGTTCTTATGTCGTCACCCTCGAAGCGGAAGGGATCGAAATCCCCGAACAATCTCGAGTACAGACGATTGTCATAGTTATTCTGAATATTGGTCGGAGACAGATTGGTCGTGATGATGGTCGAGAGTCCCCTTTGCTTCCTGGTCCCGAATACATTCAAAAGATCGGGTATCGTATTGGGTCCTCTCGGTTCGACACCGAACTCATCAACTACCAACAAATCGCCTTGCAAAATTAGCTCTCTCTTTTCAGTCAGTGTTCTGAGACGTTCCTGATCCGGAGAGAAGGAGTTCATCAGGGTCCGATACTCCGAGAGAATTTCCAGCAGCTCCGTCACTCGAACGATGATTGTAGGAACTCCCCTCATGACTGCCTCTCTGGCTATACAGACAGCCATAAATGTCTTTCCCGTTCCGGGATTCCCCCAGAACAATAAATTGCCAGGCTGCTCCGGGATCGCCCGTGCAAAGGCAAGAGAAATATCACGAATCCGTTCCATTCGTCCGGTATTGCTAAAAAGCTCACTTCTGTAGTGGGAGAAATCGATGTCCTTATAGCTCTCAAGTCCGGATACCGACAATAGCTTAGGCACCATCAATTCCTTAAAGCATATACAAGGCTTCCGGTCCCTAAAGCCGGTGTCATTACACAATCGGCAAAATGGAATGACCTGATCATATTCCTGCGGTATACCCTGCTGTTTCAGATACAGGCTTCGTTTACTCTCCATGGCCTCAAGCACGCTTCTGTCCTTCGCCCTCGCCGGGTCATCAGCCATAGCCAAAAGCAGCTCCGCTCTGGCGATACGAAGCTCCTGATCTATTTTCTGTAACTGCGGATATCTGGCATGATAAGCCTTCACTCGCTGATCACGGGCTAACTCACTTCTTCCTCTGCGATCAGAGAGAGTATTATATGCATATGTCTGATTAGCATCCATGTTAATCTCCTTGCGGCATCTCTATTTGATCACCGGACAGCTTGCGAAGATATTCCTCCGGATCCGTATCGAGACGGTTCAAGAACTCTTCATCATATCGGACTCCGGAGAAATTCTGTATATCTCCTTGTGGTTTTCTGGCATCCTTATCTCTCTGATATGCCTGCTTATTCTTCTTGGCCTTCTCCTCTTCATAGGTATGAGCATCGGCCAGAGATCGAACCCCCGACGCAAACCAGGATTTCAGATAAGAATCTGCCTTATTCAAAGAAGGCTCCTGATACTCCCATACCTTCTTGATCGCATAATCAATGATATCAAATGAGTAGCCCAATCTCTCGATCCATATACGGACACAATCCTCGTCATAGGATACCGTCTTGCGTCTCAATATCTTGCCGACTTTGTGGAGGGTCTGTGAGATTTCTTCCTCACGGGCGAGGTATTCACTCAACTCATCCAGTCTGGTGATTCCCTTGCTTTGCCAAATCAAAGCGCGTGATCTGACTTGCGTCAATGACCGCAATTGCTTCTTCTCATAGCAGTCCAGAAACAGCCGATACACAACGCCCTGCTCAAAATGAAAGTCATCCAGGAGGACATCAATCTCACGATACCATTGATATCCCATGGATCCGGTAAAAAACGTCTTCTCAATCGATCTGCACAGAGTATCCCGTTCCTCATCCTCCGCCCGTATGGGAGAGGCGTCCGGGGGCAGTGTCTGCTCTCTTTGGACACGAATATATCCATCAATCTCGACTTGCTTGAGATCTTTAAGAAAAATGACTCCCCTGTCACCCTTCTCAATCAAGCCGGAATAAGTCAGCTCCAGCAATGCGCCCTTCACATCGTCCAAAGTCAAAGAAAGCCTAGCTGTCAGATCCTTCTCTGATAAAGAACAGCGCAGGGACTTCGCACCGGAACAAAGGTAGAGGTAGCATTTCAAGGCCACTTCAGACAATCCGGCCATATACTCCGAAATAAAAAGATCGGGTATCGCCGTGTCTGTTAGTAACAGCTTCTTGTTATCCTCCGTGCGCATGGAACCCCCTGTTATTCTCAATAAGAAATGATATACATTATAGCACCGGCGGCACGTGTTTTCCATCCTGAAAAGCAGCGCATAATACTCATTGATAATTTCTTTTCGAGAAAAAAGCCCCGTACCACTTATGTGAAACGGGGCCTTCAAAAACTCATTCGGTAGGACGTAATTACTCGATCTCAGCTGCCATTCGCTTATAAGAAGCGTATCTTGCCAATGCGTCCTGATGGTTTTTCTCGAAAACTGCATCGACTGTCTCGGCCGGGTACTTCTTGTACAGGGTGTTATAGCGAACCTCTCTCTTCAAGAACTCAATGAAGTCGCCCGTTGGCTCCTTGGAATCGAGTGTGAAGGGATTCTTGCCCTGCGCCTTAAGATCCGGATTGTAGCGGTACAGATGCCAGTAGCCACATGCAACAGCGTCCTTCTCGTGAATCTGTGTCGAGCTCATGCCCGCCTTGATACCATGATTGATACAAGGAGAGTAGCAGATTACGATGGACGGGCCATTATAAGCCTCAGCCTCAGTAAATGCCTTGATCAACTGCTGCTGGCTCGCACCCATAGCAACCTGAGCGACATATACATAGCCATAGCTCATTGCCATCATGCCAAGGTCCTTCTTCTTCAGCGCCTTTCCGCCTGCGGCAAACTGTGCCACCGCGCCTGTCGGAGTCGACTTCGAAGCCTGACCGCCTGTGTTCGAGTATACCTCAGTATCCAGAACCAGAACGTTGACATTCTCACCGGAGGCAAGAACATGATCGAGTCCGCCGTATCCGATATCGTATGCCCAGCCATCTCCGCCAATAATCCAGGTGGAGCGCTTCATGAAGTAATCTTGGTACTTGAGAATATTCTGAACCATCGCCTGAACGTCTGCATCCTCTGACTTGATTGTCTTGAGGGCAGACGCAAGACCTGCAGAAACCTCACGTGTCTTATCGTTATCATTATTGTCTGCGAACCATGAATCGATCGCTCCGGAAACGGAGGAGTCCACCTTGGCGGACAGCTCCTTGAGCTGCTCTGCAACACGATTCCTGAGCTGCTTAGCTCCGATGTGCATTCCCAGACCATGTTCGGCATTATCCTCAAAGAGAGAATTGCCCCAAGCAGGTCCAAAGCCATCCTTGTTTGTCGTGTAAGGCATCGAAGGTGCGGAACCGCCCCAGATAGAAGAACATCCGGTAGCGTTGGAAATCTGCATTCTGTCGCCGAAGAGCTGTGTCAGAAGCTTCGGATAAGCTGTCTCTCCGCAGCCGGCACATGCACCGGAGAATTCGAAGAGAGGCTGTTCAAACTGGCTACCCTTGATCGTCTTCTTGTCAAGAGGATTGGACTTGACAGGCAGGCTGATCGCATACTCCCAGTTCTCCGCCTCGACCATGTTGTCCTTCAGGGACTTCATGGTTAGAGCCTTTTCCTTGGCAGGACAAACAGCCGCACAAGTACCGCAACCAGTACAGTCAAGTGCGGAGACCTGAATACGGTACGAGTATTGATCGTATCCCTTCATGCCGGGCTTAACAGCGAACGTTGCCTTAGCGGCTTCAGTCTCTGAGAGAAGGAACGGACGGATCGCCGCGTGAGGGCACACCAGTGAGCACTGATTGCACTGGATACACTTCGTGGAGTCCCAGATCGGAATATCAACTGCGATACCGCGCTTCTCGTACTGGGATGTCCCCTGCGGGAACGTACCGTCCTCGCGCCCGGCAAACGCCGATACAGGGAGCTTGTCACCCTCTTGTGCATTCATGACCTGAACGACATTCTTGATGAAATCCGGAACGGCCTTCTTCTCGACCGCAACATCCTCGGCATTCGCCCAGGCAGCTGGAACCGTAATCTCAACAACAGCTCCGACACCGGCATCGATTGCGGCGTAGTTCATGTTGACGATATCGTCGCCCTTCTTGCCATATGACTTGAAAGCGGCCTTCTTCATGTATGTGACTGCATCATCAACCGGGATGATGTTGGCAAGCTTGAAGAAAGCGGATTGACAGATCGTATTAATACGTCCGCCAAGGCCGATTTCCTTGGCCTTTGCAACAGCATCAATCGTGTAGAACTTAATGTTGTTGCCCGCGATGAAGCGCTTCATCGAAGCAGGAAGCATTGTATCAAGTTCTTCTGCTGTCCACTGCGTGTTCAGAAGGAATGTGCCGCCCTTCTTCAAAGGGGTAAGCATATCATAGTTGTTGACATAAGACTGGTTATGACATGCGATAAAATCTGCCTTGTTGACCAGATAGGTCGAACGGATCGGCGACTTGCCGAAGCGAAGGTCAGAAATCGTAACACCGCCGGACTTCTTGGAGTCATAGGAGAAGTATGCCTGTGCATACATATCCGTGTGATCACCGATAATCTTGATGGAGTTCTTATTGGCACCGACAGTACCGTCAGCACCAAGACCCCAGAAGCGTGCGGCAAAGGTATCCTTCGAGGCAACGTCAATTGACTCGTCAAGGGACAGTGACATGTTCGTCACGTCATCAACGATACCGATCGTGAACTGGCGCTTCGGAGCAGACTTCGAAAGCTCCTTGAAAACGGCGAGAATCTGATCCGGTGTGGTGTCCTTCGAACCGAGGCCATAACGGCCGCCGATGATCGAAGGTGCGCCGGAAACACCTGCATATGCCGCACAGACATCAAGGAAAAGAGGCTCTCCGTGAGCACCGGGCTCCTTTGTACGGTCAAGGACCGCGATGGACTTAACCGTCTTCGGAAGAGAGGATAGGAACTTCTCAACACAGAAGGGACGGTAGAGGTGAATCTTCAGAAGTCCGACCTTCTCGCCCTTTGAAGCAAGATAGTCAACTGTCTCCTCAATGGTCTCGTCAGCGGAACCCATCGCGATAATAACACGCTCGGCATCCGGTGCGCCGTAGTAATTGAAAAGCTTGTAGTTGGTCCCGCGGATCTCGTTGATCTTGTCCATGTAATACTCAACAATCTCAGGGAGCGCAAGATAGTACGGGTTGGCTGCTTCGCGTGCCTGGAAATAAATGTCGGGATTCTGTGCAGTACCGCGAAGAGTCGGGTGATTCGGAGATAATGCTCTCTGACGGAATGCTTCTACCGCATCCATGTCAACAAGTTGTGCAAGATCGGCATAGTCGATCATCTCGATCTTCTGGATCTCGTGGGAAGTACGGAATCCATCGAAGAAATGAAGGAACGGTACTCTTCCCTTGATCGCACTCAAGTGAGCGACGGCAGCAAGGTCCGCAACCTCTTGTACGCTATTGGAGCAAAGAAAGGCAAATCCGGTCTGGCGGCAAGCCATAACGTCGGCATGATCACCGAAAATACTCAGCGCATGTGCTGCAAGAGCTCTTGCCGTAACGTGGAAAACACCGGGAAGAAGCTCGCCGGAAATCTTGTACATGTTCGGGATCATCAGTAAAAGTCCCTGTGAAGCGGTATAAGTAGTAGTAAGGGCTCCTGTTGCCAACGAGCCGTGAACCGTTCCCGCGGCTCCGCCTTCGGATTCCAATTCTACAACGTTGACTGTCTGTCCGAAAACATTCTTCTTGCCCTGTTGTGCCCACTGGTCCGTAATATCGGCCATCGGGGAGGACGGAGTAATCGGGAAAATACCCGCTACCTCGGTAAACGCATAGGATGAATATGCGGCCGCGGAATTACCGTCCATGGTCTGCTTCTTAAGTTCACGTGCCATCTTTGTCTCTCCTTTTATCGATCAAAATATTGAACACTTTTTTAAACGACTGTTATGCCTTTTGAATGAACCGCATACATTATATCATATGGCGGCCCCTCTGTTCCTCAATTCGTTAACCAAAAGTCGTTTTTTCCTTCAAAAGAAAGGATTTTTCCGAAACTCAGCTTTGTACAGGATGATTCTATGCTTCCTCCTATGGTATGATGAGACGATTGCACAAATATTGGAGGAAATTGGATTATGAGTACATCGTATCAAGGCCCTGTCGTACTGATTATTATGGACGGTATCGGGCTCAATGAGGTCACTGTCGGAAACGCTGTAAAACTTGCAAACAAGCCGACACTTGACAAGTGTTTTTCGAATTATCCCCTGTTGAGACTAAAGGCGCACGGAAAAGCAGTCGGACTCCCGTCTGACGACGATATGGGAAACTCTGAGGTCGGCCATAATGCGATCGGAGCAGGCCAGGTCTATAGTCAAGGTGCAAAGCTGGTCAATGAATCCATTGCAACCGGCGCACTATATGAGAGCCCTGTATGGCGTTCTCTGATCGACGGAGCACAGAAGGGCGGCACCTTGCATTTCATCGGTCTTTTGTCCGATGGCAATGTACACTCTCATATCGATCACCTTCTTCGTATGCTGGAACAGAGCAAGAAGGAGGGCGTGTCAAGAGTCCGTATCCATCCTCTTCTTGACGGACGTGATGTGGGAGAAACCAGCGCCCTTCAGTATATCGATTTGCTGGAAAAGAATCTCGCTGAGTTGAGTGACGCGTCCACTGACTTCCGGATCGCCTCCGGCGGCGGACGCATGAAGATCACGATGGATCGTTACGGCGCGAACTGGCAGATGGTCGAGGACGGTTGGAAGACACATGTTCTCGGACTTGGCCGAAGCTTTTCGACAGCCACGGAAGCAATTGAGACGTATAGAAATGAGATCCCCGGTGTAATCGATCAGGATCTGCCAGGCTTTGTTATCGCCGAGAGCGGAAAAGCGATCGGAACGATCGAGGACGGCGACAGCGTCATCCTCTATAATTTCCGCGGAGACCGTGCGCAAGAGATTACGACCGCCTTCGAAGCAGGTCCTGAGTTCTCGTATTTTGACAGAGTACGCGTTCCGCAAGTCAATTATGCGGGTATGCTCGAGTATGACGGGGACCTGCATATTCCAAAGAAATTCCTGGTTGCCCCTCCTCTAATCCGGAATACCCTCGGCGAGCTACTTGCTGACAAGGGTATTTCTCAGCTGGCGATTTCCGAAACGCAGAAATTCGGTCACGTTACATATTTTTTCAACGGAAACCGATCTTCCAAGTTCAATGACGAGCTAGAGGAATATATTGAGATCCAGTCTGACGTCGTCCCCTTCGAGCAGAGACCCTGGATGAAGTCTGCGGAGATCACGGATGAACTTTGCCGTAAGATCGTTGAGAATCAGTATCCCTTCATGCGTGTTAATTTTCCTAATGGTGACATGGTCGGTCACACCGGTATTCTGGAATCGACAATTATCGGTGTGGAATCAGTCGACATCGCTCTGAAGCGGCTTTTGGCTGCCATCGACAGCGTCGGCGGTATGGCCATTATAACGGCCGACCACGGTAATGCCGAAGAAATGTTTGAATTGAGCAAGTCCGGGGAACCTCAGACGGACAAATTCGGAAGAATCAAGGCGAAGACAAGCCACACGCTCAATGAAGTCCCTTGTATATTCTATGACAACACACAGAACAAGGATGCCTACGAGATAGTTTCGGGCTCATATGGCCTGTCAAACCTGGCGGGAACACTCTGTGATCTACTGGGGGTCGAGCCGCTTTCCTGTTGGAATCAATCCATGATTAAGATGAAGTAAGATAAAAATATCCGATGAATGAATAGGCTGTCTCAAGAGACTGGAAGGAAGAGAATCTATCTTGTTGGACGAAACGTCCGGCATCTAGAAGAGCACTTCAGAAGCAAAGTCGCATGAGGCAGCCTTTTTCTCTGCCCGAATTGTATAAGAAAAGGACCTGTTGCAAAATGAACTGTAAAGCTCAGGATGCAGCAGCCTCTATTACTTGCCCGCATCTAACGGCGCTGGCTTATCACATTCGTTCAATGACTTACAACAATTGTCGGTTCGGAATTTGTAGTCGTATCTCAATATTGCGTGATGAAATACTACAAGCAACGGCCGGTTTGGGATTGCTAGAGGTATCTCAATATTGCGTGATGAAATACTGCAGCAACGGCCGGTTAACTTGTTCCTTTAATAGGCGTACTACTTGCTGGACCTTATAATGGTCTTCGTACTGTTTGTGGCGCGTATATAGATATCAATCAATGAAAGTATCATAGTTACATCACATAGTTATACATGCTAAAAAGCAGAAAATAAAATTATCGCATGATATATATTGATATGAATAAACTAATTAACACGCTGTAACAAAGTCTGATACATGCAAAATGAATAATTATCAAGGATTTTGATGGTATTCATTGACATAATATATCTTATCGCAAACTCTGATGCCTACTAATTCGACATTTTTCGCGATTTAGTAGGTAATCATTGACAAATAACGGCGTTGTTGATCATTGATGCACATACCAAAAGTCATTTTCCGCCTGTTAAGTAGGTAATCATTGATGAATTACTTATTTATTGCTCATTGATGCACATGCGAAAAGTCGATATTTCGCGATTTAGTAGGTAATCATTGACGAATAACGACGTTGTTGATCATTGATGCACATACCAAAAATCATTTTTCGCCTGTTAAGTAGGTAATCATTAATGAATTACTTCTTTATTGTTCAATGATGCACATACGAAAAGTCGATATTTCGCGATTTAGTAGGTAATCATTGACAAATAACGGCGTTGTTGATCATTGATG
>CAZOFY010000019.1:0-34384 GCA_964579245.1 uncultured Mageeibacillus sp.
CCGTTCTAGGCCGTAAATTCTCGTTCCCAACCCGTTCGCCGCCGCGGAAATACCGCCTGAGTTAGCGCTCTTGCTGTTCCAGGCGGTAAAATCTCATTCCCAACCTCTCCGCTGGCGCGCAGCAGCGGCGGGCGCGACGCAGGGCAGGGCGGAGCAGCGGATAAGAAACCGATTGCTGTAATTCAGTAACACCAAAACTCAAAATCGCATTCTTATGCATCGCCTAAAAGTTATGCGTTAGATTCTGAAACAACTGTCTCTTATCTGGCGTTTATATCCACCCAAAATACGTCAGTTCCGTCTAAATGAAGTGCTCCCCCTTCTATCTCAGACGATTTTTATTCATCTGTCGACTTCAGGGGGAGCATGTCAAGCTTGCGGTTGCACTTTATACTGTGACAGATCCTCTGGCTCATTTCGAAGGAAAGTATTTCTTGCAAATAATCTGCGATCAGACGCTCGTATAACCGCCATCGACCTTCAAATTCTGACCGGTGACATAGGAGGCTTCGTCGCTGGCAAGAAAAACCGCTGCCGCATTGAGCTCTCCCTCCGAACCGTATCGCGCCATCGGAACCGATGCTTGCATGAACCGGGAAAAAGACTCCGTGCGAAGAACGTCCGCGGTCAGTTCCGTCTCGAAGTATCCGGGACTTAAGGTATTGCAGGTGATGTTGTATTTTGCAAGTTCTGCCGCCACGGCACGCGTGAAGTTCAGCACACCGCCCTTTGATGAGTGGTAGGCGACCGTATCCATTGCCGTGTTGCCAACCTGTCCGTAGATTGATGCAATATTAATGATTCGTCCGTAGTTCGCGCTGACCATCGGTTTGGCAAATGCGCGTGTAACCTTGAACACGCTCGTGAGATCCGCGTCGATAGTGAATTGCCAATCTTCATCGGTCATATCCAGCACGCCCGCGTTCCGTGAAGCGCCTGCATTATTGATCAGCACATCAATCTTGCCATATTCAGCCAGAACTGCTTGTGCCGCACGATCGATCTCTTCTGTATTTGTTACGTCACACTTGACCGGCAGGCAACGTACACCCGCTGCTCGAAAATCCGCTGCAATCTGTTCAAGGCGGTCGAGACGCCGCGCCAGGAGTGCAAGATCCGCACCCTGTTCCGCAAAACCCTTTGCCATCTGTAGACCTAATCCTGACGAAGCTCCGGTAATTACAACCACTCTTCCTTTGAGTGAAAACATATTTCTACCTCCCGATACATCCACGCTTTGTTATTCCTACTGATTATGTATGGATTACTCAGTAATTTTACGTTAAGTCGGCTGCGGAGACCGTATCATTTGTTACGGTTCTTCTTTGGCATGAGACAAGCTTTCTTTACCTGACGATTTTCATTTGTAGCTGTGCAGAATGAGGAATTACTTCTCGGAGACTCTTCGGCGAAGTAAAATACTATGATTTCTTCTCGAGAAAAGCCAGACGGACCTTATCAAATTCCTTCACGTCAAATCGCCGGTATCCGAGGCCCTCATAAAAACGAATATTCTCCAGACTCTCTTCACCGGTGAACAGTTCGAACCGGGCACCGTGATAGCAGCTCTCGATCGATTTCATCAGTCGCTTGCCATAACCGCGTTTCTGGTAATCCGGATGAACGACGAGCCGACCAATATAAGCGGTTCCGTCTTTCTCATACGCACGCACCGATCCAATGATCCGTCGATCTTCCGTAAGCTTCAGTATGACCATTGGCCGACTTTGATCCGAATATTGGTCGGCGAGCTCATCCAGTGACTGCGTCAGGGGAGAAATTTCCATGTTATCACATCGCAGGCCCTCTTCGTGAAAAGCAAGTTTCTGTAAAGCAAGGATCGCCGGCAAATCAGCCAACGTTGCGAACTCCGGCACAGGAAAAAGCCAGCTGTTGCCCTCCTGTTCGATGGCTATTCTTGTATACGGGCAAACGGCTATGCAGAGGCCGCAAAGTGAGTAACCCGGTTTTACTTTCCATGTGCGTTCCAGACAGACACGCCGACAGGAAAGCATATCGAAAAACTCCTCACGATCGGCTTCAATCGTCCAATTCGGCCCCTTGGGTGCTTTGCCGGGACAATTGCTCAGGCAGGCTGTACAAGAACCGCAAAGCGATACGTTGATGGGCTCCGGCGTCACAAGCGGTGCGTCCGTAAGCACAGATATCAGGCGTACGGAGCCGCCGCGCTCCTTTGTGATCAGAAGCGCATTTTTCCCGATCCAGCCGAGGGCTGCGCGCGTCGCAACCGTCTTGTGAGGAAGAACGGTTGCGTGCTGTTGATAGCTGTATGCGACTCTGTCGCGAGTTAAGGCAAGGGCGGAAAATCCTGCGGCCCGGATCTTCTCCTCAGCCAGACTAGCAAGACGGTCCAGCAGACCGTTCAAACGATCATATTCATCACAGTAAGCCGGATCGACTCCGATCGCAAGACGGTTGACCAGCTTCAGGTCAACGGCAACCGAAATAGACAACGCCCGGGGAAAGCCCTGACGCTGTTCTGCCGGAACCGAGGAAAGGTCGGCCGGAAGAACCTTCCATGCACCGGCGGAGATAAGCTCACTCTGTAGCGTGTTAAAATCAAAGTCATCAGAAGATCGTTTTGTAAACATGAGAGGTCCCTCCGGTCAGCGAAATAGAAGTCGGGTATTCCCTTGAAACATCATACGCCTCTCGAAAAGCTCTGACAAATCCCTTTTCGAACGGTATAATATGATTTGCACAAGAAATAGAGGATATCAGGCAAAATGCGAATTGTACTCATAGCAGACACAATCGATCCCGCCATTCCCGGATTACCGCGTATGGCATACCACCTGTTGCAGCGCATGTGCGGCCTGGGTTACGAAGTGCGTGTGGTGGCCTGTCGCGCGAATCCCGGGGAATGGTTTGGCGGATCTCAGAACGTGCCGGAACAAGATGTGGCACCTTCTTTTTCCTATGTGAGACGGCGCTGTATGCCTTTTCTTTCCCGTTCGGCCAAGCGTTTCGGCGTCATTTACGGAAGGCCCGAAGAGAAGATTCTTGTGGATGCCTTAGAGGGTGCCGATCTCGTCCATATTGCTATGCCGTTCGCTCTGGGCAACAAAGCCGAGCAGCTGGCCCGCCGCAGGAAGATTCCCGTCATTGCATCCGTACCGCTCGATAACCAGGGCTTTCTCGCACTCTCCGGTCTTCCTTTTTTTCGTAAGAAGCCGGGCACCGCATATTGGTATTTCTACAACGAATTCTATTGCAAGTTCTCAAATCTCCTTTGCGCAACAGAGTCGATCCGTGCGGCACTTCCAACCTATGACTACTCGGCGCGGCTCCACGTGATCACCGACGAGGAGCTCGAGAAAGCCGAGACACAAGCCCGGCTTGACTCGGTCTACAGAAAAGCGATCGAAGACGATCGCCTAACGTATGAAGACGGGAGCCGACAGATTTTTCGGCGCAATTGGGCAATCCTCTCCTCGAGCATCGATGTGACGGATCCATACAAAAAGGTCGGCTTGTTTTTCCGGGTCTGGTATGCCCTCGTCTACTATTGGATTGCCTTTAGTGCTGCGATGATCAGCTTCTTTGTATACGGTTTTCGTCGACACGGAATGAAGAATCTTCGCGGGTTCAACGGCGGTGCGGTCACTGTCAGCAACCACATACACAATGTCGACGGAGCTTTTGTCGCGGCATCCATGCTGCCGAAGCGGATCTGCTTTACAAGCATTGAGGGAAATTTCCGCCTTCCTGTCGTTCGTTGGTTGGTCAAATGGATCAGCGTCGTTCCGATTCCGACATCGACACACCGGATGAAGGATTTTTTTGCGATGACGACCGAGCAACTTCGCGAAGGAAAGCGCGTGCATTTCTATCCCGAGGGCAGTCTGTGGCCCTATGCAGAAGAGCTCCGCCCTTTCAAGAAAGGTGCTTTTCGCATGGCCGCCGATGCCGGAGTGCCCGTGATTCCGCTGGTGATTCTGCAGCGCAGAGCCAGAGGTCCCTTACGGTTTCTTCGGAAAAATCCGCTCTTCTCCGTGATGGTATGCGCGCCGGTCTATCCGGACAAATCTCTATCCGGAACCAAACAAATCGAGGACATGCGGCTCCGCGCGCAACACGCGATGACCGATGTCCTCGAGAAAAGCAAAGAAAAGACGTAAGGCTCGGATTAAAGCTCCATCGTCGCGACGGTTATCCCGCCGATCGCCTCGAGCTCTGCCTTCATGGCCGACACCTCTTCATCTGTCCCCGATACAAATTCCAATACGATATAGCCCTGCTCGCTGCAGGCTTCCGCTGAAGCGTCGTGAAATCCGAGGCGCGTATTAATGATACAGCCATACTTCGTCAAAACATCCTGGAGAGCCTTTGCTGTTTCCTGTCTCTGACTGACTTTAAGTCCCATAATTAGTTTGCCCATAATAGATACCTCCCTCAGTTATACTGCGTAGTTGGTGTAATTCGGATCCGGAATAAAGGGCTGATTGCGAAGATACAACAGAAAAAACGGACGCGTTACGGGAAATATTGTGGAGAAAACCGTGAACAGAGCTTCGTTCCCTCCGTCGAAAAGCCGAAAAAATCGATAGGATACATATATACCGGCAACGAGTAAGCAAAGTCCGCCTGCAAAAGCGATGATCGCTCCCAGGATGGGAATGAATCCCAGGATGGTCAGAATGATTCCGATTCCATAAATACAGCCAACGTACACCCACGGAAAGTATAAGATTGTCTTATCATTAACCTTGAGCTCGCTTCCGATGATCTCGGCAAACAGATAGTCCTGCGCGACAGGTATCCATGCCAGATAGGGGTGCTGGATGCCCCTTCTCTGTGCAATGGTATACAGGGAAATCGCTGTAACAATGTAAAGTCCCAACAAGAATAAGGGAATGATTGTCCAGAGCAAGATGAAAAAAATCACTGCAAGTACCTCTTTCAATAGATTTATGCGACCGTGACAACAGCCTCTTCCTCAGCAAAGGGCATCTTGCGCAGGTAGAGAAAAATGAAGGGAATGGCAACGGGTACTATGGCAGACAGAATTGTGAACACTACCTCATTGCCCGTTGCGAAGGATTTATAGAAACGATAAAGCACGTAGACATTGATGGCATAGATAGCAGGACCCATCAGGAGTCGGAGCAGAAAGCCTATAACCGGTATGACTCTCAATACTTGACGAATAATGAAAGAGCCATAGTTGATGCCAACATAGATCCAGGGAAACTGCGGGATTGTCTTTGTGCCGACCTTAAGATTGGTACCGATAATCTCAGCGTATAGATAGGTCTGGGCAAAAGGAATCCATGCCAGATACGGGTGTTCGATGCCCCTTCTCTGTGCGATGTGATAGAGCGAAAACGCTGTTAAAAGGAAGTAAGCCAACCAGAGGACTAGGAATACTGCAACAAGTGTAAAAATAAAAACCGCGAACGTACCGGTTAAAAGCCCAATAATGAGATCGTATATGTGCCTGTCATCCATAGTAATTCCTCCTGTTAAAAAATCGTAGCGGGCGAAGAGCCACGCACCTTATGCGATAAACGTACAGTATTTTGAAGCATCCGTCAATGTATCAGCCGGGCATTGTCCTGGCAGCCTCCTGTAGGCATTGGATAATCAGCTGCAGCTCCAGGACACGTTGGCCGTTCTGCATGATGAAGCGGTTGATCACTCCTCCGTTCTCTGTGAGTTCGAAACGCTTCCCATACTCCGCACTGATTCCGCGAATCTTCTCAACGGGGAACGACTTAGTCACGACCGGTGCCTTTTCGATCACTTCTGCAGGAGTGTTTCTCTTGCTCCTGGCTGCCTTGAGTTCCTTCTTCGAATAGGTAATCCCGTCCTCGATTGCACATTCCGTGCCTTCGTATATAATACTGCCATTCTTCACTGAGATAGTGCCTCTGCCGACCTCCCGGTATTCATACTCTCCCCAGGGGCGAAGCAGAATTGTAGGCTCGGTGAACACAAACGAAGTATCCTTAACATGGAGACGGACGCGATCCTTCTCCCATTCCTTCCAGGCATGCAGATCCGGTAAAACACGATCCTGCTCCGTCACCGGATGGAAAAAATAACTGCCGTCCATTCGGGCCTGATTGCCGCACTTCGTACAACGGATCAAGTCCTTATCAGCAACTGTCGCGTTTTCAGCCTCACAGCGAGGGCAAACATAAGCAATATTCTGCGCGCCGGCAGCAATTGATTTGCTCTTAAAGGTGCGGGGGTTCTCGCGAAGCCAATCGTTTTCGTTGTACTTCAAGTGCCGAAGCATGATCTGATGAACCTCTTCGACCGTCATCGCCTCGACCTCCTCCACCGAATAGGCGCGTGAGATATGGCCGGTTATTCGCCCGCGCCGAAACGAGTTCGTGCTCCACCGCGGCCACGTTGCGTATGCGCCGTTTGACACGAGAAAAGCCATGCCGCTGTTCGTCTTCTTGATCATACGAGCCAAAGCATCATCGACCTGAATACTTGTCCCATCGACAAATCTTGTGCCTTCAGGAAAAATTCCGAGAGTACCGCCGCGCTTCAGCACAGACAGCATCGCCTTTACAGCACGCGAATCGGAACGAAATTGCACTTTGGGAATGCATCCTCCGCCGGCAAACATCGGTCCAATAATCCGACTCCGAAACAGAAAGGCTCCTGCGACAAAATTGATCTTCCTGCCGTAAAGGGCCATTGCCATAACAAACGGATCCAAATAGGACGGGTGATTCCCCATGACGACCAAGGGGCCCTTCATCTTTGTGACGACAGGGTCCTTCTTCACGCGAATACCGTAGTAATATTTCGCGAAATTCACGACAATCATTTCTCCGATAAAATGAAAGAGAAACCAGTTCGGTTCATGCCCAAGCTTCAACTGTTGCTTTTCCTCAGCCATTCTATACTCCTTGTTTACTCTGAATGGCATACGTCCATTCATAAGGTATAGACCAATCTGACATAAATTGATAACATCTGTTTCGTATTATACAGGAGTAAGACCTTTTTGGCACGGTGAGAATCATCTTTCCGAATATCAGCCAAATCGTCTCAGAGGATAAGGATTGTATGGCAAAGATTTGTTTTTACTGCGGGCGTGAATTGCGGAGAAGTGAAAAGTGTACCTGCCGCGATGGCGTGTCAGCGGCCTCAGCCGCCGCGCAGAGCTCAAGTGCGAGTGCCGCCGAGACTGCGAGTTCCTGCGGGAGTGCCGGTGCCTCCGGGAGAGCGGGCGCGAATCGCTCCCGGGCCACAGGATTTCAGGACAACGGGCGACGCGAGCAACGGGAAGAGACATTCCGGTCCGGCACTCCGGGCGGCAAGACGTCCGGAACCAGTGCTGCAGGCGGGGTTTTTCGAAAAATAAAGGATGCTTTCAGGGGGTTTTCCAACAGCATCACGCGACCGTCGCAGACCGCACGGCCGATTCGTTCTTCAAAGTTGCAGACACTGCGCGACCAGATCAGGATTCTTTTCCCGACTTTCTCTGTCGTGATCAAGAGCATTTTAGAATATATCATTCATCCGGCAACGCGCATCAGAAGAGAGGCGCTTCGGCCCAAACGGCGATCCTCGATTCCTCTGATCCTTGCACTTTCCCTGTTGTCAGGAATTCTCGGCATGATGTTTACGCAAGCCGGGTCGCCGCTTTTTGACAGTATTATGCAGCTGATGCTTGGCTCAGACACCAGCCTTCTGTTTGTTCAGCCGGCACTTTCTATGATCGGCTTTTCGGTATTGACGTTGCTGTTGATACTTACGATGGCGATTTGCTTTTTTCTCGGCGCCTGGCTTTCGAAGCATCGTGTGACCTTTCGAAAGGTTCTGGATATTCTGTCCATTTCCTTTATTTACCTGATCATTATTGAGTCTGTTCTGTTGTTAGGCATGCTGTTGGGCAGTCGAGGCTCTCTTACGATGGTCTTGTTCAGCTTCCTGCTCATGAGTGTCGCGCAATACATCGCTTTCCGTAACGCCCTTGCTCTGAAGGAAGACACGGCTTTTCTTCTGTTGATTTTTGTCTACAGTTCCTGTTATGTGCTCTACCTCAGCATTTTGGATTTAGTCTCATTGATCATCGATCGAATCTAGCTTCTTTTTACTGCTCGTGAAACGACCGTCTCCTCCGACATTTGCCGGCTGAAACGGTCGTTATCATTCTCATTGTGCATGCACCGGCGGTCATCCGACTAACGAAGATCAAATCCGGTCAAGTATTCGTCGCGTTATTGCCTCTCTTTGATTTTATCGGTTTCTCGGCGGCGGAAATCAATTTCTTGCGAATGACAATTTTATCTTCCTCGGCATCGGCAATTGCAATGTCTCCACTCTCGACAACGCGGTCCAGAAGCGCTTCTGAGAACTTGTCTTCTAAAAAGGACTGTATGGTTCTCTTCAGTGGACGAGCTCCATACTGCGGGTCATAGCCCTTCTGCGCCAGCAACTCCTTCGCTGCCACGGTAAGCTCAAGGCCGATCCCCATATCCGAGATCCGCTTCGACAGAGAACCGATCAGAAGATCAACGATCTTCAGGATCGACGCCTTGTTGAGCATCCGGAAGAAGATGATCTCGTCCACACGGTTAATAAACTCCGGATTAAAGGCCTTCTTCAGCTCCTCAATGACGACTGCCTTCGCTTCATCATAAGATTTTCCCCCGTAAAGATGCTCGTCAGAGGCCTCGTCAATCGTAACAAAGCTCTTGCCTGTTTCTTCATCGACCCGGGCCTTAGGCACCGAGAAACCAATCTTTCTTCCCGCAGAGGTCGATAGCATGCGGGCTCCGATATTCGAAGTCATAATGATGATGGTGTTACGGAAATCCACTGTCCTGCCCTGGCCGTCCGTCATTCGTCCGTCATCCAGGATCTGCAGCATCGCATTGAAGATTTCTGGGTGAGCTTTCTCGATCTCATCGAAAAGAACGACTGAATATGGGCGACGACGAACCTTCTCCGTCAACTGTCCGCCTTCGTCGTAGCCGACATAGCCCGGAGGTGAGCCGATCAGCTTCGAGACATCATGTTTCTCCATATATTCCGACATGTCAACACGTATCAAGGAATTCTCGTTGCCGAACATGACCTCGGCCAGAGCACGTGCCAATTCTGTTTTGCCGACACCGGTGGTTCCCAGGAAAATGAACGATCCGGAAGGTCGCTTCGGATCCTTCAGTCCCAGGCGGCTTCTGCGAATAGCCTTCGCAATGGCGGTAACTGCTTCGTCCTGACCAATAACACGCTTCTTGAGCTCATCTTCGAGGGTCTTAAGTCTCTCCGCATCGGATTCATTAATCTTTGCGACCGGTATGCCTGTCCAGCTTGCCACGATGTCCGCTATGTCATCGCCAGTCAGTTGCGTAGGAGTCGACTCCTTCTGCTTCTCGATCCGCGCGCGAAGGTCCCCGAGCTGCTTCTCCAGTTCGACTTCCTCGTCCCGCAGCTTCTGTGCCGTCTCAAAGTCCTGCTTCTCGACTGCCTCTGCCTTCATGCGGATGATCTCGTGGATACGCTCGCCAAGTTTCTTGTTTTCCGGCGACTCCTCGGATTTCTTCAGCCGCACGCGGGAGGCGGCCTCATCGATCAAATCGATAGCCTTATCGGGAAGGAAGCGGTCCGTGATGTACCTGCTGGAAAGAATGACGGCCGCGTCAATCGCCTCATCCGGTATCTTGATCTTATGGTGCTCTTCATACTTCTCGCGAATACCCTGCAAAATGAGAACCGCATCTGTCGTACTTGGTTCGTTGACCATCACCTGTTGGAAGCGGCGAGCCAACGCGGCGTCCTTCTCAACATGCTTCCTGTATTCATCAAGTGTCGTGGCTCCGATGATCTGAAGCTCTCCCTTGGACATCAGCGGCTTAAGAATGTTCGCGGCATCCATAGCGCCCTCTGCGTTTCCTGCTCCGATGATGGTATGTAGCTCGTCGATAAAAAGGATTGTCTTCCCGGAAGCGCTCGCCTCCTCCAAGGATTTCTTCAATCTCTCCTCGAATTCTCCTCTGTACTTTGACCCCGCAATCATGCCGGCAATATCCATTGAGACAAGCCGCTTGCCGCGAAGAATATCCGGTACATCGTCAGATACGAGTTGTTGGGCGAGACCTTCCGCTATTGCCGTCTTGCCGACACCGGGTTCGCCGATTAAAACAGGGTTATTCTTCGTCCGCCTCGCAAGAATCTGCATGACGCGAGCTATCTCCTTTTCCCTGCCGATGATCGGGTCGAACTTTCCCTGAGCTGCCATGACTGTTAAATCTCTCGAATACTTGTCGAGCATCGACTGCTTGCCCTTCGGTCCACCCCGATGTGCCTGCCGTGATTCTTCCGAACCGTTCATGCCATCCTGCGATTCTTCCGACGCGTCAAACGAGTCCTCCTGACCAAGATTCACTTCCTCATCGGGCGTATTGTTCTGATTCTCCACCATGCTCATCAAAGCCTTGACAATCTCCTGCCCGGAAATTCCCAGTGATGTTGTGATCCGAAATCCGGTACACTGGCCGTCACGCATGATGGCCATCAGAATATGCTCCGGCTCAATAATACTCTGTCTGACACGCTTCGCCAGGAATTCCGCAAGATATATGATTCGCTTCGTGCGATTCGTACACATTGCGAAAAGGTCATTCGGATTCATCGGATTTTCTTCGAATGGCTGCGGTTCATGTCCGGCAATCTTTGCTATCTCGCGAATCACATCCTCCTTCTCCATTCCAAAGTCACGAAGCACACGGCCCGCTACTCCCTCACTCTCAAGAAGCGCGAAAAGAAGCTCCTCCGTTCCGATGTAGTCAAGGCCGAAAGCAGCCGAGCAAAGGTATGCTCTGTATAATGTTTTGATTGCTCTTTCTGAAATATTCATATCTTCCTCCTGTTCTGTGTTCGTTCACCTATGTCTTATCACGATTATTATTTTTCTTGCTTGCTCGGCCGTTCTTCTTGGCGCCCTGGACATTCTGCGTCAGAATTTCACGAATCTTATCTGCCCTCTTAAGCTCTTGGATCCGCGGAGACAGGACCTCGCCGCTGTCCTTCTGAATACTGGCTGATCCGGTAAAAGCGGATAGGCTTGCCATTGTTTCCTCTGTCTGTTCCTTCAGTATCCCGAGAGAAATACCTAAGCGCAGATCACTGATCCGCTTCATCGCCTCAACCTCTGTCATCATCCGGGCGTAAAGCAGTTCACCATAAGACCGGTAGACACGATCAGCCACCTTGAGCGGATTATTCTCATAACTCTCCTGCCGAAGCTTGCGCTCAAGCTCCAGAACCTCCTGAACCATGCGCTCAAATCCGACAAGTATATCCGTCTCCGAAATCCCGAGAGTGATCTGATTCGATAACTGGTACAGATTGCCATCTGCCTGACTATGCTCGCCAAGATAACCTCGGACAGCAAAGCCGGATTGTGTCAGGCCGTCAATTAGAGGCTTGATCCGTCCGGATGTCGTCAGCGCCGGCAGATGTACCATAACGGAAACCCGGATGCCTGTCCCCGTGTTGGTCGGGCACGCAGTAAGAAATCCATACTGGTCAGAGTACGCTATCGGCAACTCATCCTCGAGAACTTCCGCAATGTCTTGCGCTCTCTGAAAAGCCTTCTTCAAAGAAAATCCGGCTGTCATTACCTGGATCCGGATATGATCCTCTTCATTTATCATAATGCTAACCGATTCGTCACGTGATATACAGACGCTTCGCCCCTGTCCACCCTTGGAAAGATCATCACTGATTAAGTGTTTCTCCACCAGAGATTGTCGGTCCGCCTCCGGAAGCAGCTCCATATGAAGAGTCACAAACTTCTCTCCTGTCTGACTCTCCATCTCTTCAACAGCCTTGTTGACGCGCTCACATACCTGCAGACTCTGCTTGGCATTCATCTTATATGGAAAAGGAAATTCTCTCAGGTTACGAGCAAGTCTTACACGGCTCGAAAGCACGACATCCCAATCCGGACCCTTCGACAAATACCAGCTCATACCTGATCACCATCCTTCTGCTTCATCAGCTTCGCGATCTCATCTCTAAGCTGTGCTGCCCGCAGATACTCCTCTGAGGCGACAGCAGCCTTCATCTGCTGTGTCATCTCGTCAAGCAGACTCTCTATATGCTTGCGTTCCAGTGCAGCAAGCTCCTCGGAGTCCGGATCCAGCTGATCTTCTTTGACCTGCCCTGAAACACCGGGATCCGCTATATTCTTGTCAGATTCATCCATCGTCTTGGAAGACAGGGTCTTCTTCCTGCTCGCCGACCCTTCGTCCTTACAAGATATCGGCTTCTCTGAGATCTGATTCAGCTTGCGTCCAACATGTTCCTTGCCCATCTGCGTCCGCAAAAAAACCGGATCCATCTTCCCTGAAAAAGCGTCATAACAATTAGCACAGCCGAGAAATCCTGTCTTCTTGAACTCATTAAAGGTCATCCCGCAATGTTCGCAAGTATCCGGCTCAGACAGCCCGACCGGCTGATCTCCCATCCCAAAATCCGTAAAAATACTGCTCATCGCTGTAAACGGATTCGCTGTGTACTTCGATGATTTCTGAAT
The DNA here is from genome assembly GCA_964579245.1 of uncultured Mageeibacillus sp. GTDB lineage: Bacteria > Bacillota > Clostridia > Saccharofermentanales > Saccharofermentanaceae > Firm-13. The sequence goes on from CAZOFY010000019.1 coordinate 12,536, forward strand.
ATTTGGAATAGAAATTCCCAACTCCCTGGCACAAACATCACAGAGGTAAAATGTCTGCGGCTTCTTTCCGGAAATCTGTTGCATGATCTGAACATTCGCTTCGCGTTCCTTGCACCTCTGGCACTTCATTGCTCATATCCTCCTTGCGCTCCGGCTGAAAAATCATCCGATATAATCAGGCTTATCATCATATTCTTGAAAATGTCCATACGGACTGTGGCTCGCTTATCCGGTTCTATTAAATATAGCGCCTTCTCCGACAAAGCTGCCTTCATCAAACTCATCTGACTCGGATTAATAACATCATAATCCAGAAAATTTCGAAGATAAACCTCTGCCTGTTGCTGTGACAAATCATCTCCAAGCGAATTGATCGTATGCATCAGATAGTCGGTCGTCGATACTCTCTTCACGCGTGCAATCCTGATCTCTCCTCCACCGCCACGCCGGCTCTCGACAATATATCCCTGTCCATTCGTAAACCTGGTGGATAATACGTAGGTAATCTGCGAAGGAACACACTTGACTCGCTCTGCAAGAACACTTCTGCTTATAATGGCGTATCCGTCGTTATCATCGATCATTTGCTTGATCAAGCACTCGATTACATCACTCAGTCTGGCCATAATCCTGCGTCCTTTCCAAATAACGAGACAAACACACGGTTTGTGTTTGACTTTGACTATCTTTGACATACCTTTATTATAATCCCGAATCGAATCCTGTCAATATTGAAAAATGGTTTGAAAAAAGAGAAAAGGCTGCCTTCTTTTGAAAAGCAGCCCTAATGATCTCTGTTTATTTTGCCTCAGGCGATAATTCGTCGTATCGTAACGATCGGATACATATCCAGACTTCCATACTCGACCTGATCGCGTGTCGATGAAGCATGGATGACCTGCCCATTACCGACATAGATTCCAACGTGCTCGACAGAGTCGGCTGATCCTCGAATGTCCCAGCAAATAATATCTCCAAGAGCGATCTCAGAGCGATCCACGCCGATTCCGCAGCTCTTCTGATCATTGGACTGATGGGGAAGCTCTATTCCGATCTGCCGATATGCATAAACAATCAACCCTGAGCAGTCGACCCCGTTACGAGACTCTCCTGCCCATTCATACTGAACTCCGAGCATGGAGATACAGATATTTACAATACTTTCTCCGTTGACACCGGTGATATCCGGCAGCGGTGCAGACCCGCCTCCTCCTCCGCCTGAGGGGCCTCCCGAAGATCCGCCTGACGGGTCTCTCTGCGGAACCGGAGTCGGTACAGGTGTCGGCGGCGGACTCTCCGTCGTGTAGGAAATATATACGTATCCCTCTGTTCCGTCCGTTGTCACAACACGATACCACTTTGCCGAAACCGCTGAACAATGAAGCGGCGTATCCATCGACAGTGTTCTCAGAATTTCTGATGCCGTGGAAGGCTCTGATCTCAGCTTCAGCTCGTCTGCATCTACCCATACTGTTCGATCAATATCGATGAACAACATATTTTCCGTCAGATTGTCCTGCGGGATGTATCCCTCAATGCCGCTCTCGGTCCGGATCTTCGCCCATGAATCACCGAGTCCGATCCGAAGGACCTCCTCGCCGCGATTAATCGTCGAAACCGTAACGGCATCCATCCGGGGCTCTTCCTTGATAATCGTATCCATTGTATTGATATAGACCGTTGTCTCGTCCGAAATAAACGTACTCGGGTCCAGAATCTCGATCGGCCGACCATCCTCATCCGTATGCTGAAGAATCGTAGCAGTGAGAAAATCATCATCCAACACAGCTTCCTTCGGTGCCGGCGTTGCTCCGTTGATGTACGTCGCGCTGACCGTCTGACCCTCTCCTATCTTGATCAATCCCGTAGATGTCGAGGGATCCGATGATGTTGTCGCATCTGTTTCTTCCTGGTTCGTGCCCTGTGGGTCCAACGGAAGTTCTTCGCCCTCTGGGGCATCCTCAAGTCCGTCTACGGAAGCTTGGTCCGAAGCTGAGGAAAGTGCCCATTGCTCCACGAGGATTTCTTCCTCGTTCGGATTATACGGAAAGGCCTGTGCATAGGCGCGCCCAACCAAAAAGTCAGCAGGCGTCCCCTGTCGAACTCCGACAGGCAATAATAATACAGGCAGCGCAACGATTGCACTTACCGCAATCGTTAACACTGCCATGTACTTGTTCTTTTTACAAATAAATCTTCTAGGCATTCAGTCTCCGGTTCGAATCGGATTATTCCGCGTCGCTCATACCTGCTTCCACTCCCGCTTGACCGGAAACAGTCGCGCCATGTAAAAGCGCATCATTCTCCGGAATGGACGGAACAGCTGTAATGTTGCGATATCTAGGCATACCTGTTCCGGCAGGGATCAGCTTACCTATGATAACGTTCTCCTTGAGGCCGTATAATGGATCAATTTTACCCTTAACTGCAGCATCTGTCAAAACACGTGTCGTCTCCTGGAACGAAGCCGCCGACAAGAAAGAGTCTGTAGCCAGAGATGCCTTCGTTATACCAAGCAGTGTTCTCTTGCCTTTTGCAACGACAAGTCCGGCATTTTCAGCCTTCTCATTTGCAGCCTCATAGTCGAAAATATCGACGAGACTTCCTGTCATGAAATCTGTATCACCCGGATCATCTATGCGGATCTTACGCATCATCTGACGGGTAATGACCTCAATATGCTTGTCATTGATCGTAACACCACCGCTCTTATAAACCTTGATGACCTCGCTGATGATGTACTTCTGAACACCACGAACTCCCTTGATCTTCATGATCTCTTGCGGGCTCACAGTACCGTCCGTCAGCAGATCACCTGCCTCGACGGCATCCCCGTCCTTAATCTTAGCCGTTGCCGAATAAGGGATCGGATATCTCTTCTCCTCAAGGCTGCCATCCTCGTTCTGAGCAGATGTAACGACGATCTCACGCTTGCGCTTACTACCCTCTTCGATACGAGCCACGCCATCAATCTCAGAGATGATGGCCTGTCCCTTAGGCTTTCTTGCCTCGAAAAGCTCCTCAACACGGGGAAGACCCTGTGTAATATCGTCACCGGAAGCAATACCACCGGTATGGAAGGTACGCATGGTCAGCTGTGTTCCCGGTTCACCGATGGACTGCGCCGCCATGATACCAACAGCTTCACCGCCGATTGTCGGTTCGCCTGTGGCCAGGTTCACTCCATAGCAATGTGAGCAGACTCCGCGGTGTGAACGACAGTCGTATACAGAACGGATCGCAACCTTAATCAGTCCCGATGCCTCGATCGCATGTGCGATGTCAGAAGTGATCAACTCATTCTTTCCAATAAAAACCTCACCGGTCTTCGGATGAACAATCTCAAATGCCGAATAACGCCCCATGAGACGGTCAGAAAGAGACTTGATCACATCCTTCTTATCGTTCGCTATGACAGCAAGTTCTGTGATATAGGTGAAATCGTCTGTTCCGCAATCCTCTTCGAGAACAATGACATCCTGAGCGACGTCAACAAGACGACGTGTGAGGTATCCGGAGTCAGCCGTTTTAAGAGCAGTATCAGAGAGAGCCTTACGGGCACCGTGCGAAGAGATGAAGAACTCCAAAACATTCATACCTTCACGAAGGTTGGACTTAATCGGAATTTCAATCGTCTTACCGGATGTGTCCGCCATATTACCGCGCATACCGGCAAGCTGCTTGATCTGGTTGATCTGGCCGCGGGCGCCGGAGTCAGACATCATTTTAATCGGGTTGTATTTTCCGAGGTTCTTCTTGAGCTCTTCGGTAATAGCATCCGTCGTCTCATTCCATATACCGATAACGGCACGGTAGCGTCCGTCCTCGTTCAGCATACCACGATGATACATACGGTTGATGTACTCGACTCTGTCTTCGGCCTCATGGATCATTCTTTCCTTGACTTCGGGAACGATCATGTCCTCAATGCCGATGGAAATACCACCGCGCGTCGAATACTTGTATCCCAAAGCCTTAACATTGTCCAGCAACATCGCTGTAGGTCCGATGCCATGCTGAAGAATAGCCCTGCTGATAATTGCTTCGAGCTGCTTCTTGCCAACCAGGAAATCACACTCCAGTGTGAGCTCATTACCCGGGACTGAGCGATCGACGTATCCAAGATCCTGCGGGATGATCTCATTAAATATAAACCGACCGAGAGTAGACTTCACGAGACCGGAAATCTTCTTGCCGTTTACTTCTCTCTCGACACGGACACCAATCGGAGCATGCAACTCTAGTTCATGATCTCCGTATGCCATGATCGCCTCATCCAACGAGGAGAAAATCATGTTCTCGCCTCTCTCGCCTTCTTTATCAATCGTAAGGTAGTAGCATCCGAGAACCATATCCTGAGTCGGAACCGTTACCGGCTTACCGTCTTGAGGCTTGAGAAGGTTGTTGGAAGAAAGCATAAGGAAACGTGCTTCTGCCTGCGCTTCTGCAGAAAGCGGAACGTGGACAGCCATCTGGTCACCGTCGAAATCGGCGTTGAAGGCCGTACATACGAGTGGGTGTAGCTTGATAGCGCGACCCTCGACGAGTACAGGCTCAAACGCCTGGATACCAAGTCTGTGGAGCGTAGGAGCACGGTTCAGCATGACCGGGTGGTCCTTGATGACGCCTTCGAGAATGTCCCAAACGACATCACTTGCACGATCAACAAGCTTCTTTGCTGTCTTGATATGCTGAGCATGACCATCAAGCACAAGGCGTTTCATAACAAAGGGCTTGAATAGCTCCAAAGCCATTTCCTTCGGCAAACCGCACTGGTGCATCTTGAGTTCGGGACCGACAACAATAACCGATCGGCCGGAATAGTCAACACGCTTACCCAGAAGGTTCTGACGGAAACGACCCTGCTTACCCTTGAGCATGTCAGAAAGAGATTTGAGGGCACGGCTTGAGGCACCGGTCACCGGACGTCCTCTTCTGCCATTATCGATCAGGGCATCAACAGCTTCTTGAAGCATGCGCTTCTCATTGCGAACGATGATCTCCGGAGCGCCGAGCTGCAAGAGCTTGCTAAGACGGTTATTGCGGTTGATTACGCGGCGATACAGGTCATTGAGGTCCGAGGTAGCGAAGCGTCCGCCGTCGAGCTGAACCATCGGGCGAAGCTCGGGAGGAAGAACAGGAAGCACATCCAGAACCATCCATTCCGGCTTGTTGCCGGACTTCTTGAAGGCCTCTACGACCTCCAGTCGCTTGATGATTCTGGCTTTCTTCTGTCCTGATGCGGATAAGAACTCCTCATGAAGTTGATCGGCAAGTTCATTGATGTTGATGCTTTGAAGCAGATCCTTGATGGCCTCGGCTCCCATACGGGCAACAAAGGCACTCTTGCCATATTGTTCAACGGTCTCACGGTATTCACGCTCTTCGATAATCGCGTTCTTCGCAAGATTTGTTGTACCGGGATCCAGCACAATATATGCGCCAAAATACAGGACACGTTCCAAGTTGCGCGGGGTTATGTCAAGGATCAAGCCCATACGGCTGGGGATCCCGCGAAAATACCAGATATGTGAAACCGGTGCTGCGAGCTCAATATGACCTAATCGCTCACGACGGACCTTTGACCGTGTGACTTCAACGCCGCAACGATCGCAGATAATGCCCTTATAGCGGATCTTCTTGTACTTTCCGCAGTGGCATTCCCAGTCCTTCTGCGGCCCGAAAATCTTCTCGCAGAAGAGCCCGTCACGCTCAGGCTTAAGTGTGCGGTAATTGATTGTTTCCGGTTTCTTGACTTCACCGTGAGACCATCCCTTGATGGTCTCGGGAGAGGCTAGTCTGATTCCGATGGATTCGAAATTATTCATTTCAAACATATTTCTGAAGTCTCCTTCCAAAGCGGCTCATATGGATCCGTTCGGTCATTCTCAGTACTGATCGTCGTCGCTGTCTGAACGGACAGCATCGGACGAAAATTCCAGGTCATCGAGTTCCGGTGTCAGGAATGCGTCGTCGACGATGATGTCTCCATCCTCCGAGAGGTCACCCTCGATGAATCCGGCGCCTGCCAGTTCTGCATCATCAGGCTGAGATGCATACCTTGAGATCAGTTCCGGATCTGGTAACGGAAGATCGACTTCCTCCTCGGCGGCATCCTTCAGCTTCAATTCTTCGTTCTCGCTGGCATAGATGTGGACATCCAGAGCAAGCGACTGAAGTTCTCTGACAAGGACCTTGAAGGACTCCGGAATGCCTGCTTCGGGCACGCTCTGGCCCTTCACGATGGATTCATAAGTCTTGGTTCGTCCGGAAATATCATCCGATTTGACCGTCAGAATCTCCTGAAGCGTATGTGCCGCACCGTAAGCCTCAAGCGCCCAGACTTCCATCTCTCCGAAACGCTGTCCGCCGAATTGTGCCTTGCCGCCCAGGGGCTGCTGTGTGACAAGAGAATACGGTCCGATCGAACGGGCGTGGATCTTGTCATCGACCAGGTGGTGAAGCTTCAGGTAATACATAATTCCAACTGTGATGCGGTTCTCGAAGGCTTCTCCTGTTCGACCGTCAAAAAGAATAGTCTTACCATCTAGGTCAATACCTGACTCACGGAAGGCTTCAACAATATCTGCTTCGTTCGCACCGTCAAAAACAGGCGTTGCGATTTTCCAGTTAAGCTCGCGGGCAGCACGTCCAAGGTGGACCTCAAGCAACTGTCCGATATTCATACGAGAGGGAACGCCCAGAGGGTTCAGGACGATGTCGAGGGGAGTACCATCAGGAAGGAACGGCATGTCCTCTTCCGGAAGGATTCTACTGACAACACCCTTATTGCCGTGGCGTCCGGCCATCTTATCACCGACCGAGAGCTTTCTCTTCTGCGCGATGTATACACGAACGAGCTTGTTGACACTTCCCTTGAGGACATCATCATTCTCTTTCGTAAATGTCTTCACATCGACGATGACACCGGATTCACCATGAGGAACACGGACTGAGGTATCACGGACTTCGCGGATCTTCTCGCCAAAAATGGCACGATACAAGCGCTCCTCCGCCGTCAGCTCCGTCTCACCCTTCGGCGTGACCTTACCGACAAGAATATCCCCGGCGCGAACCTCCGCGCCGACACGGATGACACCGTATTCGTCGAGGTCCTTCAGCGCGTCATCACTGACGTTCGGAATTTCGCGTGTGATTTCTTCGGCGCCAAGCTTCGTGTCACGAGCCTCGCACTCATATTCCTCGATGTGGATTGAGGTATAGACATCCTCACGAACCAGACGCTCGTTAATGAGGACGGCGTCCTCGTAGTTATAGCCTTCCCATGTCATAAAACCGATCAGAACATTCTTACCGAGGGCCAGCTCACCGTTTTGTGTAGACGGTCCGTCGGCAATGATATCACCGGCCTTGATCTCGTCATTGAGCCGGACAATCGGCCTCTGGTTGATACAAGTGCTCTGGTTCGATCTCTGGTACTTGGTCAGATTGAAGATATCCTTCCTACCCGTCGAAGTCGAGACTTCGATCTTGTTGGAGGACACATATGTCACGATTCCGTCACTCTTGGCAACCTTGCAAACTCCGGAGTCCTTAGCGGCACGATACTCCATACCGGTTCCTATGATAGGAGCCTCAGGAGAAATCAGCGGAACGGCCTGTCTTTGCATGTTCGAGCCCATGAGAGCACGGTTTGCGTCATCGTTGCCCAGGAACGGGATCAACGCAGTGGCAACAGATACCAGCTGACGGGGTGAAACGTCCATCAGATCAACATGTTCGGGATCTACCTCGATAAACTTATCCAGATAACGGCAGACGACCTTCTTGTCCAGGAACTTGCCGGTCTCGTCGATCGGTTCGTTCGCTTGAGCAATATTGTAGTAATCTTCCTCATCCGCAGTCATATAACGGACATCGCGTGTAACCACGCCCTTCTTCTTATCGTAAACACGGTAAGGGGTCTCGATAAATCCGTATGAATTTACGCGGGCATAGGTCGCCAGTGAGTTGATCAGTCCGATATTCGGACCTTCAGGCGTCTCGATGGGACACATTCTTCCATAGTGTGATGTGTGTACGTCACGAACCTCGAAGTTCGCTCTGTCACGCGACAGACCTCCCGGTCCAAGAGCAGAAAGTCTCCTCTTGTGCGTTAGTTCAGCAAGCGGATTCGGCTGATCCATAAACTGGGACAACTGTGAGGATCCGAAAAATTCCTTGACAGCAGCGCTGACAGGGCGGGTGTTGACAAGCTGTAACGGGGAAACCGTCGAAATATCAGGAACGGCACCCATGCGCTCACGAATATTACGCTCCATACGGGAGAATCCGATACGGATCTGATTCTGCAGAAGTTCTCCGACAGAACGGATACGGCGGTTGCCAAGGTGGTCGATATCATCGATGTGTCCCACTCCATATTCGAGTCCAATCAGATAGCTCACTGTCGCTACGATATCTTCGACCGTAAGATGCTTCGGCATAAGATCATAGACCTTCGATGAAAGAGCCGCCGTTAAGGCCTCGGAGTAATTCCTGCTCTCCGTCACGCGAACATCGGCAATAATCGTACGAAGAACTGATGTGCGAACCTTCTCATTGACAGGGGTCTTCTTGATGTCAAATCCGTCCAGCTCTTCCTCGGAAAATGATGCGCGAATGAATACATCCGGATCTACACGAGAATTGCCGATGACCTTCAATGGTTTGTCTGAAATCTTAACGGTTTCACCGGTCTTGATGATCGGATAAACAAGAACTTCGTTGATTCCTGATATCTCGATGGCATTCGCTATCTCTTCGGTTATGATGGTATCCGCATGAGCAATCAGCTCACCGTCTTCTGTAACGACATTCTCAACTGTCTTCTGACCCTTGATACGGGAGGCCAGAGAAAGCTTCTTGTTGAGTTTGTAAATACCGACGCGCGCCAAATCGTAGCGCTTCGGATCAAAGAACATCCCGTTCAACAGAGACTCGGCGCCTTCAATAGATGTCGGCTCGCCGGGACGAAGCTTGTGATACAGTTCCGAAAGGCCCTCTTCGCGGTTATGGGAAGGATCCTTCTTGATCGTCTCGTTCAGGCAGCGCTCATCTCCGAAGGTGTTGCGAAGATCCTCGTCTGTACCAAAACCAAGGGAACGCAGGAAAACTGTCAGGGGAAACTTTCTCGCACGATCCACACGAACAAAAATAACGCCGTTTGCATCTGTCTCATATTCGAGCCAGGCACCTCGGTTCGGGATAATCTGAGTTGTAAAAAGAGGGTTGTCTGATTTGTCCTTCACAGACGCGAAATATGCGCCAGGAGAACGTACAAGCTGACTGATAATAACACGCTCTGCACCGTTAATAATAAATGTACCGTGTTCGGTCATGATCGGAAGATCACCGATGAAAACAGACTGCTCCTTGATGGCGCCGTCCTGCTTGTTGACCAGTCGTACCAGAACCTTTAGCGGAGCAGCGTAATTGATGTCCTTTTCCTTACACTCTTCGATGGTATTCTGCGGCTTCTCTGTATCGAATTCCTTCTGAATAAAGGACAACTCGATATCTCCTGTGAAATCAGTGACGGGGGATACTTCTCTCAATACCTCCATCAGTCCTTCATCGAGAAACCACTTGTATGAATTCTTCTGTATCTCGATTAAATCCGGCATCTCTATGACTTCATCAATTCGAGAATAGGACATTCTCTCTGCTCTTCCCAGTTTGACGGGACGCACCATTACACATCACCTCACGAATGTTCTGGCCTAGGCCTGGCTATCGTTCCGGACAGGCATCCGGACACAGTTCCTCTGTCTTCACGAAAGGCAGAAAAGTCTGACTTTCGCTCGTCAACCGGCAACAGGCGACAAGCCTCCACCTTATGACGCGTTATAAGATGATAGCATTACTTTTGTCAAGTGTCAACGCAAATATTCTTATTATCGAAAAAAACCGGGGCAATAATTTCCTTCATTTGATCGTTCTCCCTCCCCGTGACAAGCATGCTCCCGTCACTCGTTGGGGAAATAAATACGGAGGCATTCCTTATCCTGAAGGCCTCCGTACTGATAAGCGGATTTGCTCGATTTGTTATGACGCGAACTTGATATTTTCCTTGTTGATGGTAAACCCGAGAAGCGGGTCAGAGGACAAAGTTGTATACCACGCCTCAAACTGAGTATTCGTCTCCTGCGTATTCACCGTCGACATCCAGGCCGGCATACTGTCGCAGAAGAAAAAGAGCGAGACAGAGTCTACATTCTCGATCACAATCATATCCCCGGACTTACGACCCTCGGCAAAGAGCCACTCGTTCAGCTTCTTCTCATATTCCGTTTTTTCTTCCGCTTCTGTTGTACTGGCAGTGATCCCGGCATAGTAGCCACCGGCATACGCAGTTGCGTCGTCAGAATACTTCTTCACGAGAGTAGTGAAGGTCTTCTCATCGGTTACCTGAGCTTTATAACCTTCAATCTCAGTCTTGGCAACGGCCAGGTCTGTACCTTCGACAGTGAGGACGCGATAGGAGACGGATTGTGTCGTGTCAAGATTCTTACTCTGAAAAAGAACCGCATAATAACCCGAAGGTGTCTCGATGACAGCCGTGTCGTTAGCTTTGCGGGTGTTGTCGAATACAAAGGCGGTGAATTTTGCGTCAAGAGCATCCGTGAAGGACTTCTGTATCTCGATAAAAATCGTTGGGTCCTTACCTTCCGCGAAATCCGCTTCGTTCTCTGTTCCAAGAGCTTCCTTGCATGCCGCCAGGAAGGTCGCCGGATCCTTGGATTTGGCAATCACGGAATCAGCGAGCTTCTTTGCCTCTTCCTTTCCCTTTTTGATAAGAGCTTCGTCTGTTACCGTTGCTTCGACCTTCGAGGTAAACAGGTAGGCATTATATGTTACTGTCTCATAGAGTGAAGGATCTGCGTCGTATTTTGCCTGAATATCTTCCTTCGTCATCGTATAGACGTTCTGCTTCAGATACTCGGAGTACTCTTCCGCGTAATACTCTTCTTGCAGGTAGCCCTTGACATCCCTGAGCGTGATTCCCTTGCCATATTGATTCTGTAACAGGCGATCCGCTGTGGTCTTGTTCTCTTCTGCATAGACACGAATGTTATCAACGAAGGCGCTTATGCGATTGTCAATTCCCTCCGCCACAAAGCCGTTCTTCCTGCCTTCTGCGGCTAGGATCTTCGTGCGTTGCAGATTCTGGGCAGCCTGATTCATGAACATATCGCGATATGTCTCACCGGTCTCTTCGTTGAGCACCTGGTCAAGATCTTTAAGCGACGAGATCATGCCGTACTGCTTATACATATTCATAACTTCATAAAAGCGGTAATTCATTTCCGTGACCTTCACATCCTGTCCGGCAACTGTCCCGGCGGAGAGAATCTTCGCGGGAAATCCAAGGTTGAAAGAAAAATACCCGACTGTCGAGATCACAAAAAATGCAATAACCAGCCCGACGATCAGTCTAGTTCTTGTCTTATCATTCACAAAACCAAGCTTTGATTTCTTTTTTGAGACGGATTTTGATTTGTTGTTATCCATCGTTAGTCCCATCCTTCTGATTCATATAGGAAAAAACACAGCACGCCTATTATAATTCGGCATTCGACAGAATGCAAGAAATGTCACAAAGCGCTGATATCCAGTACGTCGGACTCTCAGCAGCGAGCTCTTCTCTGGGCATATATGTCCAATCGACCATCACGGAGTCAACACCGGCTCGATTCGCACAGCGCAGGTCATGAACGCTGTCTCCGACAAAAAGGACTTTCTTCGGATCTGTGACGGAGAGTCGACGCATCGCTTCGAAAATCGGCTCCGGATCCGGTTTGTGTAATGAGGTATCCTCACGGGCAATCACCGTTTGAAAATATGGTTCGAGTTTGAATTGCCGCATGGAGATTAAAGCTGTCTCGCGACGCTTGGACGTAACGACGGCCTGAGAAGCGCCGGAACAGCCGACAAGGGTCAAGCCTTCAATGACCCCGTCAAAGATCTTCACATCGGTCTCGATGATTCGAGCATTCTCTTCCTGATAGGCCTCAATCAGCTCTTGCTGAACTGCCGGTTCGTAATGCGAAAATGCCTGGATCAGAGGAAGTCCGATGGTCGACAGCAAAAATGCGTCGTCCTCTTTTTTTCCGACGACCTTCGAAAAAGCATAGTGAAAGCACTTCAGGATCATAGGAACCGTATCGACCAGCGTCCCGTCAAAATCATACAAAACAGCTTGATACCGCAAGGCATCGTTATCATTCATATTCTTCATTTCTCATCCTCTGTCTTCTCCTGAGCAGATTCCTGCTTCGGTAACACGTGGATACGTATCCCGGAGATCCATTTGTCCTCGATCGATTCGACCTTAAGGACGATGTCTCCATAGTTGACCTCCGGCGTCTCATTCTCATCCGGAATTCGGTCGAGCAAGTGAATGACGAAGCCGGCAATCGTGTCATAATCCTCATCCGGCAGATCGATGTCGAGCGCGTCCTCGATATCATTCAGCGGCATGTCTCCGGGAACAATCACGTCTCCGTTCTCAAGTCTGACCAGCTGAGATTCCTCCTCGTCAAACTCGTCGGTAATGTTGCCGACGATCTCCTCTAGCATATCCTCTATTGATACGATGCCGGCCGTTCCGCCGTATTCATCAACAATAACGGCAAGTTGCATACTCCCCTTCTGCATTTCTCGGAAAAGCGATGAAAGATTCTTAGTCTCCGGTACAACAAGCGGCGGGCGCAGAAGAGACTCGAGAGAGAAGTCCTCAGGCTTCTTGCAGGACAAGGCAAATCCGAGCAAATCCTTGATATGCAAGATACCGACGATATCATCAATCGTATCGCTGTATACCGGAATACGCGTATATTTCTCGTGTGTTGCGGTCTCAAGCACCTCATCGTAGGTTGAGTCGATTGGCAACGATACAATCTTCGTGCGGTGGGTCATGATCTCAGACACTTCTTTGTCGTTAAACTCGAAAATGTTCTGGATCATCTCCTTCTCCTGATCCTCGATGCTGCCGGATTCGCTGCCAACGTCGACCAACATGCGGATCTCTTCCTCCGTCACGTTCTTGTCGTTTACATTCGGATCAATACCGACTAGACGAAGACAGAGGTTGGTGGAAAATGTCAGAAGATTTACGAACGGATTCAGGACGAACCCGAAAACACGGACAATCTTCGCCGAGAAGAAAGCGACGCGGTCCGGATGCTTCTGTGCCAGACGTTTCGGGAAAAGCTCGCCGAGAACAAGAGAGAAGTATGACAATACAATCGTGACGATAATCATGGAAAGGGTCCGAAGAAACGTGATTTTCCCGTCGGGATCAATCGCCATCGTAAGTCTCTGCGCAAATTTGTCGGAAGCAAAAGCAGAGGACAGGAAGCCTGCCAGTGTAACTCCTACCTGAATAATGGCTAAGAAACGTCCGGGATTCTCGATGAAGTGGAGAATGGTGCGTGCTTGCTTATTGCCCTCCTCCGACATCTTCCTCATCTTATTGTCGTTCAGAGAAATAACCGCCATCTCTGTAGCGGAAAAAAAAGCATTGATCAGGACGAAGATAAACACAATCAAAAGATCGATCAATATCTGTCCTATACTGTCATCAGGCAAAGTAGCTCCTATCCTTCCTTATCGCATGCGACCGATTCTGCCGCAAATGCACTTATCCCGTACGCAAATAAATAACCTGTCATCGTACTATCTTCAAAAATATAGCAGAAAAACCGCTGATTCTCAATAGTAATCGCGAGCTCCCGGCTGCGAACGGTACGCCTCTGTCAGGACGTTCACTCATTTATCTGTTCCTTCTCTCCTCCAAAAGCTTCAGAAGAACCTCTCTTACTGCCTGCGGGTCCGCCTTTCCCTTCAGTGCTTTCATGGACTGACCGATGAGATATTGTAAATTCTTCTCGTTACCCGCCAGGTATTCTGCGACCGGCTTCTCGTTCGCATCAAGCATCTCGCAGATCGGCCCTTCGATGGAGGAAGCGTCGGAAATTTGGGCCAGGCTATTTTCTTCGGCATAACGGACCGGATCGACGTTTTTCGTGAAGACCTCGGCAAAAATCCTGCGTCCGGTACCTCGATTAATCTTGCCTTCATTGACCATTCGGATAATCTCACCGAGAGCATCCGGCGAGAAGCTCATGTCCTCAGGTTCTGTTTGCGAATCCTTCAACATTTTCAGAAGATCCGTCATGATCCAGTTCGAAGCGTCCTTTGGATTATGGCAAATCTGTGTAGCCCTCTCGAAAACCTCAACAAGGTACTTGGACTTGGTAAGGATGTCCGCGTCATACTCCGGCAGGTTGAACTCCTCCATATAACGGGCCTTCTTTGCCTCGGGCATCTCGGGGAGAGCAGCTCGAACGCCCTTAATATATGACTTTGCAATCTCAATCGGCATGAGGTCAGGCTCCGGAAAATACTTGTAGTCATGGGCATCCTCCTTCGAGCGCATAGCGTAGGAAGATCCCTTGTTATCATCCCATCTTCTCGTCTCCTGACGGATTTTTCCTCCGTCTTCCAGGATATCAATCTGCCGGCGGGACTCGCCCTCGATGGCGCGTGCGATTGCCTTGAGGGAAGCCATATTTTTCATTTCGGTGCGGGTGCCGAACTTCGTCTCGCCGCGTTTGCGAACGGAGAGGTTAACGTCGGCACGCATGGATCCCTCCTGCATTTTACAGTCTGATACACCGAGGTACTGTAATGTCGACTTAAGCTTTTCGAGATACGCAATGACTTCTTCCGCAGAGCGGAAATCGGGCTCGGAAACGATCTCGATCAGCGGAACGCCGCATCGATTGTAATCAACAAGTGTACATTCTTCCCACTCGTCATGTACGAGCTTGCCCGCATCCTCTTCCATATGGATCTCGTGGATTCCGATATGTTTGGTCTGATTGCCAATCTTTATCTCTGCGTCACCGTTACGACAGATGGGCAAATACAACTGCGAGACCTGGAAGGCCTTCGGAAGGTCAGGGTAGAAGTAATTCTTGCGATCGAATTTGCTGTAAGAGCTGATCTGACAGTTCAACGCCAGGCCCGCGCGCACGGCGTATTCGACAACGCTCTGATTCAGCGCCGGCAGCGTCCCCGGCATACCGGAGCAAATCTCGCAGACATGTGTATTCGGTTCTCCTCCGAACTCTGTCGTGCAGCCGCAAAATATCTTCGATTGGGTAGACAGCTCGACATGAACTTCCAGGCCCATACAGATTTCATAGTTTTCCATTTGTCACCTCATGACCCGGGCGCTTGCCGGTGATAATCCGTGACCTTCTGAAAAGCCGCGGCGGTATTGATTATGGTTTGCTCGGATCGATGCGGTCCGATAATCTGCAGTCCAATCGGCAGTCCCGTGTCATCGAAGCCGCATGGAATCGTTGCCGCAGGCAATCCGATAATATTGATCAGAACGGTATAGATATCACCGAGGTACATCTTCAGCGGATCAGACAGGCTCTCTCCGATGCGGGGTGCCGTTGTCGGAGCCGCGGGTCCAACCAGGACATCATAACTCTTGAAGGCTTCGTCAAAGGCCTGCTTGATTAGTGCTTTGGCCTGTAATGCTTTCTTGTAGTAAGCGTCGTAATAGCCGGACGAGAGTACGAAGTTTCCCAGCATGATACGGCGTTTAACCTCCATGCCAAAGCCCTCACTGCGGCTCTTCACATATACATCCATCAACTCCCCGGCATCTTCAGGCCGGTAGCCGTACTTGATTCCGTCAAATCGTGACAGATTCGAACAGGCCTCCGCGCAAGCGATGATATAGTAGGTCGGGACGGCGTATTCGACAATCGGGAGGGGGAACTCTCCAATCTCTGCGCCAAGCCCCTTCAAGGTCGTTACGGCTTCCATCACAGTGGACCGTACCTGTGGATCAAGACCCTCGCCGAAGTAATCGGTAAGCAACCCGACGCGCAAGCCCTTCGCAGAATATGATTCCGCCCGACTGACAGATATCTTCTCACTCGCGAAGGATGTCTGATCGCGCTTGTCCTGCCCCATGATAATGTTCAGTGCCTCGGCACAATCAAGAATATCCGTACCGATCGGACCGATCTGATCCAGTGAGGACGCATAGGCGACCAAGCCGTATCGGGAGACAGAACCATATGTGGGCTTGATGCCGCTAACTCCGCAGAAAGAGCAGGGTTGGCGTATCGATCCGCCGGTATCCGAGCCGAGTGAAAACGGGATCTCGCGCGCAGCGACGGCCGCCGCCGCTCCGCCTGATGAACCGCCCGGAACGCGTGTCCGATCCCATGGATTCTTCGTCGGTCCAAAATAGGAGGTCTCCGTCGTCGAACCCATGGCGAATTCATCCATGTTGAGCTTACCGACGATGACGGCACCGTTCACCCGCAGGCGATTGACGACGGTCGCTGAATACGGCGGGATAAAGTTATTCAATATCTTCGAGCCACAGGTCGTTCTGATTCCTTCGGTGCAAATGTTATCTTTCACAGCCATCGGAACTCCGGCAAGAGCAGACAGCTCCTCACCGGCGTCAAGGCGCGACTGTACAGCCTTCGCAGCGGCAATGGCCTCGTCCTCACAAACGGTGATAAAGCTGTGGATCTTCGATTCTGTGTCCCGGATCTTATCTAAAACAGCCTCAGTGGCTTCAACGGAAGTGATCTGCTTTTCGCGAATCGCCTTACCGAGCTCCCGGGCAGACATCAAGCTGATTTTCTGCTTATCCATAAATAGCCTTTCCTATTTCCCTTGACATGTTGCAAGGTCATTCCACTGTTTTTGC
Source organism: uncultured Mageeibacillus sp. (assembly GCA_964579245.1). Lineage (GTDB taxonomy): Bacteria > Bacillota > Clostridia > Saccharofermentanales > Saccharofermentanaceae > Firm-13. The sequence goes on from CAZOFY010000019.1 coordinate 29,292, forward strand.
CACCTTGAAGAATCCGTCCTTGCTGTCGGGAGCGTTTGCAAGAATCGAGTCGCGCATCGATTCGTTTGTCACTACATCCTCGCGAAAAACGTTCGTCATTGGAAGTGCATGTGAAAGCGGCTCGACACCTTCTGTGTCCAGCTCATTGAGCTTGTCGATATATTCGAGGATTGCACCAAGATCCGTCTTGGTCTTCTCCTTCTCCGCATCTGACAGACAGATACGACCGAGACTCTCCAGGTACGTGATCAGGTCTTGCGTGATTTCCATAAGGTTCCTCCCTTAGGCCGTTTCAAAGGCCAATATCAAGGATTTTATCTAAAAAATTCTAACACGGACGGCGGCGGTGTGCAAGAAAACAACAAGACGAGGGTAAATGCGCAGAAGTATTGCTGTTGATTCGAAAATCTTATTAGTTATTCTTGATTTATTTGCTGAAATCGTTTAGTATTAACTTTAGATCACTACAGTTTTATATTTAGTAGACAAGGGGAGTCTATATGAGCATTGCCTATGAATTGGAGACCGCCACAAGATTGGTAGAACACAGTAATAATTTCTTCTACTCCAACATCTTTGACAGACATTTCACCGCAGAATACTTTCCAGTCAACAGGCAGTTATATTTAAGTATGGGCGTCGCCAGCATCACGCGAGACCAGCTGGAAAAGCTACGTCTGACACTGTCACAAGCCTTTAGTCTTTCTGGAGATACGATATCATCTGATGAACACACTGTGAATGTAATGTACCCGGTTCACGGCAGTGATTTTTCTGTCATCGACAGGATCATGGAATCCATGGCTAATTGGGCTGCCGAGCATAACTTAAACAGCGGATGCTTTCTTTGTGGAACGCAGAATGATATAGCTTGTCGAGAGGTCGGCGATTTGAAGACCGTAATGTGTTTGAATTGTCATAATGATGTCGAGGAGAAATTTGCCGAACACACAGCAACACTCGCAAATCAGACGATACAAGCCCGATATGGCATGAAGGAAGAGAAACTACACCCTGGTAAGGGAATTATCATTGCTAGTATCGCCGCGCCAATATTGGGATTTGTCTGGTTTTTTCTGGGAAGTATTCTCCCGTTTTCTGTCTTTTTTGTGCCCCTTTGTACCGCTCTGTACTTTAATGCTCTTTACGAGATATGCAAGCGAATCGTAAAAGGTTTTGACTTGACGTGCTTAATCGTCCTTACTCTCGTAGGTTTGCTGTCTCTGGTAGGAATCATTCTCTCCATGTCTATCCTGAACTTCTTTGTTTTATTGTATCTCGTTTTGGGATTGGTTGTAGCAATCATTGCACGAAGAAGAATCGAGACATAAGGATAACGGCTGGTCATCCTTCCCGATCGATAAGCCTTTTCTCGAAAATAGAAGGATTAAGCACGGTGCTTTGAATCGCCGTGCTTTTTTTGCGGGCAAGAAACACCGCCTAGACGAGGTAATCCTGCGCCTGATTTCAGCCGTGTTTTCCGCGACTTTTTTTCTTCTTGCCGATTTCTTCCTGTTCCGGATTTGAGATGAGGACTCCACCGTATTTCAGCTTAGAAACGGCCTCGGTCGTACGCGTAACTCCGAGTTTATGCAGGATACTTCTGATCTGCGACTTGACCGTGCTCTCCGCTTTGTTGAGATTTGCGGTTACCTCGGTCCGGGTCGCGTTACGGGCCAGTTCCTCCAGGACCTCATACTCATGCTCCGTCAGTGTTTTGCGAATATTCTCACGCCGCAGCAGTGCGTAGGAGCGAGCCAAAACAACATTAGGCGAAAACTCGTGTCTCATATGGCGGAGAATCGCGGGCAAAAGAAGCTCGCAGTTACTCTTCTGCAAAAAATTAATGGCTCCGACCGATATTGCATCCATGACATGCTGGTCGTTCTCAGCGGCTGTCAAAATGATGACTTCTGTTGTCGGACTGGCTTCGAGAACAGCAATCGTCGCAGAAATACCATTCTGAAAAGCATGTCCGAGATTGATATCAACAAGAAAAAGATCCGGTTTCTGTTCTTGCGCCAGCAGGACTGCCTCGTCCTGTGTTTCGACCGTTCCGACAACAACAATTTCCGGTGATCGTGTTAACAGCGCAACGATTGCCTCGATCCAGACCGGCTCATCATCCAGGATTGCAATGCGATATATCTCACTCACCCGTTCTCCTCCGCGTCTGCAGTGCGTTGCTGAAAACAAATCTCGGCAACCGTTCCGATCTTCTTGCCCGGGCGAAGGTAAAACTGCGCTTGATGAAGCTCTGCGACACGTTTTACATAATAAAGGCCAAGCCCGTAATGTGTTTTTCCCTTCTTCGTCGTGAAAAGAGGCGTGTAGATATATTTCCAGTTTTTCTTATCGATCCCGCAGCCGTTGTCCTTGACCTGGATAACCAGGCGTCCCTTGCGAGCGAAGGTCGAGACTTTGATCTCTCCTGCTATATCTTCGGGGACCGCCTCGGAGGCATTATTGATAAGATTCAGAATAGCCTCATACATGTGAACCGGGTCACAAGACAGTGTCGATTCGCACAAGAACTCTGTCGTATAAACGAGGTTTTTACGGTGAAAAGAGGTCTTGCTGGACTCGACCGCTTTCTGAATGATTTCATTGACAGCGCAATTCTCCGTCTGGATGCAAATCGGCTGAAACTGCATATTAATCCGTTCCAGGATATCCAGTGTATGCTCACACGTCGTAATCGCCAGAGACAGGTCCTTGCGCAGAAGTCGATCATCCCCGTCAGCATGATCGGCATGGTATTGCGCATTCTGTAAAGCGAGGTGCGTCGTGAGCAGGTTATTCCGAAGCGCGTGGTTCAAGACTCCGGTTCCCCGAATAACGGCTTGCTGCGTCTGTTCTCTCGAAGCGTTCTCCTGGAACAGATGAAATCCCATGGCGCTCTTTCGAATCGCAAAAAACAAGAACAGCCCCGTCACGGAGACAATCAGAACGACATTAAACTGCCAGGCACCGACATAGCCTGTTGAGGGAATTACATAACTCGAGAGAAACAGAAGCAGACCGGAAGGTACGATCAGAAGACAGTTAACAGCCTTCTCCTCGCGTAGAACCAGATCTTTTTCGCGGATCCAGGATACGAGTAAAACGATAATTGTTGCAATGAAATATGGTGCAATCATTCCCGTCATGACCCTTGTGTTGTGGATACGCTCTGCGGCCGTTTCTTCGATCACGGATCCGAACATGGATAAGGCAGGAAACACAAAGTAAGCCGCTTCTGCGGGAATCAGAATGATTTGCGTCAGAAGAATACGGAGCCATCGCTTCTTCGGCATATAGGAGGCAGCGTACAGAGAATACATCAGGATGGCGAAAGGTCCCCAGAAATACATGAAAGAAGACAGAACGGCGACAGGAAGCAGAAGCCACTTGTGCTCATAGGAAAAGGTTCCTATAAATGCCGACAACCCACCACAGCCAAAGAAAAAGAATGCCAATCCGCCGAAGAAGTTGGTCGTGCTCTTTCTATCGCTGATCCAAACAAAAACCGCAATGGCCCAAAAAAACAAGAAGACCAGAAACACGGCGCTCCCCCCTGACACAACCTAATTATACCGACATTCTATGAATTGGAAATACGCAACGCGTAGTTTTTTTCAATCAATATTATTTCTTTCAAATGTCAAAGTATCTTGTTGCTTTGGGGCAGCTTTTTCTTTTAACTCCTTCTGGCATTCTTATCTACGGATTATCCCGGGAGATTGGATTTCCTGTAAAATTCTCTTTTCGAAGAAGAAAGCCGCAGATAACGGACGTCAATGGAGCTACTATAACCAGTCCAATACATCCGACAAATGTGTGAAGAATCTCCGATGCGATCATTTTTGAATTCAGAATGTTCATCATTGGTGTGCCCTGTGCCATAAAAACCATCATGATTGAGATATAGCTTCCCATGTACGCCAGGAGAAGTGTCGTTGTTTGACTTCCGACCACTGATCTGCCAATCGTCAGGCCGGAACGGATTAGTTCTTTGCGCGTGATCTTCGGATGATTCCGGACTACCTCGTCAAGGGCAGAGCTGATATCGACAGCAAGGTCAAGAATTGCCCCCGAGCAAGCCAGATAAATACCGGCTTGAAAAATCAAGGTCAAATTCAGCTTCTCATATCCGGCATACAGAAGTGATTCGGACCATTGCATGACGGCTCCGTGAATTTTAAAAACATCACCCAGAACGATAGCCAGGACACAGGTCAGAAGTGAGCAGGCTACTGCTCCTGCGATCGCAGCGTATGCCTTCGGCGTGAACCCGGCAACCAGAAGCAGCGTCGCCACGGTAATCAGATTTCCTACCACTAACGCTACTACAATCGGATTGACGCCATTCAGCATACAGGGAATTAAGATCTTCCAGATGGCAAGAAGAGCAAACGCAAAGGATAAAAGCGTGCGAACGCCGGTAAATCCGGAGATAAGTATCATCAACAGGGCAAAAACCGCTACCAGAGCGATCTCTAGGTGGATCCGATAGTGATCTACCATTGTTGCACCGGAAATCTCACCGGCTTCGTCAAACTCCAGTAAAACCCAGGCCAAATCACCGGCGGCAAAGTCCTTGTCAAATTCCATTTTACCAATGTACAGATTCTGACCGGTGGCTGTTTGTCCTTTCTTTTTACCGGACTCGATTCGAACGGTTACTGACTGCCCGCCTTGTTTCACAAGACCGTTAAAGTAACGCCCACTGTTGTCGACATCTGTAACCGTAGCCAGAACACCTTCTGAATGAACATACATCTGCTGTTCAAAGCCGGTTGGCCAGATAATGAGTAACAGGATAAGAACCAGAAAGACACTGACAAAGATCCATTCCTTTCTCGGTGTGTTCTTTAATCGTTTAAGCATCTTTTCGCGCATAAATCTCCTTCTTTGAAAAAGGGGCTGTCTAAAAACAAGGTGCGCCAATATGTTGGACGAGAGTCTTGCATTTGATCAGAAAAAAAGCGGACGGGGCGGCAACCAGAATTTACGGCCTAGAGCGGCCGAATTGCGAATCTAGGCCGTATTTTTGCGCCGGTGAACGGCTCGAGAACGAGATTTTACGGCCTAGAACGGCCAAAACGCGAATC
>CAZOFY010000020.1:0-29148 GCA_964579245.1 uncultured Mageeibacillus sp.
TGGTGGAGAATATGGGGCTCGAACCCACGACCTTTGCACTGCCAGTGCAACGCTCTCCCAGCTGAGCTAATTCCCCGAAAACAACATGCGCATTGTATTACACAGGAGGGCGAGTTGTCAATGGTCTCGGATAATGAACAGGAGAAAGTTGCCCGTGTTTTTAATTCGTAGTAGAATTTATAAGATAGCTACTGCGGCATAATGCTGAGACGGGAGAGGTTCATGAACAAGAAACTGACGCTGCTTGCGGCCGGGTGCATTCTGTTAGGTATCACTTCTTCCGCTTGCGGAGGCGATGCGGTGGTGACAGAGCAGTCTGTCTCTTCCATGGCAACGCAGGCAATCTCGGTCGAGACAAGCCAAGAGGCGAAATTTTTCATAGACAGCTCAGAGCCGGCCGACGGATTATCTGCCATTCCTGATCAGGCGACAATCAAACCTGCGGAAAATGTTGTGGATGAGGACGAGGACCCGGTGCACATTTATGCATTTAATGAAGATCTGAGGACGCAGATCGACACCCTCTACATACCAGATCATCCGGATTTCAGATATAACTATCAAGCAATCTCCCCTTCCGATTATGAGAAGAGGCTCGATGCGCTGTTTGCGTCGACGGATCAGATGCCGGATATCATTATGCTGGGGGCATCTTTTGCGAAGAGGTACATCTCGAGTCCGGAGCTTCTCGGGATAGACAGGTTAGGAATTTCGACAGAGGAACTTGTCGATCAGTACGATTTTTCCCATCAATACATGACGGACTCAACAGGTTCGGTCAAGGCTCTTGCCTGGCAATTGAGGCCGATCGGCTTGTTTTACAACAAGACCGTCGCGAAGAAGTACTTAGGATCATCAAGACCGGAAGATGTCGGTAATAACTTTTCTACATGGGATGCCTTTTTAGATACGGCCAGGACTGTCAATGATAAATCCGGTGGCGCTGTGAAGGTTACGGCGGATATGGATTCCCTCTGTATAGGATACATGTTTTCGCGTCAGACGCCGTGGATACAAGATGAGGCAATGGTATGGAATCCGTATATTTCGAATTATTTGGACTTCTATAAAGCTGTCACCGGAGAGGGATTGACCTTCAACGAGGCACGTAACACTACGCAATGGTGGGCGCACGGGGCGGATCAGACAGTATTGGCCTATTTGACGACATACGAAGATTTCTCGACCCGAATGGGTTTTGCAATCCCGAAAGAGGGCGAGGAAGCGGACCCGGCTGCGAACCCCACGTCGGGGGACTGGGCAGTCTGTGAGGCGCCCGCCGATTTCTTCCTCGACGGAACTTGGCTTGCGGCAACGTCAGATAACGATAATAGAGCAACGACAGCCGAGCTTTTACGATATTTTACGATCTCGAAGGGCACCCTTTCTTCCTTGGCAGATGCTCAGCTTTTCGTTAACAATGTACCGCTGATGAACAAGAAGGCTAAGTCGGAGTCCAATAAGGATCCGTTTCTGGGCGGACAAAATGCATATAGCGTACTGTCGAAGTCTGCCGGAGAAATAAATGTGACGTTTATTACAGAGCGGGACGAGGTGATCGAAGCTGTTTTCTTTGCCATTACAAGAGCATATGCCGGCGGAGCCATTCCTGATAAAGCCGAAGCGGAGGAAATATTTCTTACCGATTGTGAAGACCTCGGATTGGCGAAACCATAGCATGTCGAAATGGAATGAAAATTTGATGTTAATTCGGGTGATTTGCGGGTTCACATTTACCGGATTCGATACTATAATGAATAGACGAAACGTTTAACCCCCGTCTGGTTTGTCGATTTTTGGGCCGTATAAAAGTGGAGGGCATGAGAATGAAGTTTGGACATTTTGACGATTTGAACCGCGAGTATGTCATCGAGACTCCGAAGACACCGTTCCCTTGGATCAATTATCTCGGAAGTGAGGACTTTTTTGGCCTCGTTTCGAACACAGCCGGCGGATACAATTTTTATAAAGACGCTCGTATGCGCCGAATCACGCGCTTCCGTTACAATAATGTCCCTGTGGATGACGGCGGCCGCTATTATTATATTAAGGATGGAGATACTGTCTGGAATCCCGGATATAAGCCCGTTAAGACAGAGCTTGATTCCTATGAGTGCCGTCATGGTATGGGTTATACGACCTTCACATCTTCGAAGAATGGTGTCAAAGCAACTCTTCTGGCCTTTGTTCCTCTTGGATATAAGGGTGAGGTCAACCGTTTGACTCTTGAGAATACCTCCGATGCTGCGAAGACGATCTCTGTATTCTCTCTGCGTGAGTGGTGCCTCTGGGACGCGTCAGACGATATGCTCAACTTCCAGCGCAATTTCTCGACAGGACAGGTCGAGGTCGAGAACGGAGTCGTTTATCATAAGACCGAGTACCGCGAGAGAAGAAACCATTACGCATTTTTCTCGGTAAACAAGCCTGTTGACGGCTTTGATTCTCAGCTTGAGGATTTTCTTGGCATATCTAACGGCTTTGATCATCCGGACGTGGTGTTTAACGGCGAGTCAAAGAATTCTATTGCCGATGGTTGGCAGCCTTGTGCAAGCCACAAGAATGTGATAACCCTTCAGCCCGGCGAGAAGCAGAGCTTGATCTATGTTCTGGGATATTGTGAACTTCCAGAAGACGAGAAGTGGGAAGCCCCGCATGTTATCAACAAGAGACCGGCCAAGGAAATGATTGCCCAGTTCGCTACCTGCGAGCAGGTGGATGCAGCTATGGATGCGCTTCGTAAGAACTGGGATCGTCTGTTGTCCTTGTATAACGTTGATATCAAGGACGAGAAAACAGCCCGTATGGTCAATATTTGGAATCCTTATCAGTGCATGGTTACCTTCAATATGAGCCGCTCCGCTTCGTATTTCGAGTCCGGTGTCGGGCGTGGCTTGGGATTCCGCGACTCCTCTCAGGACCTTCTCGGATTTGTCCATCAGATCCCTGAGCGCGCAAGAGAGAGAATTCTCGATATCGCCGCCACGCAGTTCCGTGATGGTGGTTGCTACCATCAATACCAGCCTCTGACGAAGAAGGGGAATAACGATATCGGAGGCGGCTTCAACGATGATCCGCTCTGGCTGATTGCCGGAACCGCTGCCTACATCAAGGAGACGGGTGACTTTTCAATCCTTGACGAAGCAACGCCATATGACTGCAATCCGAACGATACCGGCTCACTCCTGGAGCATCTGACGGCTTCCTTCAACCATGTTGTCGAAAACAAGGGGCCGCACGGATTACCTCTGATCGGGCGTGCTGACTGGAACGACTGCCTGAACCTGAACTGTCATTCGACAAATCCCGGTGAGTCCTTCCAGACCTTCGGAACGGCTGACGGGCGTGTCGCGGAGTCGGTACTGATCGCCGGTATGTTTGTTTCCATCGGGCCTGAGCTTGTCGAACTCTTCAACCGCAAGGGAATGAAGGATCAAGCCGCAACGGCACAGATGGAAATTGACACAATGCGGGAGACAATCCTGACGCATGGATATGACGGTGAGTGGTTCCTGCGTGCTTACGACGCTTTTGGCGCGAAGATCGGATCCAAAGAATGCGAAGAGGGTAAGATTTTTATCGAATCTCAGGGTTATTGTGTCATGGCAGGAATCGGTGTTGAGGATGGACGCGCTCTCAAGGCGCTGAACTCTGTTCGTGATATTCTTGAGTGCGAGCACGGAATTGTACTCCAGCAACCGGCTTACCAGACCTATCACAGCAACCTGGGTGAGTGCTCTTCGTACCCGCCGGGATATAAAGAGAACGCGGGGATTTTCTGTCACAATAATCCGTGGATCATGATCGCTGAGACAGTGGTCGGACGCGGTGGCAGAGCTTTTGACTTGTACAAGAAGATCGCTCCGGCATACCGTGAAGAGATCAGTGATCTGCACCGTAATGAACCCTATGTCTATTCGCAGATGATCGCCGGCAAGGATGCCAGGCGCATGGGTGAAGCGAAGAATTCCTGGCTTACGGGAACCGCCGCCTGGAACTTTGTAGCCATCTCTCAGGCCATTCTTGGTGTGAAGCCTGCCTATGACGGGCTTGTAGTTGATCCGTGTATTCCTTCCTCCTGGGATGAATACACCGTGACTCGTATGTTCCGCGGAGCAAAATATGTGATTCACATCACGAATCCCAAGGGTGTCGAAAAAGGCGTAGCCTCTGTTACGGTGGATGGAACAGCCATTACCGGAAATGTTCTTCCTGTGTTTGAAGCGGGCTCATCTCACAATGTTGAGGTTGTCTTAGGCTAAATACCTTGTACTCGCCGAGAGATGAATCGAAAAACAGCGGACGCAGACTCCAGAGGTTGCGTCCGCTTGCTGTTATCCCGCACTTTGAAAAAGCTACATTTTTTTGTAACGGAGAAATGATTCAAATCAGACAAGTGCTTTCTTGACAAAGCACAACGATTCCCTTGTAATGAAGGGACAGATACGATGTGGACATCCGCACTAAATCCGGATGATCCGCAGGATCGGATATGAGGAACCGGGATGAGCGATTCGGAAATGGATAAACAGCTACAGGCCAATAAGAATGTACGTGTCCTTGTCGCGATGAGCGGCGGGGTGGACAGCTCTGTTGCCGCCCTTCTTCTTAAACGGCAGGGCTTTGATGTTACCGGCTGTACGCTGAAGATCTGGAAGGAAAAGGACGAACAGGTCGAGGCTGATGGCGGATGCTGTTCGCTTTCGGCTGTTGAGGATGCTCGAAGGGTCGCCAATGCACTGGATATACCATTTTATGTTTTGAATTTCACTTCGATATTCGATCAAGAGGTCATTACTCCGTTTGTCGAAGCATATTTGAAAGGACGAACACCCAACCCATGCGTGATGTGCAATGAGAGGATCAAGTTCGATGCAATGCTTGATCGAGCACTTGCGATGGGCTTTGACTATCTGGCGACCGGACATTACGCTCAGGTTCGTTTGTCCGCTTCTTCAGAGGAATATGAATTAATCTGTGACAAAAGCAACAGAAAGGATCAGACATACGCCTTATTTCGCCTGAACCAACACCAGCTTTCTCACCTCATGCTACCGATTTTCGGTTATGATAAGGCTGTGATCCGATCCTTGGCAAAGGAGGCTGGTCTGCCGGTTGCTTATAAACCGGACAGTCAGGAGATCTGCTTTGTGAAGGATGAGACCTACGCGGATTTCATCGAGAAGCGGACGGGAGAGAAGAGTCTCCCCGGTGATTTCGTCGATCGTGACGGAAACGTGCTCGGTCGTCATCGAGGAATCATCCATTATACGGTCGGACAGCGTAAAGGGATCGGTATCGCGGCCGCGGAGCCCTTGTACGTTCTTCGAATTGATCGGGAAAAGAATCTTGTGGTCCTTGGATCGAACGAGCAATTGTTCACCAGGACGCTGAAGGCATCTGAGCTGCACTCTGTATCAGGCCGTCCATGGTCGCTTCCGATGCGGGTAACCGCGAAGATACGCTACTCGGCAACTGCGGTCCCGGCGATTCTGGAAACAATAGAAAATGGAATGCTGAACGTGACATTTGATAAACCGGTACGTGCCGCAACCCCGGGACAAGCTATCGTTTTCTATCACGATGAGATTGTCTTGGGCGGCGGTACAATCGAGATCTGACAGGGAGGCATGGGATGGCTCAGAAGGTGTTTTTTACACATCAAGCAAAGGACGGACTTGTACTGCGAGGATATTCCTGGCGAACTCCGGGCCTTCCGGTGCGCGCCGCGATGCTGATTATGCACGGCATGACGGAGTATGTTCTTCGATACGATGGATTTGCTTCGTTCTTAAGTGATAACGGTATACTTGTTTTTGGTTTTGATATGCGCGGCCACGGGGAGACTTCCCCGGAACCGCAAGACCGGGGTTATTTTGCCGAGGATGGCGGAGCGTCTCTTCTGGCAGAGGATCTATTGGCTGTGCAATCCCGGGTTACAATCTCTCTTTCAGAAACAGGGCATCAAGATATTCCACTCTTCTTATACGGGCATAGCATGGGATCACTGATCGTGCTGAAGGCTATTGCGCTTGGGAAGGGCAAGGGCCTCTCCGGCATTATTTTATCCGGACTTCCGGAATGCCCGTCTGCGACCGATGCGGGTCTTCTGCTGGCCAAGATACAAAGCCGTCTGATCGGTCGGCGTGCGGAGGGAAAATTCCTCACAAAACTTGCTTTTGACCCATACAACAAACGAATCAAGCCTGCGCGTACGAGCAAAGATTGGCTGACACGGGATGAAGCCATCGTCGACAAGTATGTCGCAGATCCGGATTGCATGTTTCTGTTCAAGACTTCCGGCTTTGCCGGACTTCTTGAGTTGACGAAGCATTCGACTTCGAAGAATCTGGTTAGCTGCCTGGATATATCTGTTCCCTTACTGCTGATCGGAGGGGAAGAGGATCCCTGCGGAGGCTATGGCAAGGCGCCTCATGTGCTTGCGGAGCGTTTTCGCGCCGCCGGACATGAAGTGTCGCTGAAGTTGTACCCCGGAGGAAGACATGAAATGCATAACGAGATCAATCGTCAGGACGTCTATCATGACGTTTTATCCTTCATTCTGCTGTCGAGTCAGCGAAACGTAGTATTGCGGGGTGCATTGGCAAGCGGACCAGGGGAATCCTGAATCGGTGTTCCTTTTGTTGCAATAAAAATTGGAGGTTGTTATGATGATTACAAATGAAAGAGCCCGCGGAGAAAAGTTTTCCGCCGAACACATAATCAGAAGCGTATTTTCCAGCAAGATAAGCGGTGCCGTAAGCGCACAATTTGTTTCCGCCTACGGGCAGAACATGACGGCCGGCGTTTGTGGCCTGCGTTTTTCTTCGCCGCTGATCTCCGTTCTACTTGAGGAGGAAGCCCTTTATCAGATTCTCGGCTCTCTTTTCTCTCAGGGGTGTTCCGTCCTGTTTGCGAAAAACGACGCAGGACTTATCGCGTATTCCTGCCTTGCCGGCGGCGAGCCGCAGGAGGTGGCTCTGTCTGATGAGGAAGAGGCGGCTGCCGTTGCAGCTATCGACGGCGCGGTTACGTGGGGAGGATGCCTCAACGAGCAAGGCGAGCTGAAGACTTCTCTGGATTCTCCTGCTCCCGGTCCGCACTACTACACGAATCTTCTGATCGGAAACCGAATCGGATTTGACCGCCCCCTGCAGAGCACGCCAAAGAGCGCGATCGACCGGATGGGAGGCGGAAGTTTCCGCTCACATGCCGATACACAGGTCCTAGCAACGCGTTGGGACTACCTGCCGGAGGAGAACGGATTCCCCGCGAACCGTCAGTTTTATCTTGTGGAGAACGGAAAGCAGATCTTCTATTCAGGCAGTGCCGTACAAGAAGGAGTAACGGAGGCGTTCTGCACCCATTCACAGAATCATACAATCATTGAGTACAAGACCGCGTGCGGGATTGTCGTTCGCCGCACGATCTTCATTCTGCCGCAGGAGGATGGATTACCTCTTGCGTCGGAGGCTCAGATGATCGAGATTGAGAACACATCTGACCGGAACCGCGATCTACGCATCGTCTGCACCGGTATGTTCGGAACCTCTGAGGTTCACGCTTTGCGCGAGGATGTCATCTTCACGACAGTCGTCGCCGAATCCGAGGTGTTCCGCCGTGAGGACGGAACAATTGCAGCCATGTCTTTCCAGCCAAACCCGAAGTGGACCAAGGGCAACATCCGTTGGAGCACTCTTCTGGTCCATAATGACGGAAAAGTCATTTACCCGGATCAGTACTGTGCAAAATATAGTGAATTTGTCGGCTCGGGAACACTCGCAGCTCCGCAGAGATTGTCCTTCCTTTCGAACCGTCACTCACGAAAGGGTCCCGGCTTCTTTGCTTTATCCGCCCCTGTATCCCTTCGAGCGTATCAAACCGCGGCTGTGGATCAGTTCGTCTGCCTTTCTTCTGATGTCATGAACAAAAACTATATTGAGAGTGAGACAGTAAAGGCCGAGATGGCCGCGCTTCTATCCCGTTTCCAGGATCCGGCAGCCTTGCCTCAGACACTGCAAAAGGTGAAGAGCTTTTCCAAAGCTTACGCGTCATATTTGACGATTAAGCATGAGGATAAAGACTTCGAAGCATACGTCAACAGCAATCTTCCGTTCCAGGTATTTTATCAGACCTTTGTCTCGCGATCTCTGGACTGGACACAGAAGGGCTATCGGGAGATCGGTTTCCGGGAGATTCAGGATATTTTTGCTTCAATGTATTATTTTGCCGGTATGGGTGAGACCGAATTCGTCAAGAAGCTTCTCCGCGAATGGGCGGGCAATGTCACGACGGATGGTTATGCGAACCACAATTTCTACTGGACGGGGAAGGAGCCCGGCTGGTGGTCGGATGACTCTCTGTGGCTCTTGCAGGCGCTGGACCGCTACGTCAGTCTGACCGGTGATTATGATTTTCTTCTCGAAGAACTCGATGTTGCGAATGCGGACGGCTTGAAGCGTAGCCTTCTTGACACCATCCGTGCGATCATTACGTATTCGAACCGCATTTCTGTCGGAAAACATGGACTCCCGCTGATTGATCGCGCCGATTGGAACGATTGTCTCCGCGTGGATCCGGACTGCATATCCGGACCTGCGAAAATCGAGCTGTACAATGAGCAGCTCTCCAAGGCCGGTAAGAGATACGGAGAAATCCCGTTCGAATCGGAGTACTCTGAATCGGTTATGAACGGGTTCCTTCTGAAGGTCGCCATAGACGCAGCGATCGGGATGTTCTCGCATCTCGGCGATCAAGCATATGCCGATGAACTGACACAGGCGTCCGCATCCTTGAAGGACGTACTCGCAGCAACCTCCTGGAAGAGCGACTTTTTTGCGCGTGTACTGTTCAACCGCAGCGCAAAGCCGCATCTGCACTATCTTGGAGCCGGCGGTGACGGACTCGAGATTGAAGAAAATGCATCCGGCACGTACTTCCTCAATTCCTTCAGTTGGGCCGTTCTTTCCGGTTGCGCCGACGAGAAGAAGATCGAGATTATGATGGATTCCATTGATAAGAATCTTAAGACACCGTTTGGTTTCCGTCTCTGCACCGGCGTCGATTATCCGCAGATTGCGCCGAAGATTGATGTCGCTCTATATTTTGCCGGGGATCGTGAGAACGGAGGTATTTTCAAACACGCGAACATGATGGCCGCAGCAGCCATGCTGAAGGCTGCCAAAGAGGTAACGGATCTTAAGCTCGCTGAACGCCTTGCGGAGACAGCTTACTGGGTCATCGACCGAATTCTGCCTTTCCGTGCCCTTCAGAGTCCATTTGAGATCTGTGGCAATCCGAGACTTTGCACACAGTATAACAATTCACAGACAGGGGAGAACATCGGACCGACGCTCTCAGGGACCTCGACATGGCTTCTGTTGTGCCTCTTCATGGGATTCGGTATTTCCTTTTCAAGTGATGCCCTGACCATCGAGCCGATCCTTCGTGCCGGTGAGACGAGCCAGGATATCACGGTGAATACAGGAAAAGCTTCATACCATATTGTGGTCAAAAAGCCGGAGGGCTTCACCCGCGTCGGGGAGACAACAAAGGTAAGCTGCGACGGACTGCCGGTAGACGGTGTCCGTGTTCCGATTTTTGAGGACGGCAAGACGCATGAGGTCAGCGTAACACTGTAAGGCAACGCAACGTTATCATTGAGCCGGGAACGAACCCAAAGGATATCTGCTGATCCGGAGCTAAATTGCTTTCACCGGACGGAGCGAGGTATAACGGGACGTTCCCGGTTTTCTTCTGCCCGTCATTCTGGTGAAACAAGTGCTGGTATCTATTTTCGCAGAACCAGATACAAACAAAAAGATCTTGTTACTCCGAAGGACTAGGCAAGAATAGGAATCGAAACATGAGTATAGCGAGAAGGTGACAATGCTGATGACGTTTCGTGCTGATTTGTTGTGGAATACGACGTAACACGATAAATTGACACTGCCCCCCCTTGGTGTTTAGAATAAGAACGTATTTAAATAGAAGCGACGCCAATGGCGGCTGTCGGTTCTATTTTTCGTTTTTTTATTTTTGAAAATGAAGACATATAGAAAGCGGGGACACCCATGCCAGACAAGCCGCATGAGGAATGTGGAGTATTCGGAATCTTTGATCAAGATCAGCTGACGCCGGCACCACTTGTATATTACGGTTTATTCGCTCTTCAGCATAGAGGCCAGGAAAGCTGCGGTATCGCCGTAAACGATGACGGAACGGTGCGATGCCACAAGGCGATGGGTCTTGTCAGTGAGGTTTTCAACCCGGAGATCTTGAGGAAATTGCCCGGCACGATTGCAATCGGGCATGTACGGTATTCGACAACTGGCGGGAGCGTGTTTTCGAATGCCCAGCCTCTGGTTACACAATATGTGAAGGGAACCCTTTCTCTGGCACATAACGGCAACCTGACGAACACCGTCAAACTTCGTAAGGAACTGGAAGCACAGGGCGCTATTTTCCAGACAACGATCGATTCCGAGGTAATCGCCTATCAGCTGGCCAAAGAGCGTGTGAAGATGCGCTCGATCGAGGAAGCGGTCGAGTCAGTGATGCAGATCATCGAGGGGGCATATGCTCTGCTCGTCATGAGTCCGAAGAAACTGATTGCGGCGCGGGACCCGTACGGATTTAAACCGCTTTGCATCGGACGGATCAACAATTCCTATGTCTTTGCCTCCGAGACCTGCGCGCTTGATGCGGCAGGTGCTGAGTTCGTCCGGGATGTCGAGCCCGGCGAAGTCGTAGTTTGTGATAAAAATGGTTTGCGCTCGATACGGACGCACTGCGGCAGGCCGTGCAGGATTTGTGTTTTCGAATACATTTATTTTGCGAGGCCGGACAGCGCGATTGACAAAGTGAGTGTATTCCAGGCGCGTCTTACTGCCGGACGGTTGTTGGCTCGACAGTATCCCGTCGAGGCAGACGTCGTCATAGGGGTTCCGGAATCCGGTCTTGATGCAGCAAACGGCTATAGTCTGGAATCGGGCATTCCGCTGGTTCGCGGATTTGTGAAGAACGGATACATCGGGCGAACGTTCATTAAACCGGAGCAATCACAGAGACAGGAGGCGGTCGGTATCAAGCTGAACCCGATTCGCGCTTCGGTCGAGGGGAAGAGAGTCGTGATGATCGACGACTCAATTGTTCGTGGGACGACGATCGCACGTATCGTATCGATGCTCAAGAATGCAGGCGCCCTAGAGGTCCATGTACGCATCAGTTCTCCTCCGTTTCTCTTTCCGTGCTATTATGGTACGGATGTACCGTCGGGTGATCAGCTGATCGCCCGTCAATACGATTTACAAGAAATCCGTCGCATCATCGGAGCTGATTCTCTTGGCTATCTTCGCGCAGACAGCCTGGGCGACATGATCCGGAGCAGAGATCACGCGTTCTGTGACGCTTGCTTCACAGGTGAGTATCCGAACGCGGATACCGGTATTGATACAGGCGGCAACGGTAAGGATGAGGAATTCAGAGCTTCCTGTGCGGGCATTCATAAAGGGTGATCAGATGCGTATTCAATTCTCGAAAAATAACAACGAAGCAAAGCAGAGTGATCCCGGCTCTCAATCTCGAAATTTGCAGCCTTCTTACGATACCCATCTGGCACAAAGACGTATTTTGTATTCCGACAAGCATATTCTGGTCGCCGTAAAGCCGGCCGGAATTCTTTCTCAGCCGGGGAAGAATGATTCGTCAGATTTCCTCTCCTATCTTCGCACAGTATCTCCAAGAACGTTCTCGTCCGGAGAAGATCCGAAGCTTGTTCATCGATTGGATCGCCCTGTCGGCGGAATTTTGCTCTTTACCCGTTCGCGTCAGGCGGAGCGTTTCTACTCGCCGGACGGCGTCAAAAAGAACATGAAAAAAACCTATATTGCCATCGTCAACAAAAAAATGCCGGAGCAGTCCGGTATACTAACGGACTTTCTTGTTTTCGACGGCCGAACGAACCTGTCACACATTGTTGCGAACGAGCAGCCAGGCGCCGCAGAAGCGATACTTCGGTATGAGGTACTGCGCGAAATTTTGTCAGATGATGAACCCGATGTCATGCAGGTTCTTGGTATCGAGCTTTTGACCGGCCGCCATCATCAGATCCGTGTGCAGCTCGCTAATGCCGGTTGTCCGATCATCGGCGATACCAAGTATAATCCCCGCTTTTCCGGAAAACCCGGATGGCACTCGATCGCACTTTTTGCGGATTCACTTTCCTTGCGTCATCCCGCCGGCCGGCAAGAGAACTTTTATGCTGATCCGGCCTTTTATGAGCCGGATACGTTTTTCCTGCTGGGACAACAGATTCAAGAGAATAAGGAGACAAAGAAATGATCAGAGCTGTTTTGTTTGATATGGACGGTGTTCTTCTGGACAGCGAGCCTTTTCACGATGAGGTTAATCTGCTAATCCTAAGCAGATTCGGCATCGAAGCCGACAAATCTGTGACAAATCCCTTCGTTGGAAGGACGAGTGAAGCACTCTGGTCTGCGCTAGGTCCAAGGTTTCATATACCGTTGTCGGTCGAAGAGCTGATTGATCTTCAGTGGAGTACTTTGCTTGAAAAACTGCCTGATTCAGAGCTGGTTCCGTCGAAAGGATTACTTCCGTTGCTTGACGATTTGGAGAGAAAACAGATCCGTTCCACGGTGGCTTCCTCCTCCCGCGGTGCCTTTGTCGAGGCCGCTCTTCGTCATCTCGGGATATGGGAACGGATGGAGGGCTATACCTGCGGACAGGAGATCGAGCATGGAAAGCCGGCTCCGGACATCTTTCTTCTGGCGGCTCAGAAGCTTGGTGTCTCCGCGAAGGAGTGTATGGTGATTGAAGACTCGACGGCCGGGGTGGAGGCCGGTATTGCGGCGGGCATGCTGACGGTCGGTTACAGAAATCCGACCTCGGACGGACAGGATGTATCGGCTGCGGATTACGTCGTTGAGGATCTTTACGATGTGATTGGAATTCTCTCGACCCTGTCTTGAGTGGTGGAAAACGAATATGAATTGCATGAAAACCATCGAATATCGACGGATATACGAGTATTTATGTAAATCCTTGAGCTATTTTAAAATGAATGCTTGACAAGCTCTCGGAACGCGGTTATTCTAAGTGAGCACTTTCCCGAGGGCGTACCTATGTCCGTCGGACAATTGGGCGCTTGATAGATCAGATCATTATTTTACAGGAGGACAATATTCGATATGAAGACGTATGTTGCTAAGCCTGCGGAAGTCGAGAGAAAATGGTACGTCGTAGACGCAGCCGGACTTACACTCGGCCGTCTCGCCAGTGAAGTCGCGAAGATTCTTCGCGGCAAGAACAAGCCCACGTACACACCTTTTACCGACACGGGCGATTTTGTTATCGTGATCAATGCATCCAAGCTGGTTCTTACCGGCAATAAGCTTGACCAGAAGTTCTACCGTTACCACACCGGTTATATGGGTGGAATGAAGGAGACAAGCTATCGTAAACTGATGGATACGAAGCCGGAGAAGGCTTTTGAACTTGCAATCAAGGGAATGCTCCCGAAGAATGCGATGGGTCGTCAGATGTTCAGAAAGCTTAAGGTCTATGCAGGTGCCACACACGAGCACGCCGCACAGAAGCCTGAGATTCTGACAATCAACGTATAAGAGGGAGGACTAGAGTCATATGGTTAAGAAATCTTCCAAAGTATTTTTCTACGGTACCGGACGTCGTAAGAACGCAGTTGCATGTGTTCGCATCGTACCGGGCACCGGTGTTATTACGATCAACGAGAGAGACATCGATGACTACTTCGGTCTCGAGACACTTAAGCTGATCGTTCGTCAGCCGCTTGTAGCTACGGCTACCGAGGGCAAGTTCGATCTTATTTGCAAGGCAGTCGGCGGCGGTATTTCCGGTCAGGCCGGAGCAATCCGTCACGGACTTTCCCGTGCTTTGATCAAGGCAGATGAGGAAGCTTACAAGGCAATCCTCAAGAAGGCCGGATTCCTCACACGTGATTCACGTATGAAGGAGAGAAAGAAGCCCGGTCTCAAGAAGGCAAGAAAGGCGTCCCAGTTCTCCAAGCGTTAATCCGCTTGCTGTGCCGCGGCTATGCAGTCGCAGCCAAGAGAACGCTTTGTTTCGATACAGGGCGCTGAACTCGGACACCTATATCCCCGATACTGTATCGGCACACGCGGCGCATCCGATTTATTACTCGGATTGCGCCGCGTTTTTTTGAAAGAGAGGCTAATACAAGATGATTTTCACTCATGCCAGGATTCTTACGATGGAGGACGGCCGGGTTTTTGAGGACGGATATATCGAGACGGCTGACGACATGATCCGAAGCATTGGAGATATGTCGGATCTTCCTGTTTCTTCCGGCGAGGTGACGGACCTTCAGGGTGCTGTGGTTCTTCCTGCTTTGATTGATGCACATTCTCACCTGGGCGTTTTCAATGACGGTTTGAATCACGAGGGAGATGACGGTAACGAGAGTACCGACCCGGTCACTCCGCAGATGCGTGCGATCGACGGCATCTACAATGCAGATACTTGTTTTCGTGAGTCCTATGAGGGAGGCGTCGGTGTCGTCATGACCGGACCGGGCAGTGCGAATGTACTCGGCGGTCAATTCGCCCTTCTTCATACCTATGAGAAGACCGTCGAGCGTGCCTTAATTTCGGAACCGGCCGCCCAGAAGGCGGCATTCGGAGAGAATCCTAAGACGGTTCACGGCAAGGAGAACAAGATGCCCTGTACGCGGATGGGAACGGCTGCCGTTCTGCGTGAAGCGCTTTTCAAGACAAGGGAGTATGCAGAACATCTTGATGTGTATGATCGCAAGTATTCCGAATATGATGCGGCAAGGGTAAGAGGGGACGAAGACGCGCCGGATGAACCGGATAAACCGGACTTCGACTTTCAGGCTGACTCTCTCATTCCTGTGATACGGGGCGAACTGCCTCTAAAGATCCATGCGCATCGTCAGGACGATATTCTGACCGCGGTTCGTATCGCGAATGAGTTTGGACTTGTCTATTCCATTGAGCACTGTACGGAGGGGTATCTGATTGCCGACGTACTTGCCGAAGAATATACTTCGGGCCAGGAACCCGGGCGCGGTACGGGCGGACGAGTCGCTAAGGGAGGCAAGCTTCTCGGTGTTGTTGTTGGTCCGATCCTGGGCGATCGCTCGAAGCCGGAGCTTTCCGAGATGACCATAAAAAGTGCGGGTATTCTATGTAAGGCCGGTATTCCGGTATCGATTATGACAGATCACCCGTGTGTTCCGCAGCAATATCTCCTTCTATCCGCTGCCATTGCGGTGCGCGGCGGCATGCCCGAAGAAGACGCTCTCGCCGCCGTTACGACGAGACCCGCCAAACTTCTCGGTATCGGGGACCGACTCGGTTCGCTCGCGCCCGGAAAACAGGCAGACTTTGCGGCATACTCCGGAGATCCTCTTGATGCACGAAGTCATGTTCGTCTCTTTGTCGGAAAAGGACGCATTCGATTTGATCCGAGTGGATTGTATGTCGATAAAGACAGAAGGAGCTTATGACCATGTCGTGTTCTCTTACCCTGATCTCGGCTTCGACGGATGCGACAGAAAAGATAGGTGCATGCCTGGCCATGCTCTTGCGCTCGGGTGACGTTCTGACGCTGGATGGTGATATGGGTGCGGGTAAAACGGCTTTAACCCGAGGACTTGCGAGAGGCCTGGGACATGAAGGGGTCGCGAGCCCGACCTTTACGATCGTCATGGAGCATCCGGCTGAACGTGACGGTCAGATGCCGCTGTTTCACTTTGACGTATACCGCTTGCGAGACGGTGATGATTTTCTCGAATCGGGATTGGATGAGTATCTCTATCAGGACGGAGTCAGCGTACTGGAATGGGGCAAGATTGTCGAAGACGTATTGCCTCAGGATCGACTCAGGATACAGATTCATGGTTCAGGAGAAGAAAGAGAGTTCGTTTTCTGTTTTTCATCGGATCGGAAAGAGAGCTTTGAACAGCTGCAACGTGATCTGGCTCTTGAACCGGATATCCATTTTCCGAAAGGAGGCGTCGTATGTTGATATTGGCCGGCGACACATCAAATGCCGCCTGTTCCTGCTGTTTGATGAGAGATGACCGAGTTATAGCGGAGTCCTTCCTGTCTCTCGGACTGACGCATTCTGAGACCTTTATGCCGATGATGCATGACTTGATGCAAGTCTCCGGGGTCGGATATGAAGAGCTTGACGCATTCGCCTGCACAGTCGGACCCGGCTCCTTTACCGGAATTCGGATCGGCGTCAGCGCAATGAAGACAATGGCTCTGGTTGCGAAGAAGCCAATTGTCCCTGTTTCTTCCCTTCGCGCCTTAGCTTTTCCCTATACCGCCTACACGAAGACACCTGTAGCGGCACTAATCAATGCGAGGAATCGCCGTGTATTTGCTTCGGCATTCATCGGAAACGAAGAATGTATTCCCGAGGCGGCGCTTTCGATAGAGGAGTTCGCCGATTCCTGCCGCGAGAGACTGGGCGCAGGGGAGCTGATTCTTTGCGGAGACGCCGCGGAGCTGTATGCGGAGGATGAGGCCTTTGCAGGGTTTGCTATTTGCCATTCAGGTAATCCGGGCCGGGAGATCCGTTCTCACAGCGTTGCCGAGCTTGCCAGATTGTCGCTTCTTAACGTTGACACATCCACAGCGATTTCCACTCATCAGGCATGGGAAATCGCCTTTTCTCCGGATGCCCTTCTTCCGGTATACCGCGCGAAAACAGCAGCCGAACGAGCATTATTAAGGGGTGAAACGGCGACGTGATAGAAGATAAGTTGGAGATTGTCCCGGCCACCGAGAAAGATATACCGGGGATCTGCGAGATCGAGGCCGCCTGCTTTTCCATGCCGTGGAGCGAAAGATCCATCCGGGATTTTCTTGCCGATGCGGAAAGGAACTTCTGCGTCGTTGCACTTACAGAATCCAGGGTTTGCGGGTATGTAGGCCTGCGATATGTTCTCGATGAAGGCGACATATGTAATATTGGCGTTTTGCCGGAGTATCGTGATCAGGGAGTCGCTCGAAGCCTGTTGGAGAGACTTTTCGAGATCTGTAAAAGACGAGGCGTTTCAACAATCCATCTCGAGGTGCGTACCGGGAATACAAAGGCGATCGGCCTGTATGAAAAGACCGGTTTCCGAATGAATGGAAGAAGACGCGCTTATTATGCCGATACCGGCGAGGATGCGCTTCTGTACGTGCGCGTTATTACGTGAAATGAACAAATAGAACCATGATTTCAAGAGCCTTTTTTACCATTTGATAGAAAAGAGCGCGAAACGTTGCGTATTTGTTGACAGACCATTTTTCAGTCCATATACTTGTTTTATTGATATTTTTTCAATCCACATACGTCTAGGAGGATAGTAAAATGGTTTCCAAGACCGTTATTTTTCAGTGTGATGAAGCGCTACAGATGAAGGCGGTAGCCGTTTTGATCCAGAAGGCGTCTGCATTTAAGAGCAGTATTTATTTAACCAGAAGCGGCAGACGCGCGAATGCGAAGAGCCTTCTGGGTGTTATGTCCCTTGGTATCGAGAATCAGGCTGAGATTGAGATATCCGCAGACGGGGAAGATCAGCAACAGGCGATTGATTCACTTATCGTCTATTTGGAGAATCCCAGCTTGGTATGAATTCAGTGATCGAAGCTTTTGATGCGCGGCTTGACGCGGTGCCGACGAGCCCGGGCGTGTACCTGATGAAGGACAGCTCGGGCTTAGTAATATATGTCGGCAAAGCGAAGAACCTGAAGAATCGTCTGCGCAGCTACTTCGGAAAGAATCCTGTCGGTAATGAGAAAGTCCTCGCGATGATATCGCATGTAGCGGATTTTGAGTTCGTTGTTGTGAAAAATGAACTCGAGTCGCTGATTCTCGAGTCCAATATGATCAAACGATATCAGCCGCACTATAATATCCTTTTGCGTGACGACAAAGGCTATCCCTATGTTTGCGTTACGATGAACGAAGATTATCCCCGAATCTTTCGCGTGTTTCGTGTCGGCAATGATAAGGGAAAAGGAGCGCGGTATTTCGGACCTTTTCTGGCGGGGGATCTCTATCGGGCGATGACGACGCTCAAGGACATTTTTCCGACTAAGACCTGCCGGCGTGTTTTTCCCCGTGATATCGGCAAAGAGAGGCCGTGCCTGAATTACCATATCGGAAAATGTGTGGCACCCTGCAAGGGTGATGTACCCAAGGAGGCGTACCGGGCCGTCATGGAAAATATCTGTGCTTTTTTCGAGGGCAGATATGACGGGATACAGAAGAATATTCGCGAGCAAATGATGGAAGCCTCTGCGAAAGAGGAGTACGAGAAAGCCGCCGTGTATCGAGATCGACTGCTCTCGCTTGAACGAATCATGGAATCGCAGAAGGTATCCTTTCCGAGGGAGAGTGATGCCGATGTCTTGGGAATCGGGCGAGATGCGGGAGAGATATGCATCCGCAAGCTGGAGATACGTGCCGGTCGTATTACGGGTTCGCTTACATTCTTTTTCCCGGACAACAAGGAGCCCGATGAGGAGATTGTCGCGGCATTTATCGAACAGCATTATCCGGACGCCGCCGTCGTTCCTGCGGAAATTCTGATGCCTGCACTTCCTTCCGATCCGGAGACCTTGTCTTCGTATCTGCAGGGTTTGTCGGGCAAAAAAACGATTTTCCATGTTCCTCAGAGAGGGGATAAGGCACACCTGTTGAAAATGGCATCGCAAAATGCCGAGGAAGCTCTGACAAGAAGAATCCTGCGTATCGGAGATTCGGAAAAAGCCATCACGCAGGCACTGTCCCTTCTGGCGGATAATATTGGTATGGATAAACTTCCCGAGCGGATCGAGGCCTATGATATCTCGAACCTTGGTGCTGACGATCGATGCGGGGGGATGGTCGTTTTTCAGCACGGCCGCCCGGACCGCACCGGATACCGGCTGTTCAAGATCAACGGATCACAAGGACAGGACGACTATGCAGCAATGCGCGAGGTGCTTCACAGACGATTTGCGCATGCGGAGGAGGACTTTGCCCGTACCCCGGATCTTGTATTGATGGATGGCGGTGCGGCTCATGTCACGCTGGCGGAAGAGACCCTGCGAGATCTTGGATTTATTGACCGCGTTGCCGTGGCCGGTATGGTTAAGGACAATCGACATCGAACCAGAGGTCTCACTCTGGTCAGCGGGACTACACTCGAGCTTTCTGAGACGGCTTCCTCTGATGAGCAGAGCATGCTCATGCTGCGACTCTTAACCGCGATCCAGAACGAAGTGCACCGTTACGCGATCACGTATCAGAAGAAACTGTCGAAGAAGAGAAATCTGTCCTTCAAACTTGAAGCCATCGAGGGTATCGGTCCGGCCAAACGGCGGGCTTTGCTTGCCCACTTCGGTACAATCGGAAAGGTCGCTGCGGCAAGCGCTCCGGAGATAGCTGAGGTCTCCTTGCTGTCTAAGGCAAATGCAGAGGCTGTCTACCAGCATTTTCACGAGAAGAACGAGCAGGAGAAATCCTGATCGGGAATCAAAACAGAACAATCCCCGAGGGAGGTTACCACATATGAATCATTTAGGAACCAAAACTTTAGAGACAGAGCGCCTGATTCTTCGTCCGTTTCGCTTAAGTGACTCTGCCGACATGTATAATAACTGGGCAAACAACTGTCAGGTCACCCAGTTCCTGACCTGGCCTACGCATGCGTCTCAAGATGTCTCAGAAATGATTCTGACAGAATGGGTGCAGGAAGCAGGCAACCTTACAAAGTATCAATGGTGCATCGAATGGAAGGAAAACCACCAGGCAATCGGCGGCATTAGTGCGGTTCTGATCAAAGAAGAAACCGAATCGGTCGAAATCGGCTACTGTATTGGCGAGGCATACTGGAACAAAGGCATTATGACAGAAGCCTTTCGCGAGATCATTCGATTCTTTTTTGAGGAAGTGAAATGTAACCGAATCTATGCGGAACATGACGTGCAGAATCCGAACTCGGGCAAGGTGATGACGAAGGCCGGATTAACCTACGAGGGTACCTTGAAGGAAGCGGGCCATAACAACACGGGTATATGCGACATGGCCATTTACGGGATCACAAAGAAAATGTATCTCGATAACGAACGGAGCTGACATGGCAATATTTGCAATTGCAGATCTGCATCTTTCACACGGTACAGATAAACCGATGGATATTTTCGGTACAAATTGGGAACGGCATGAGGAACGTTTGAAGGAAGCCTGGCTCCATTGCGTTACCGAGGAAGATACCGTGCTCATTCCGGGCGACATTTCCTGGGGAATGACGTTAGACGAAGCTTTGCCCGATCTTGTTTTTCTGGATCAGCTTCCGGGCAGGAAGATTCTGTCGAAGGGAAATCACGATTACTGGTGGGGAACGAGCGGCAAGTTAGAGACTTTTCAGCGCGAGCACGGTCTTACCACCCTTTCCTTTTTGAAAAACAATGCTTTTCTGGCTGACGGGCGGGCGATCTGCGGCTCCCGCGGATGGCTTCTTCCACAGGATCCCGAGTTCAAACCGGCTGATCAAGTGATTCTCGAGCGTGAACTTTCAAGACTCGAGAGATCGATTCTGTCGGCTAAGGATTTACTTGTTGAACGACCGGGAAGTCTCATTGCACTTTTGCACTTTCCCCCGCTCATGCGCTCCCAGAAGGAATCCGACTTCACTCGTCTTCTCGAAAAGCATGGCATCGGCACATGTATTTATGGGCACCTCCATGGCAGAGGACATCAAAAGGCTTTTGAAGGGAACAGGAATGGCGTGGAATACTTGCTGGCATCAGGAGATTATATTTCCTTCAAACCCTTGCGGCTCTAAGATAAAACCTTGTTTTTGCCAGTTGCGCGATTTTCTTGCCTGCGCTATAATGAAACGCACGCGAAAACGTAGTATTTTCGCGGTTCACACACAGAGAGGAGCCTCGGATTTATGGCAGAGAGCATGACCGGATATGGCCGATCAGAACACGTTGTCGAATCACGCAGGTGCCTTGTCGAGATCAAATCCATTAACAATCGTTTCTGCGACATCCAGGTTCGCATGCCGCGGGCACTTCTGAGCTTGGAACCGCAGATCCGTGAACGGATTTCCGCGGCATTATCACGAGGGAAGATCGATGTTTTTGTCACGATCGACGAGCAGGGCTTAGGCAACACCCATGTCAGTGCCAATCTTCCGTTGGCGGTAGCATATTCTCAGGCATTGACAGAGATCTCCAAGCAGACAGGAAGGCAGGATGCGGCAGGAGCTGAGATTCTGGCGCGTTTTCCGGATGTGATCGTCACAAATTCTGTTGAATGGACATGTGAGTCTGTGAGTGAGAGCCTGTTTGCCGCGCTGGACGGCGCTGTTTCGCAGATCTCTGATATGAGAAAAACTGAGGGGCAGAAGCTTCTGCAGGACATCCTGACAAAGGTCTCTTTTCTGAGAGAAAGAAGACAGCTTTTGCTTGAGCGAGCTCCGCTTGTTCCTGCTGAGTATCGTGCGCGATTGATCGCACGAATGGAAGAACTGCTCGGAGACACTACAGGGATTGTATTCGACGAAGGGCGACGCGAGGCAGAAGTATGTATTTTCGCTGATAAATGCGCCATCGATGAAGAGCTGGTTAGGCTTGAGAGTCATTTGACCCAGCTTTCGGACACGCTGGTATCAGCGGGAAGTATCGGTAAGAAGCTTGACTTCATTCTGCAAGAGGTCAATCGTGAAGTGAATACGATCGGCTCGAAGGCGAATGATATCATTACGACGAACATCGTTCTGGAAATGAAGACGGAGCTCGAGAAGATCCGTGAACAGATCCAGAACCTTGCTTGAACACGGGGAGGTAGCGAAGGCGTGGGATTTATTCGAATCGGTTTCGGTAACCTGTTGTCATCCGACAGGCTAATCACAGTGGTTGGCCCCGACTCGGCACCGATCCGCAGATTGGTGCAGGACGCGCGGGATCGAGGAGCCTTAATCGATGCCTCCTCCGGACGCAAGTGCAAATCCGTGCTGATCATGGACAGCGACCATATTGTTCTCTCCGCTCTACCACCTGAAGAAATTGAGTCTTTATTGAATAAAGAGCCGCAGGATCGGCCGGTTACGGAGGGTAAGAATACGTGAGCCAGGAAGAGTGCATTTTGCATCCGACAAGAAAGGGGCTGCTCGTGTCGGTATCGGGTCCTTCCGGCGTAGGAAAGGGTTCCGTGATTGATAAGGTCCGAGAACGTTTGCCGGACATTGCACATTCTGTTTCGGTAACGACCAGATTAATTCGGGAAAATGAAACGGAAGGAGTCTCCTACTTTTTTCGAACGGAAGCCGAATTTAAGAAAATGATGGCGGAAGGCCAGATTTTGGAGCATGATATCTACTGTAATAATTATTACGGCACGCCGCTTCCGCCTTTACTCGATTATATCAACTGCGGCAGGGATGTCCTGTTTGACCTGACGGTCTCGGGGAGCCTGGCGCTGATGGAACACTATTGTGATGCCGTGACCATTTTCCTGTTGCCGCCGTCGATGTCGGAACTGCGGAATCGACTGCTGAAGAGGGGGACAGAATCCTCGGAGGTTATAGAGAGAAGATTACTCGAAGCGAGCGTGGAGATACCGAAGGCAGATCTTTTCAATTATGTCGTTGTTAATGATGACCTTGACAAGGCGGCAGACCGGATCATCGCGATCATAGAAGCCGAGAAGCACAAGTATTCCAGACAAATCGGCATAGAGGAACGTATTTTGAACACATAACACAAGTATTGTTGAAGAAGAATAGAGAAGAGAACCAACCATAAGGAGGATCATATGTTAATCAAACCATCCCTGGAATCTTTACTGCCCAAGGTCGAGAGCCGCTACACACTTGCCATGGTCGTAGCCAAACGTGCACGTCAGCTTGTTGACGGAGCACAGCCGATGGTCGATTCGGACACACCTAACCTTGTTACGCTGGCCTGTGAAGAAATACATGCGGATAAGGTCGTATGCGTATCAGGACTTCATAAGCCTTTCGTTCCGCTACGTCCGGAGATCGAGGAACAAAGAAGACAAGCTCGTGAGGCAGAGGCGAACGCCGCATCTCTCGATGCATTCTCCGAGTTGATGGATCCCAGTTTTGCATTAAGCGATGCGACCGCTGAGCCGGCGCTTCTTTTCCGTGATCCGGACACGATGGAGGGCGAAGAAGAGGTCGATGTTGAGCCGATGACAGACGACACATCAGATGAATTGGTCATGAGTGAAGATACCTCTTCAATCACGGAGGAATAAGATGCCGACAGAGAAGACAATGGAGCGTATTGTTGCGCTGGCTAAAACCAGAGGGTTTGTGTTTCCCGGATCCGATATTTATGGCGGACTTGCGAATTCATGGGACTACGGCCCTTTGGGGGTGGAGCTTAAGAACAATATCAAACAGGCTTGGTGGAAGAAGTTTGTGACAGAGAATCCTTATAATGTAGGTGTCGATTGCGCAATCCTTATGAATCCGCAGGTTTGGGTGGCATCCGGCCATGTCGGTGGCTTCTCGGACCCCTTGATTGACTGCAAACAGTGTAAGACCCGTCATAGAGCAGATAAGCTGATTGAGGATTTCGCGCAAGAGAACAAGATTGACCTCGGCTCCGTCGGCCTGGATGGCTGGACGAATGAACAGCTGATTGCCTATATGGGAGATAAGAATATTCCTTGCCCCCAGTGTGGCGCTCATAATTTCACCGATATCAGAAAGTTCAATTTAATGTTCAAGACCTTTATGGGGGTTACTGAA
Source organism: uncultured Mageeibacillus sp. (assembly GCA_964579245.1). Lineage (GTDB taxonomy): Bacteria > Bacillota > Clostridia > Saccharofermentanales > Saccharofermentanaceae > Firm-13. Next base: position 23,816 of record CAZOFY010000020.1, read on the forward strand.
GACAGTAAGAATGAAGTCTATCTTCGCCCGGAGACAGCCCAGGGTATTTTTGTCAACTTCAAGAACGTTCAGCGTTCCTCCCGCAGGAAAATCCCTTTTGGTATCTGCCAGATCGGTAAAGCTTTTCGTAACGAGATCACACCGGGTAACTTTGTTTTCCGTATTCGTGAGTTCGAACAGATGGAGCTCGAGTTTTTCTGCGAGCCGGGAACGGATCTGGAGTGGTTTTCGTATTGGAAGAATTATTGCTACGAATGGTTGACGAATCTCGGCCTTAAGAAAGAAGAGCTTCGTTTGCGTGATCACTCGGCAGAGGAACTGTCTTTCTACTCGAATGCGACAACGGATTTCGAATTCATGTTCCCGTTTGGATGGGGTGAGCTTTGGGGGATTGCAGATCGTACCGACTATGATCTCAAGCAGCACATGAACCATTCCAAAGAAGATTTGATGTATTTCGACGCTGCCAAGAACGAGAAGTATATTCCGTATGTTATTGAGCCCTCCTTGGGAGCAGACCGTGCATTTCTTGCTTTCCTGTGTTCGGCTTACGATGAAGAAGAACTTGGAGAGGGCGACGTTCGTAACGTAATGCGTTTTCACCCGGCACTCGCGCCCGTGAAGATTGGTGTTTTGCCGCTTTCCGCGAAGCTTTCTGAGAAGGCCGAGGCGATTTATCGTGATCTTTCCGCTACCTATTCGTGTGAATTCGATGACCGTCAGTCGATTGGAAAGAGATATCGCCGTCAGGACGAGATCGGAACACCGTTTTGCGTCGTGTATGATTTCGATTCCGAGAACGATGGCTGCATAGAGATTCGAGAGCGGGATTCGATGAAGAAGATCGAATATGAACCAGGAAATGTCAGATTCCCGATCGAAAAGCTGACAGAGTTCTTTTCGGACAAATTCGCATATTAGGTTTTCTATGTGTTCGCCGGCATTTATCGGAGACAGGATCAGGGAAGCGCCGTCAGAACATATGAAAATAGATGAAATTCTTAGAAAGTGGAGGTTAGACAATGACAAAGTACGTGTACATGTTTACCGAAGGTAATGCCACTATGAAGAATCTTCTCGGCGGCAAAGGTGCCAACTTAGCCGAGATGACCGGCCTCGGCCTTCCCGTTCCGCGTGGCTTCACGATCACGACTGAAGCCTGCAATCGTTACTACGAGGATGGCGAGACGATTTCCGATGAGATCCTCGAGGAAATCTTTGCAACACTTTCCAAGACGGAAGAGACGGTCGGCAAGAGACTTGGAAATCCGGAGGATCCATTTCTTGTATCCGTACGTTCCGGTGCCCGTGCTTCGATGCCCGGCATGATGGATACAATCCTGAATCTGGGCCTGAATGACGAAGTAGTTGTGGGCCTTGCCAAGCTCACAGGCAATGAAAGATTTGCATATGACAGCTATCGTCGCTTCATAACGATGTTCAGCGATGTTGTTATGGAAATCAGCAAGAGCAAGTACGACAAAGTATTCGAAACGATCAAGGAGGCCAGGGGAGCAAAGCTTGACACCGAGCTTTCCGCCGAGGGAATGAAGGAAGTCGTTGCCGCCTTTAAGAAGGTCTACGAAGAGAACAAAGGCGAGCCGTTCCCCCAGGATCCCAAGATTCAATTGATGGAATCGATCAAGGCTGTTTTCCGCTCCTGGAACAATAATCGTGCGATCCTGTATCGCCGCATGAACGATATCCCCGGAAGTTGGGGTACCGCTGTCAACGTTCAGGAGATGGTTTACGGAAATATGGGAGACACATCCGGTACGGGTGTTGCTTTTACCAGGAATCCTGCAACCGGAGAGAAGAAGCTTTATGGCGAATTTCTGATGAATGCACAGGGAGAGGATGTCGTTGCCGGAATTCGCACTCCGCAGACAATCGACCAGCTCAAGGAAGTTATGCCTGAGGTTTACGAACAGTTTGCCGCCATTGCAAACACCCTTGAGACACATTACATGGATATGCAGGATATGGAATTCACCATCGAGCGTGGAAAGCTTTTCATGCTACAGACCAGAAACGGTAAGAGAACAGCCGCGGCTGCGATGCGCGTTGCTGTTGAGATGGTTGAAGAGGGGCTGAACACTAAAGAGCAGGCGATCATGAAGCTTGATCCCAAGCAACTTGATGCTCTTCTACATCCTACCTTCGATCCTGCTGCCTTAAAGGCGGCTACTTCTGTTGCCCATGGACTTCCGGCATCTCCTGGAGCCGCGACCGGAAGGATCTTTTTCTCCGCTGAGGACGCAACTGCTGCCAGCGCAAATGGCGAACCAGTTCTCCTGATCCGTTTGGAGACTTCACCGGAAGATCTTGCAGGTATGGACGTCTCGAAGGGTATACTTACGGGACGCGGCGGAATGACCTCGCATGCGGCCGTAGTTGCACGCGGCATGGGAAAATGTTGTGTATCTGGATGTTCCGACCTCACGATCAAGGAAGAAGAGAAGTTCTTCCTGACGAAGGACGGTCAAAAGTTCTGTGAGGGGGACTGGATCTCTCTCGACGGAACAACAGGAAATGTATATGCAGGCAAAATCGACACGCAGGAGGCAAGCCTGTCCGGCAATTTCCGCACGATCATGCAATGGTCAGACGAGTTCCGCACCATGAAGATTCGTACAAATGCAGATACGATCCGAGATGCAAAGGTTGCATTTGACCTCGGCGCTGAGGGAATCGGTTTGTGCCGCACGGAGCATATGTTCTTTGAGAACGAGCGTATTTTCGCATTCCGCCAGATGATTGTTGCTAAGGATGAGGCCCAAAGAAGAACCGCGCTTTCAAAGATTCTTCCTTATCAACAGGCTGACTTTGAGGGTCTGTTCCGTGCGATGAAAGGCTTCCCTGTCACGATTCGCTTGCTGGACCCGCCGCTTCATGAATTCCTGCCTCAGAACGATGAGGACATAGCAGATCTGGCCACTGCTCTTGGTATGGAAGCAACAAGCCTGAAGGACTTCATCATCAGCTTACATGAGCTGAATCCGATGCTCGGACATAGAGGCTGCCGCCTTGCTGTTACGTACCCCGAAATTGCAGAGATGCAGACAGAGGCAATTATTGCTGCTGCGATTGCCGTCAACAAAGACGGTGGCCCGCAGGTCATACCCGAAATCATGATTCCGCTTGTATGTGAGCTCAAGGAGCTCAAGTACGTAAAGAATGTCATCGTCAAGACGGCCGATGCCCTCATTGAAAAGGCCGGAGTCAAGATGGATTACAAGGTTGGAACCATGATCGAGATCCCCCGTGCGGCTCTTACGGCAGATGATATCGCGACAGAAGCGGAGTTCTTCTCGTTCGGAACCAATGATCTGACACAGATGACCTATGGACTTTCACGCGATGATGCCGGAAAGATTCTTGACGCATATTACCAGAAGAAGATCTTCGAATCCGACCCGACGGCACGTCTTGACACTGTCGGAGTGGGAAGACTCATGAAGATCGCTTCCGAAGCCGGTCGGTCAACACGGCCTGACATCAAGCTGGGTATCTGCGGTGAGCATGGCGGAGATCCTTCGTCCATTGAGTTCTGCAACACATTGAAATTCTCTTATGTATCCTGTTCTCCGTTCCGTGTACCGATCGCAAGACTGGCTGCGGCACAGGCAGCGATTAAGCAGAGATAAGCAGTTGAATCCCTGAAGTATAAAAAGCCTTGCGTCCTGATGGATGCAAGGCTTTTTCAGTGTTGGCTTAAGCCCATTTTGCGCCAACGAGCGAGACAAGAAACCACCAACTATGTGGGTTGTGGGCAAGCGGTTATATCGTAGAAACTTTGTAAAAAGCAGAGATTTTTAAGCATCTGAGCATAGGAAAGGACACTAAACACAAAATCACACTTTATAACAGAATTGAGAATATCAAGCCACTAAGCATGTGAAATGCCTATAAAAACATTTTTCCTCATTGATTCTCTATCAAATCGACGAATAACGACTTTTCGAATGCAAATCAATTAGAAGCAACGACTTATTTATCAATGGTTACCTACTAGATTGGCGAAATAAGACTTTTAGTATGCAGATCAATGAGCGACAAATGCGTTATTTGCCAATGATTACCTACTGGATCGTCGAAACATGACTTTTCGTATGTGCATCAATGAGCAACAAATGCGTTATTCGTCAATGATTACCTACTGGATCGATAAAAATGACGATTTAGTACGTATTAGGGTGTGAAAAAAGCCGTTTCTATGCAATGATTACAATACCAAAAGTCCTTATCGTGTTTTTAGTATGTATAACAATGTGATGCCCCATGGATTCTATTCATTGAGGCATGTCAATTGGATGCAGCCCTTAAAGAGAGTAAGAGTACACTTTAGCGGCAGCAAATCCTTTAAGGGACATAACACATCGACGACTCCTGCATTATTCCATCATGCAACAAGGAGATGCCACCACAAATCCCAGAGCCACAAATTGCTGTAGAGGGTTGAATGAATATGAGAAGCCAACTCTTTAGACGCCGACTAGTAACAAGAGATTATAGCGCTGGAGCACGCCCACTCGTTTGACGGGTGGTTATCATGCGTTTTAGAAGCACGATAAGATATGTGAAGCTCCATACTGCGATCTGCGGGAAGCTTATAAAAAAATCTGTCTCAGTCGGCCTTTCGGCGTCATGAGACAGACTTCTCATCATTGCTGAAAATGAGATTGTGATTACTTGTTGCTTATATGAACACTAGTCAATCCCTCTTTGTCATAGATCGTTAATTCCAGAGTCTGACCTTCTTCTGTTTCGTAAGTAATTGTTGTATATTTGAGAGTATCAGAATCAGGTATATACGTGTCGTTCGGCTCACCATATTTTGCTATGATCTCATCCAAGGTGGCACCCCAGGAAAATCCGCCCGGAAGGGTAATTGTTGGCAAAGGACGACCTTCATCGAGTTCCCAGTAAATGTCGCACTCGAATGCATAAATGTCGCATTCCGTAATATCTAAGGGTTTGTCGGTATTGTTGATCAGCCCGATTGAGACGTCGAGATCATTATCCTCACCATATTTTGCTTCATTGGTAAGATTGACCGTACAAAAAACATACTGGTCCGGATTCAATATATATCCATTCTCGTAACCATAGTCAGCCAAATCAAATGACCATCCGTTGGCTTCCATGTCCAAATACGAGAAAGGAATCTGATATACAACACCGTCGAACTCGAACTTCGTGTCAGTCCAGTTCTCTCCGACATCCGCATTGCCTTGCTTTGCTGACTCAGAAGGCTTTGTGTCCTTAGTTTCTTTGGACTCCTTCGTTGTTTCCTCAGTAGCTTCGGTTTCCTCGGTAGCTTCGGTTTCCTC
>CAZOFY010000020.1:29248-33117 GCA_964579245.1 uncultured Mageeibacillus sp.
GTTTCCTCAGTAGCTTCGGTTTCCTCGGTAGCTTCGGTTTCCTCGGTAGCTTCCGTTTCCTCGGTAGCTTCCGTCTCGTCCTCATCCTCGTCAGAGTCCTCATCCTCATCTTCATCATCGGAGTCTTCCATCTTGTTGTCTGCGGTACTCATTCCCGGAAGCTTGCTGAAGTCACAAGCAACGAGGCCCAATGCAAGCATCAGTGATATCAAGACTGCCAAAATTTTCTTAGCGTTCATTTCTTCCTCCAAGTTCAATCTACTCATCTGTCAAATACGTTCTATAGGTAAAAAATACCTACGCGGGTAATTATAATTATCGAAAATGTATCTGTAAATAGACGTAATCAAGCAAAATTATGACAAATAGAGAATAAATGTGTGTAATTTAATATTTTGGATAAATCAGCATATCCAAACCGAGAAAGATCATCCCCGCTCCGTGTCAGGAAAGGCATTTTCTGGAAAAATAATATCACATCATATAAAATGTTGTTATAGCAAATTCTCTGTTCTAGGGATTAAATTGGAGTAAATGCATGTATCGCATAACAAGGAGAAGGAAATGTATTTTCGTGAATTTAACCAAACGGATATCGACCTGTTTTCGACCTGGCTTCATAAGGAGTACATCAGGAAATGGTATAACGAGCCACAGGACTGGCTGATCGAGGTCAAGAGCGACGAGTTTTCCTTTATCCATCACTTTATAGTCGAAGAGAATGGATTTCCGATCGGGTTTTGCCAATATTACGACTACGCGATCCCCGGAGAGGATTGGCATGTGACATTTGACATCACAGATACTTACAGCATTGATTATCTTGTCGGCGAGGAAGCTTTTCTCGGCAAAGGCTACGGAAAGAAGATCGTCGGACAGTTGGTGAAGAAGATTTTCGAGGAAACAAACGCCATGAAAGTTATCGTACAACCGGACGAGGAGAATGCGGCCTCTCGAAATACCCTGCTCTCAACCGGATTTCAACTGGATGAAGAGAACAATATCTTTGTGATTACGCGAGATAAAGCATGCCAATAAATCGCTTGTTTGAAATTGTCTATATTTTACTGGAGAGATCGACCGTCACCGCGAAGGAGCTGGCGGAGCGGTTGGAGGTGTCTCAGAGGACGATTTACCGCGATGTAGATACCTTGTCGGAATCCGGTATCCCCGTTTATATGAGCAAGGGAAAGGGCGGAGGGATTTCGCTTTTGCCCGGTTTTGTCTTCAATAAGGCGTTCCTGACGGATGAAGAGAGACAGGATATCCTGACCTCTATGCGAGCTGTCAGCGCAATTAGTCTCTCATCAAAGAGCTCAGCTCTGCAGAAAATGCAGAATCTTCTCGGGCAGAGAAGTTGCGATTGGATCGAGGTTGATTTTTCCTCCTGGGGATATTTTGGCAATGACGCATCGACATTTGAAACCATCAAGACGGCCATACTCGGGAAACAGGTCCTTTCTTTTCTATACGCCAGCGGCAAAGCAGAGCGCTTGTCTCGCACGGTCCTGCCTCTCAAGCTTCTTTTCAAGGGGGCGGCCTGGTATCTTTACGGATACTGTGAATTACGCCGTGATGTTCGATTTTTCAAACTCCGGCGTATCGAGAAGCTGGCAGTCTTGCCGAGGCGGTTTGATATGAGCGCCCCTGAGCATGTTTTATCATCGCAGCAATTGGACACGAGTCACTATATCAAAGCAGAGGTCCTTATCTCGGGGAGCATGGCTTTTCGCGTACATGATGAGATCAGCGCCTTTTCAGTGGTGGAAAACGGTGATTTTCTTTGCGAACTCTATCTGCCGGACGTTGATACACTATGCACGTACATCTCATCATTTGGCGAGTACGCGACGATTCTCTCTCCGAAGTTAGCAGTAGAAGAGATGCGCCGCCGACTGGAGACTTCTCTTATGAATTACCATCCGACTTTTATGAATAATCCCTGATCCGAAAATAATTCCTGATAATATGACTCGCTCTTGTCATATAATGTACGAGAAAATGTGATTACAAGAAAAGAAAGAAGGTAATCACTATGGAATACGAAATTGTTGATCAAAAGGAAAAACAGATCGTCGGACTGACAGCGAGAACAGGTAATCTGGATCCCGATTGTCAAAAAATCATCGGCAGCTTATGGCATGAATTCATGAACCGACAGATTGCCGAAGCGATTCCAAACAAAGCAAACAGTTTTTGCGTCGGACTATACAGTCAGTATAATTTTCAAGACATGACGTATGATGTGACTGTCGGGTGTGAAGTAACGGCTCATAGCGAGTCCGGCCTTACATTAAGGATTATTCCGGCAGGTAGATATGCCATGTTCTCTGTACGTGGGGATGTGGTCGAGGATGTTGCAAAAGCGTGGGATACGATATGGGAAATGCCTCTGGAACGAACATATACCGGCGATTATGAAGAATATATTAGTAATGAGAACGGGATCGCAGACGTTAGAATCTATATTGCTTTGACGCCTGGCGAAGGAAATGAACATCAATTATCCTCCTGAAGGAGAGCACCGCTACATTGCGGAAGAGGAAATAGTATGCCATATGATTTTAAGAAACAAGATAAAGCATTATACCAACCAGGAAACGCCCCGGTAAGAATCGATGTTCCGGAATTGCTTTTCCTCCAGGTCGACGGACGAGGGGACCCGAATGAGCCGAAAGGTGAATATCAGACGGCTGTCGAAGTCCTGTATACATTATCCTATGCAATCCGCATGATGCCAAAGAGCAGACAAGCACCGGCGGGATATTTCGAATATGTCGTTGGACCGCTTGAAGGACTGTGGTGGTTTGACGATAATCATGAGCCTGGCGTTGTGGATAAAGCCAGATTCTGCTGGACCATGATGATCCGACAACCGGATTTTGTTACGGAAGAAGTTTTTCGCGAAGCCTGCGACATCGTTGCCGGGAAGAAGCCGGGGCTTGATTTGTCGAAGGCCCGGCTCGTCCCATATCTCGAGGGCCCATGCGTTCAATGTATGCATAACGGGCCGTTCGATGAAGAACCAAAAACAATATCCCGTATGCAGGTGTTCATGAAACAGGAGGGAGTAATACAAGATTTGTCTGATACGCGAAGGCACCATGAAATTTATCTTTCAGATCCTCGAAAAACCGAGCCGTCGAAAATGAAGACGATTTTGCGTTATCCTGTCAGCCTGAGCATATCTGGTAAATAAAATCCTTACTACCGCTTTACACGTCAATGAGGCGGGCTGTTGCAAAAGTGATTGAAAAATCACTGGAGCAAGGGCTCTTTTTCATATGTCTAAGAGAAACCACCTCCGGTGACCTTTCAAAAGGGTCGCTAGAGGCGGTTCTTATTCACTTATTGTCGATTCTTTGTGCTTGGGCGCAGGAAATTCAGCGATACGATTTTGCTTCGCTGTTTCAACCAGGAATCAGGCGATTTACTTCATGTGAAGCAGCTGTTTGCATCGGTTTCCCTGAATTTAGCATGGAGTCTGTTGATGTAGTAACCCATGCTCATCAGCAGGAAATCGGTTCGGACACTTTTCTTTCCCCGCATCAGGAATCTTCGGAATCCGCTATCTTCTTTTATCACGCTAAAGGCGCCTTCAATCGGAATGAACCGATTCATTCAAAGGAGAATTCCTTTGGGCGTTGTTGTTTTTCTAAGGGGGGTGCCGTAGTTCGGGGAAAGGGCTATGAATTCTTCATTTATCAATGATTACCGACTAAATCGCTGAAATACAACATCCGGTATGTGCATCAATGAGTAATAAAAGCGTTATTTATCAATGATTACCCACACAATCGGTGCAAACAGACGATTTCGTATGTGCATCAATGAGTGATAAAGCTATTATTTATCAATGATTACCCACA
>CAZOFY010000021.1:0-28550 GCA_964579245.1 uncultured Mageeibacillus sp.
CATCAAAATCCTTCTGAATCCGTCATTTGATATGAAATAGAGTGTAAAATAATGAAAATACGATATTTCTTCTCAATAAATACCATACAAGAAGTCCATTTCCTGCTTCTTAGCATGGTTAACTATGTGATGCCCCAAAGGTTCCTCTCATTGACTTGTATCTTTTTCGCCCTCATCCCGAAAAGAAGATGAAGTCTCTTTAAGGGTAATGGGTATTTCAAGGGTCCTTTTTGGGGACAAGCCAAGGCGCATTAGTTACAGTATTGCATCGCGAAAGAAGGGAAACCATCACAACTGTCAAAACGGAAATTACTTTAGAGGCTTGAACCAATGGGAAAAACCGGCGCCTTGAGACGCTGGGAAGTAACAAGGGCGTATAGTCTTGGAACCAAGCACTCGTTTGACGGGTGCTTATGATTGTAATTGTCATAACGTTTTCTGTATAATAGGGAAGAAAGGCAGGTGCTATATGAAAGGATCGGACAAAGATAGTATTTATCATCGATTTTCTGATAAGGTTCGCAGAGATAATCGAATAAAATCGTCGGATGCTACGAGAGCGATGCCTGAATATCGACAGATCCCGCGACCGGAAAAACCAGAGAAAATTCTGCAGCAGACAGAGCCTTCTCGAAGAGTGACGGTTCATATTGCTGGCATGCAATATCGTCTGGTCGCAAACGGACAGGAAGGCGAAGAATATATTCGTGAGGTCGCTGCGCAGGCAGAGCACTTTATTAAGCAGGTGCAGGCATACTCTCCGGGACTTCCCATGACAAGCGTAACCGTTCTTGCCCTGGTGAACAGTCTTGACGAGATGCGTCAGAGAGAAAATGAAATGCAGGAGATGAAGCAGCAGGTCGATGCTTTCTCTGATGCTCAGATCAAGGCCAGAGAGAATTACACGCATCTTCGTGAAATCAATTGGGAACTTAAGAAAGAAGTCCTCCGCCTGCAATCTCTGCTGGATGAATGTGAGAAACAAGCTGCAGAGGATACGAATGAGAAGAATGTCAAAGAAATGCTTCCATTGGAGGAATTGATTTTTGACTATGTGGAAGCTGAGGATGAATAACTCGTGATGAAGCCAGAATTACTCGCTCCGGCCGGTTCCATGGAATCCCTGAGGGCGGCTGTAGACAACGGAGCTGACGCTGTCTATTTTGGGATCGGCAGTTATAACGCGCGCGCAAACGCGGAAAATATTTCAGAGGATAACCTGGAGGAGGCTGTTCAATACGCGCACTTGCGAAGTACAAAGGTATATCTAGCACTGAATACATTGCTGCGGGATGACGAACTTCCCGATGCAATTCGAGTTGCATCCATGGCATACCATACCGGCGTTGATGCATTGATTGTTCAGGATCTTGGACTGCTTACTCTGTTGCGTCAGGATTTGCCTGGAATGCCGATCCACGCGAGCACACAGATGAATCTGTTTCAGAAGGATTTTGGGGAATGGGCCCGTCGCATGGGGATTGAGCGAGTCGTATTGCCAAGAGAGCTGTCTGTTGAACAAATAGCGGAACGAACCCGTCTGGCATCAGAGTATCATGTGGAGACGGAGGTCTTTGTTCACGGAGCCGTCTGTGTATCGTATTCCGGTCAGTGTCTGTTCAGTGCAATGAATGGCAACGGGTTGAGAAGCGGCAATCGGGGGCAATGTGCCCAGCCCTGCCGAACGAGGCTGTCTCTTCTTTCGGAGACAGGTAAGACTCTTCAGACGGGAAGACTCCTCTCTCCAAAGGACAATTGTGCGATCGATTCTTTGCGTGAATTGATTGAAGCCGGTGTCTCGTCTTTTAAAATCGAAGGTAGAATGCGTGACGCCGCGTATACCGCCGAGACTGTTCGTTCCTACCGAGACGTCATAGATCAGATTGCAGCAGATACGGTGCCCTCGACAGAGGAAGAGAAGGAGCATCTCCTCCTAGCGTTTAACCGGGGCGGTAGCTTCACTTCGCAGTATTTACGTGGCTACAAATCTCCCGGGTTTTCTTCCGGTGATTATCCGGGACGATACGGCCTGAAGATCGGTCATGTTGTGAAGAAGGAACCGAGGACCGGTACTATTTTTGTGCGCATAGAGAAGAACAGCTTGCCTGAAAGAGGCGATTACGTCTCTTTACGAAATCACGATACCGAGCTAGCAAGCTTTCCCGTCGGCTCTTCCGAACTCTGCGGGGAGAATCTCCTGCTCAAAGGCCTTCACCCGAGCCTGATCGAGAAGATTCCGGATGGCACCGAGGTTTTTCGCATGTCAGAAAAATCTCGAGATCGAGTCTTGTTATCCGGAAAGGCTTCTCGAAAAACACCGGTCCGGATTTCTGTGACCGCATCTCCCTCTTTTGTTTCGGCGGTACTGACCGTGACTGATGGCATATGGACGGGAACAAACGCCGAAGCTGGGCTTGCGGTCGAGCAGGCTGTTTCTTATCCAGAGCTTTCACAGGACAGGATTAAGGAGCAACTGTCAAAAATGAAATCTTCACCGTTTCAGGTCGAATCTGTTCGGATTGAGGGAGAACAATGGAGGATACCTGTATCTTCCATCAACGAGCTTCGCCGACTTGCCGTCGAAGAGCTTTCCCGAACGATTTCTTTAAAAAGAACGGGTTCCTTCGCTCCAGAAGAGAAATTCCGGCAAGAGGAGACAGCGAATCCTGATCATCTGATATTGTCAGGTATACACGTCAATTATCAGGACCTGAACAAGATCAGGAGTTCCTCGATTTTTATCGGCGCTGATGTGTATAGTTTTTCTCCCTTCGACCTTGCGAACGATCAGTATGCCGAGATCATTCAGACAGGTCTTGTGACCGAGCCTGAAGCCGCGATTTATATTTGGATGCCGTCTGCTTACTCGGATCGCCTGGAGTCCATAGTCGAAAAAGCCAGACAAAATGCCGAGAAGTTTTTCGGAGAGGCTTATCGAGGAGATATAACGGGTGTACTCAGTGAGGTTCGACCAAATGATCTTGTGGCTCCATCTGCCAACATTTATAATGCTGAGGCACTGGAGGCTGCTGCCAGGCTTGCTCCATCCTCCATACATCTTTCCTATGAAGTCAAGGAACGGGACTTGGAGGTTATTCTGTCATCTCTTTCACCGAGTATGACGAATCGCTTCGGGATCTCCATACATCGCTATGGTCGGATGAACTGGATGACGACGGAGTATTGCCCGATCGGCAAAAACACAGAGGGATGCGTACGTTGCACAGATAAAGAGAAATCCTTTAGCTTACAGATACTTTCTCAGGAAACAAACGAGCCGGTCGCCGGAAAGACCTTGCCTCTGATTCCTCACCCGGAGAACTGCTCTTGCGAGATCCTGGGCCCATTACTGCATCCAATCACGGCTGAATTCGCAAAAACTGCTCGAAAACAGGGAATTGCTGTCTTAAATACCCTGCGATTTTGTGACGAACCGGTCACCATTCGCCGCGAACTTGTTGATAAGACGCGTGCGGAAGGCTGATATTACGCAAATCTATTAAGATTGAATGGAGAACATGATGGAAAGACAAGACCTTCTTGTATATATGAAACTCGTATCCCCGAATGCCATACTGCCTCAATATGCACATGAAAGTGATGCGGGGATGGATATCTTTGCTTCGGAGGAGGTCATCATTCATCCGGGTGAGACCAAACTGGTACATACCGGTCTTACTATGGCGATACCGGAGGGATATGAGGCCCAGATTCGTCCGCGGAGCGGTCTTTCCCTAAAGACGATGCTCCGTATCCCCAACAGCCCCGGCACGATAGATGCAGGCTATAGGGATGAGTTATGTGTTATCGTTCATAACGCATCATTCTTAATCATGGAAGCGTCGGAAGAGCAGGTCGTTTACACAATGCAGGAGAAAGAAAATCGTCACGGATCGTATAAAGTCTGCCAGGGAGACCGTATCGCGCAAATGGTTTTTGCGCGCGTATCCAAGGCAGATATTATGCCTGTGGCGTCGCTGGAGGGTATCGGAGATAACAGAAACGGAGGCTTCGGTTCCACCGGACATTAACCGGATTATTGCCTTGCCGGGTATTGTTCGGAAATATTTGGGGGGGTAGTAAGGCGCTTCTTGAAATGGTAAAATAATTCTACCGATTGACGATGCAAGAGGAGTAGCGTTGACAAGCTTAAGATTCTTGCGTCGGTTTTTTTGTGCGGAAGAATACAGCTTCATTTCTATCGGTCAAGGAAGGAAAGGAGGAACGCATATGCTCGAAATGTATATCACCAAGCAAACGACAATTAAGGATAAAATGGTGAATCATTTGGAACGGATTGATGAGATTCGTAACGATTGCTGGATCAATGTGTTTTCTCCTACGGAAGATGAACTGCACACCGTGGAACAGGCTACAGGAATTCCAACGGAATTTTTGCGATATCCTTTGGATGAAGAGGAACGCCCGCGTATTGACACGGACGATGATACCGCGGATGTCCTGATCCTGATCGATATTCCTTATGTACGTAAGGAGGGACCGAGTGTCCGCTACGAGACGGCTCCTATCGGCATAATCATCACCAAGCATCATATTGTTACCGTCAGCCTGCGAGAATCTGCAATCTTCGATCAATTCACGAACAATCGCGTACGTGATTTTATTGTCAACTATCGAACAAGATTTGCCATACAGATCCTTCTTGCCGGAGCGAAGGACTACTTGAAACTCTTGCGTTACATAGACAAGACGTTAGATGCGTCGGAGCGTGAGCTGTCTAAGTCAATCAGTAATAAAGATTTGTATAAGCATCTTGAATTGGGCAAGTCCTTGATATACTTCTCCACATCATTGAAGTCGAATGAAGCCGTCCTGGAGAAATTAATGCGGGGTAGGGTCGTCAAGCAGTACGAGGATGATGAGGATTTGCTCGAAGATGTTATCATCGAATACAAGCAGGCTCGGGAGATGGCTGATATCTATACCTCAGTTGTTAATGGCACCATGGACGCATATGCGTCGATTATCAATAACAACATGAATGTTATCATGAAGATTATGGCTGCTGCAACAATCGTTCTTTCTGTCCCGACGGTGATATCCAGCTTTTTTGGACAGAACTTTCCGATGCCTTGGGATAACACCTTCAGCAGCTCACCATGGCCGTTTTTCAGCCTGATGGCTTTATGTGTATGTAGCATGGTTGCCGCTGTTATTATTCTGAAAAAACGTAGTATGCTTTGACGAAGGGACAGAACATGGGAAAGGGCTTCAGTAGACATCAGGTTGCAAAAAATCGCATTCCCGGGATTATCGTTCGGCTGACAATCATCCTGACCGTAGCTGCTTTGTTTTTTGTTTCGATTGCTGCGATTTCAGCTTCGACAGCCAATGATTTGATGAGTATGCAGAAGAAGGAACTTGCCAACATTCCGTCGAACGTTCTGCCGAATTATTCTGCGACGAATTTCAAATCGTTTGATGATCAAACAAATTTGTCCGGCTGGTTCTTCCAGACTGACGATCCGATCAGCACGGTAATTCTTGTTCACGATATCGGATCCAATCGAATGCAATTTGACGTAGATACAGTAGATTTGATAGAGTCTATGCTGACTTCCGGATATAACGTTTTTCTTTTTGATCAGAGGAACAGCGGTGAGTCAGAGGGTGCCATTTCCGGATACGGATATTTGGAATGGCAGGACGTTGTCGGTGCCATTGAGCACGTGCGAAAGATTTCTGTCACAACGGATGTCATTTTGTACGGTGTGGGCGCTGGGTGCTCATCAGTATTGATTGCCTTGGATAAGCTGCCGGCTCCGGGTGATTTTGACGAGACTAAGGATGCTCAATTTAAGAGCCTGAAATTCGATCGCAGTTACGTTGTCGGAACAATCCTCGATTCACCGGCTAAGGACTCTGATGATTATATCCAGCCGGTGGTTCGAAAATTAGGTGGATTAAGCTTTTTAACACAGTATACAGTGCCATACGCGATCCGGATTTCTGCAGGTGAATCGAATAGCTTTAATCTTTCTGCGATCATATCTCGTTTGCAGATTCCCGTGTGCATCCTTTATGGTGATATGGATACCTACATCGGGGCGAGCAGAATCGCTCAGATCGTAGATGAGAGGAAACGTTTGAATCCGAGCACAACCGTAGCCGGAGTTTTTCCAAATGCAGAGTATTTAATGTCATATGCTTCAAACCCGCAGGCATATCGCCAGGAGATTCTTGATTTTCTGGCAACACACTTTCAGTGATGGAGATTGAAATGAAGCCTTGTTTGACACTTGGAATAGAATCTTCCTGTGATGAGACCAGCTGCGCTGTCGTTCAAGACGGACGGACTATTTTATCGAACGTCATTGCATCACAGGCAGACCTCCATTCCATGTATGGCGGCGTTGTTCCGGAGATTGCTTCGCGAATGCACGTTGAGGCAATCCTTCCGACAATCCGACAGGCTTTGACGGATGCTGAAACGGATTATAAGGACTTATCGGCTGTATGTGTAACCAAGGGGCCCGGATTGGTCGGAGCTCTTCTGGTCGGTGTCTCTGCCGCGAAGGGAATCTGCGAGATCACAGGGCTTCCCCTGGTTGGTGTCGGACATATTGAAGGCCACATCTGTGCGAATTATTTAGCGGATCAGGACCTGGAACCCCCCTTTGTTTGCCTCGTCGTATCCGGCGGACATAGTCATATCGTGAAAATTACAGACTATACGCAGTATGAGGTATTGGGAAGGACACGTGACGATGCTGCCGGAGAGGCCTTTGACAAGATCGCAAGAGCGATTGGTTTGGGCTATCCCGGCGGACCAAAGATTGATCGAGCCTCGCAAGGCGGCGACATTCATCGATATGTCTTTCCGCGAACCCGATTTCAGGATTCATACGATTATTCATTCAGCGGAATCAAGACGGCTGCTCTGAACCGGATCAACCTGGCAAAGATGCAGGGAGAAGAGATTTCTGTTTGTGACTTTGCCGCTTCATTCCAGCACGCAGTAGTCGATTCACTGGTCACTAACGCGATCTCTGCCTGTAAAATAAACGGATCAAAGCATTTGTGCCTTGCGGGCGGAGTCAGTGCGAATACCTATTTGCGCAACGACTTGCGGGTCAGAGCAGTAGAGGATGGTATTTCCGTTCATATTCCTCCACCAATCCTTTGTACAGACAATGCGGCGATGATCGCGTCGGCGGGGTACTATCGATATAAGGGCGGACAACGTGACACACTTTCCATGAATGCAGAGCCTTCGCTTCGGCTTGGCTGAAAACAACAAGGAGTTTCAAAATGGCAAGGCAAAAAGGAACCAAGAACATAGCAGATAACAGGAAGGCTTTTCACGATTACTATATTGAGGAGAAGTTTGAGGCTGGTATAGCTCTTTTTGGGACTGAAGTAAAATCGATCCGCGCCGGGAAAATGAACCTCAAAGACAGTTATGTCCAGATCAAGAACGGGGAGATGTGGCTGATTGGTGTTCATATCAGTCCGTATGAGCAGGGAAACCGCTCGAACAAGGACCCTATGCGTACAAGAAAGCTTCTGATGCATAAGCGTGAGATTATTCGCTTATACTCAATCATCAAGCAGGAAGGGCTGACTCTTGTTCCGACGAGATGCTATTTCTCCGAAGGAAAAGTCAAGGTCGAGATCGGTTTGGCTCGAGGAAAAAAGAATTATGATAAACGTGATGTGCAGTTGGCTAAGGATGCCAAACGCGACATTGATAGATCTATGAAGAACAAGATGCGTGACTGAAGCTCAATTAACGTGGATACGCAGAGTAGAAACGTGTTGAGTAACTCTAATAAACCTTGCTAAGGAGGATAAGCAATTGATCAGCATCATCGTGCCTGTATTTGGTGCGGAGCCATATCTCGATGAATGTGTTTTAAGTCTTCTGCGGCAAACGTATGAGGACATTGAAATCATTCTTGTTGACGATGGTTCTCTGGATGCAAGCGGGAAGATCTGTGATCAATATGCAGCTCTGGATAGCCGTGTCCGTGTCATTCACAAGAAAAGCAGTGGACCTTCAGATGCGAGAAATGCCGGCCTTGCCGTGGCCAGAGGCGAATACATAGGTTTCATGGACAGCGATGACTTTATCAGCTGTGATATGTTTGCCCATATGAAAGACATTCTGGAGACACACCAAGCGGACATAGCCATATGCGGGCATGTTAAGACACTGCCTCGCGGGCGGTCCTTGCCGCATATTCCGAATCGGAAGATCCATATCATGGATTCGGAAGAGGCTATCAAGAAAATGCTTCAGGTGGGATATTACGAATCCTTCGTATGGAACAAACTCTTCCGACGCGAGTTGCTTGAAGAGATACGATTTCCTTCCGGACACCTCTACGAGGATCTTTATACGACCTATAAAATTCTCCACTTGGCAGATAAAATTGTATATTCCAAAGAAATCAAGTACTATTATCGACAGAGAGCAGGAAGCATCATCCACTCGACATTTAACGCGAAATACTTTGATTATATTCAGGCCAGTGTTGAGATCTGCGAGTTTACAAAGGAGCACTATCCGCGAATCTACAATACGGCATTATATGCCTATTACCGGTCACGAATTTTTACTTACTTGAAATTTCTTTTTGCCAGACCTAAAATGCTTTTTAGTCAGGAAATCAGACGGGAAGAGATGTATAAGTATATACGCGCAATCATTTCTTCGATAAGGTGATATTATGAAGCAAGATCAGATGGAACAAGATTCAGCTAAGAAGGTGTCCAATAAAGGGCTTTTGGCAGCAAGCGTCATCAGCTGGATTATTGTCGTCGCATTGATCACTATCTATAGTTATTCTACGACTCTCGAGAATTTTCGATCTGAACAATTTGCTCTCCGGTTTTTAGCGGACCTTAAGATTTCTGTTGATTTCCCAATCTTTATGTATTTTATTCGTGTGTTCTGTTATGCGCTGCTGACCGCTTTTGCGTATGCAGCCATTGTTTCTACGGCGCATTTGAAATTTGCTCATCAAGCAAAATCGTACATGAAGCTTTTGTTTTTTCGAGTTTCGGTGTCAGAAGCGATCACCTTCTGGTTTGTTGTTTTCTTTTCTTCGTGTATTGAATATTTCTTATTATTTGTGCCCGGACATGCAGCCAATATCCTGCACTTCATGCAGAATCTGTTCGGCGTTGCCCTCGCATTGGTCATTATTCGTATCGTTAAGCTTATCGCGCGGCTTTTTCGATTCCTGTTTCGGAAGAAAAACTGATCGCAGCAAAGCATAGCATAAAATAAAAAAACTCGCCGATTCTTTTGACCGGCGAGTTTTCATATTCAAGATTTATTGACTTTACGACCAGGCTGTCTCCTCGGCTTGGGTGTTCCTTACAACATTGATATAGCTCTTACCGCAATTCACATCGATCGAATTTCCCTTCTCATCCATGAGGAGGATCGGATCCTTCGGGCCGGCCTTGGACCAGGTGATCGGGATGATCTTGCCCTCGGAAGCATAATAACCTGTTCCGCCATCTGTCAAATAAGCATCGATCGTAGTATCGCCATGGTTCTTGATGTTCGCGAAAAGAACAACGACGTTGGTTACACCAATCTGGACTCCGTTCGTCTCGTCAAATTGCTTGTCTCCATCATACTGGCTCTTCATGTAAAGCTTTGTGGCAGGATCGTAAGTAAAGGTCGAATCCGGATTGTTGGATGAGAAATATACAACGATTTCCTTACATGCCTTTCCACTTGCTAAGGCTGCGGAGCCTTCCGGATTAAAGGAGAACAGAGGAGGAGTCTCGCCCTCGAGAGGAATTTCAAAATCCTTGATAGCTCTTAATACGTTCTCGCCGTTTGTAACAGCCGTATGTTCAAGGTCGCGTGTATCCATCCAATCAGAGTCGCGCCAGAAATAAATGCCGTCAGGCAGAGTTATCTTACCGTCAACAGATTTGTCACGCTCTTTGCTGTAATCATTGCCATCGACGTGATCAATATCATTAGCTGCCAGAAAGTCCGGAACACGGGCGTTCTTTCCATAATGGATAAAGATCGTGTTTGTTCCCGCGGAAAGATCGGCCGCTATGATTCTGGCACTTCGCAGAGATCCTACCTCAGGAATCTTGGTGATATCGGAGAACAGAGCAAGCATTCTTGTTTGTCCGCCCTCCGTCTCAAACTCATAAATGACTTCGGAAGCGCTGACTCCGCGAGAAGGAAGAGCTTGCGGGTGATTATTGATTGAGAAGGAAAAAGATCTCTTGCCGACATTGCTCTTGTCCATATCCTGAACACCGGTCAGCGGATTGATCGCATACGGAGAATCAGGATCCGTTGGAGAGAGGGTAGCCTTGACAGGCTTTGTTGTAGTTGCGGCAGTCGTAACAGATGTGGTCGGAATGGAGGTCTCTACAGGCTTATTGTCACCACATGCTCCGACAATCAGGGCCACTGAGGCAATGGCCAAAGAAAGTGAGATAGACTTGATGATATTGGATTTCTTCATAAATTTCTCCTAGGGGTTGAATTTTGACTGACTATATTCTATCACATGATGACAAGGTTCAAATTGCGGCAATTCTTCGGTTTTCTTGTAATCATATTCCAAATCTTATACAATTTGTGTAATTGTGCAGAGAAAGAGAGGACGATTCATGAGGACAAAAAAGGAGCAAAGTGCTGTGTCACGGGCTCCAATCAACACAAATGGAATTATAAACAACGATAGATCGGCTGTAATAAAACCGACATCTTTTAAGAAAAAAGTAATAAAAGCTCTCTGTTATATGCTTGTTGCCGTACTTGGTCTGACTACGGGAGGTGCTGTCTATTTTTTTCAATTAATGGGAAAAGTAGGGTATTCCCCCATATCAATTGTGAACAATCAGGACTATACGCCACTGGATCTCGGATCACTGGATAACGAAGAGGTCTCTGTCGGAGATACCTCTTCTTCTTGGGCTGACGGCGGTCATACTAAGGTTTATGTGGATGAGAGATTCCCGATCAAGCAGGTAGATCAGAAGGATAAAGATATTGAGAATATTCTGGTATTTGGCATTGATGCACGCGGTACTGATGACGTAAAGGCGAGGGCGGATGCTGTTCTGATTGTCTCCTTGGATAACCGTACGAAGTCGATAAAGCTTATCTCTCTCATGAGAGACTGCGGCGTGACGATTGAGGGGCGGTCACAGACGGACAAACTGACTCACTCCTATGCATATGGAGGAGTCGGACTTCTGATCAATACAATAAACGAGAATTTTAATCTGGATATACAGAGATTTGTCATGCTTGATTTTTCCAGCTCTACTTCACTGATCGATCTCGTCGGAGGTATCGAGATTGATGTCCAGCCTCAGGAAGTCAAGTATGCCAACCAGAGCATCAATGAGCAGAATATGCTTCTTGGTTCCAGCGTCGCTCTTCTTGATCATTCAGGCTATCAGACACTGAACGGAACTCAAGCGATCGCGTGGTCCCGCATTCGATACGCTGATTCGGACTTTGTTCGTACAAGTCGGCAACGGACGGTAGCATCTGCTTTAATGAAGAAGCTGGCCTCTCAGAATGTTCTAAAACAGTTAGCTTTTCTTGAGAGTTCTGCAGGAATGTTCGAAACAAATATGACACAGGCTGACCTTCTTCGCGTTGGCACTGCCTCGCTGTCTCTGGTTGGTCAAATTGTCGAGTACCGTATCCCGGATGACGGCCTGTACACGGTTCAGGAGAATCCATGGATGATGATAATCGATTGGGAAGCACAACTGCCGAAGCTTCAAGAATATATATGGGGAGGGAGCGCATCATGAGCAAAACCTCCGCCTCTCTTCAGCTAGAGACAAATATGATACATAGATTGGCACAAGAGAATGGATTCATGCATAATCTTTTTCGCCTGCCGCCGGATTTCAACAGTTCATTTCGAAGATCCGCTTCGTCAAATGCACCTGTACAGATCTTTGCTTTAGCTTCGGCACAAGGTGATGATACACTGGCTGCCATGGCGTTGCAGGCCGTAATGCGTATACTTGAGAAGGAAACGGCTGAGGCACAGACCCGTTCGGTTCTGGATTTTCCGAACTTCTCGGAACAGCTTATTCAGGATCTCAATACTTCCGTTTGCAACTTTTCCATCAAAAACAACGGTTCACCGATCCGGGTTTCCGTGTCAATCATTTTATTAGAAGGAGATACGCTCCGACTCATCCATGTCGGTAATACAAGGGCAGTTTTAATTCGGGACGGCAAGGTCATACCGCTCTCGGAGAATCAGACGATTGCCCACCGCTATGTTCAGACCGGTGCTATTTCATCGGATGCTGAGAAAACACATCCGGAGCGCAACGTACTGACGCAGTACATAGGCCGGTTTATCCAGGATGGGCCGGTCCATGCAGAAAAAAGTGTGTTTCTTAAGCTTCAGCCTGGTGATGAGATTGCTCTTCTGGGTACGGGGATCGACGAGGCCCTGGATCTTCAAAGTCGTGATGCGATTCTGACTTCACCGAGTCATCCGGAATACAAGACGGAAGAACTGATTCGACTTGCTCAAATGAATATTAAAGGCGGACTTTCGGCATTAATTATTCGTATTGACGAGACAATGGTGATGCCGTCGAAGGACCGGATGAATACTACTCTCTCAGGCGTCGCCATCCGGGGACAGAAAGCCCCCATATCGCCGGATGCTTCCAAGAGTGAGCCTGTCCGTTCGATACTGGAATCGAGAAATCAAGAAGAAGGTTCGGGCTCACAGGAGCTGAGTAAAAAGGCCGGTAAAGGAGTGGATGAGTTGTCGCGAAGAAGAACAACAAAGCCTGGAAGTAAGTTGAGATCTGTACTCATGCCGATCGGCATATTTGTTGGGTTCGCGCTCGCCGGATATTTGGGATTAACGGTTCTCTTCCGTTTGGGGAACTTTATACCTGCCTCCACAACACCGACAGAGTCGATGGTTGAATCTTTAGGCAAGGTCAAGTATGTGACGGCAGATCTTGTTTCTATCTATCCGCAGCCGTCTCTGGATGCAGAACCATCCGGTACACTATCTAAGGGAGAGGTTGTCACATATTTTGATGAATCCGGATCATTTTCGAGAGTAAAGACAACAGGCGGTACGGAGGGATACGTCCTAACGGCACTTTTGACAGATCAGGATCCGACGATCGGGGAAACCTTGGCGGAAATGCATGCGGATCCGACACCGATCCCGACTCAGGAACAAACCGCGGTAACGACTCCGCCTTCAGAGGCTTCTGCAGAAACGACGAAAGCAGTAACGGAATCAACGCAGGCGGAGATGGAAACCCTGGCACCGGAGACGTCAGAAACGACGGTACCGACAGAATCAAGCACACAACAGACAAGCGAATCCGAGTCGAAGGAGACGACGAGCAAGCCAACAGAACAAACCACGGAAACTACATCGGCGGAAAGCTCATCAGAATCGTCTCAATCGGAGAGTACGACGGAAACGACGGCATCGGAAAGCACAACACAAACGACGACATCGGAAAGCACAACGCAAACGACGGCTTTAACGTAGACGGATCCATCCGATTAACATTCGATCCAAAAAGGGATGTTGCAAAACAAGGTGCGCCAGATCGTTGGACGAGAGTCTTGCATTTGAGGTGAAGATAAGCGAACGGGTCGGGAACGAGATTTTACGGCCTAGAGCAGCCGAAACTCGGATTCAGGCCGTATTTTAGCGGCGGCGAACGGGTCGGGAACGAGATTTTACGGCCTAGAACAGCCGAAATGCGAATCTAGGCCGCATTTTTGCACCGACGAGCGGGTTAGAAACGAGATTTTACGGCCTAGAACGGCCGAATTATGAATCTAGGCCGTATTTTTGCGCCGGCGAGCGGGTTAGAAACGAGATTTTACGGCCTAGAACAGCCGAAACGCGAATCTAGGCCGTATTTTAGCGGCGGCGAACGGGTTGGGAACGAGATTTTGCGGCCTAGAATGGCCAAACCGCGAATCTAGGCCGTATTTTTGCGCCGGCGAGCGGGTTAGGAACGAGATTTTACGGCCTAGAACGGCCGAATTGTGAATCTAGACCGTATTTTAGCGGCGGCGAACGGGTCGGGAACGAGATTTTGCGGCCTAGAATGGCCAAACCGCGAATCTAGGCCGTATTTTTGCGCCGGCGATGTTGGATTGAGAGTGTGACTAAAAACGTGCTTCGATTTGTTTCTCAGAGATTCGTATTTTGCTGTGTCATGTAAAAGACTGTCGCAAAAGACTTTTTTCTGAAGTGCACGTCCATATGGCAGAATCTTCGTTCAACCATTAGTGTCTGCTTCTTTCAAATCTTTTGAGACAGACCCTGTTTTATAAATCTTACCGGTCTGGATTCACTTCATGAAGAATTCCTTATATAATTCGCGAACGGCATACTTGCAGTACTCATCTCGGACACCAAACATTACGGAGATCTCGGAAGCACCCTGATTGATGATTTCCAAGTTGATTCCGGCCTTGCTGAGAGTAGTTGCCGCGCGTGCGGTTGTACCGACAGTCTTCGCCATTGCCTCTCCGACGATCATGACAATAGATAGATCACGCTTGACGGAGATCTCATCGACATTCAACTCCAAGCTGATCCGCTCGACGATTCGGCGCTCCTTATCCGGTGAAAGCTCGGTCGAACGAATAATTACGGAAACGGAATCAATCCCGGAAGGCATATGTTCGATGGATATTCCCTCATCTGAGATGATGTTAAGGACTTTCATCAGGAAACCAACTTCCTTGTTCATCAGGTACTTGCTCATGTTCAGAGTACAGAAGCCTTTTTCTCCGGCAATACCCGTAACAAGAGAATCATAATTACGTCGCTTACTGACGATCATGGTTCCGTCTGATGAAGGGTTGTTTGTGTTGCGGATATGGACCGGGATACCCTTCTGGTACGCCGGATACAATGCTTCTTCGTGCAATACGGAAAAACCCGCGTAAGCAAGCTCTCGCATTTCATCATAGGTGATCTCCCTGATTGGGAAGGGGTCCTTGACCAGTGCCGGATTCACGGCAAAGACAGAGTCTACATCTGTCCAGTTTTCATAAACGGTTGCGTTGACCGAGGCCGCAAGAATAGCGCCTGTGATATCCGAGCCTCCGCGGGAAAAGGTTACTACATCACCTTCGGGGGAATAACCGAAAAATCCTGGGAATACACAAATTCCGGAATTCTGAGTCAAAGTGCCCAGATTGACATAGGACTCATTCATTACATGTGCTTTTCCGAAATCCGAGGTGAGAAGAAGACCGGCTTCCTTCGGATCACAATAATACGCTGTATGACCGATCGAAGAAAGGTAAGCGGCAACCAATCGGGCGCAGTTGTCCTCTCCGGCGGCCTTGAGAGCATCCATATAGCGATCCGGGTGTTCTCGTGAAGCCTGAGAGAGGGATGTCAGATTCTCCACAATAGAGGGCATCACACCTTCGACGGAGAGCTCAGAGGCGATTTCCTCGTAACGAAGCACGACGGATGCCAGCTCTTTATCGCCGGATTGGCCTGCGAGACGGGCATTAGCGAGCGCAATGAGAAGATCAGTAACCTTTATGTCAGACTTATATCGTTTACCGGGTGCCGATACGACCAGAAACAGACGGTCGGGATCGCTCAGTAAAATATCACATACCTTCTTAATCTGAGAAGCGTCGGCAAGTGAAGAGCCTCCGAATTTTGCAACTTTCATACTATTTACGAGGGCTATTGAGTCCTCGTCCTCCTTCTGTTACAGCTGTTTTCATCTTGTGTCCTGTCAATTATAATCGGACATATCATTTCTTTTCAAGTAAGATATGGAAAGAGGAGAAAGAAATTGCAAGAATTGCCATTTGATGTTGCATCATGGTAAGGTATAAGAAAAGCGAAACGAGGGAATATGAGAGTTAAAGACATGCTGACTCCCAGTCTGGTGATCAAGAGAGTTGTTGATGCCCCGGTGACAGACCTATCACGCAGGGGGTTTCGGGTTGCGCTTCTGGATTTGGATAACACATTGGCGAATGACCACGTCAGCAAGCCTTCCAACTACTCCAAAGAGGCAATCGCTTTTCTGCAAAACGCCGGATTTTCCTGCTGTATTGTATCCAATGCAAGATCGACCCGTTCAGCTGAGTTTGCCGCTGAGCTTGACATACAGTGTGTTTCCTTTGCAAGAAAACCTTCCCCGTCCGGAATTTATCGGGCGCTCGAGCTGATGCAGGCTAAGTCGGATGAGGCTGTTTTTTTCGGAGATCAGATATTCACTGATATCGTTGCCGCCAACCGTGCAGGGGTATATTCCATTCTCGTCGAGCGTATTCACAAGAAAGAAGTTCTGTATGTAAGAATCAAGCGGCCGATAGAAAGACTGGTGAGAAAGCTGCATAAATACTGATTACTACCGTAAATGCTGTCTTTCCGGTTGCATGAAAGTTTTCGGAAAGTCTTGCAGTTCAGGCATGCGTCAAGTAAAATATGTTAGCATGAATTTTTCTGCTGTTCTTTACAGACGGCATACGATGGATTTTGAGAGGAGACTTATATGATCAGCGCAGGAGATTTTAGAAACGGAATATCATTCGAGATGGATGGACAGGTTTTTTCTGTCGTCGAATTCCAGCATGTTAAGCCGGGAAAAGGCGCAGCATTTGTTCGTACCAAGTACAGGAATGTGAAGACCGGTGGCGTTGTTGAGAGATCCTTCAACCCGAATGAAAAGTTCGAAGAAGCAAGACTTGACAGGAATGATATGCAATACATTTACTCTGATGGTGAGCTGTATTATTTCATGGATCAGAACACCTTCGAGCAGCGGCCAATGTCGGCCGCCGACATCGGCGATTCGATCAAGTTCTTGAAAGAGGAAATGATTTGTAAGGTTCTTTCTTACAAAGGGAAGGTTTTTGGCGTAGAGCTTCCGATTATTGTGGAGCTTCGAATCACGGAGTGCGAGCCGGGTGTTCGCGGAGATACGGCGAATAACGCAAGCAAGATTGCTGTTCTGGAGACCGGCGCAACAGTAAAAGTGCCTCTCTTTGTGAATCAGGATGAAGTCGTCCGCGTGGATACGCGTACGGGAGAATATATAGAGCGTGCCTGATCGGAAGATATGACGGCGCGATGGTTCGATTCCCCATTAGGGGAAGACCGGAGTGATAGAGCATGGCAAACGAGAATCAGGTGACGGAGACCATCAAGGGCGAACGATCGATGTCGAAGGGCTTCGTGGCACAGTATGCCGCTGAAGCAGCGCTAGAGTCCATCGGCGTCGCCTTTTTAAAGCCGTCACCCGGTGTTTATATCAAGGAGACCCTTGGCGTCGTCCATGAGGGCAAGGGAGTCAGTGTTGTTTTTCATGAGAACGACGATGGTTTTGTCTCGATTACTGTCTATCCTGTCGTATATTATGGTATGATAATTCCTGAAGTGGCGTGGACGATACAGGAACATGTTAAGGCGGATGTGGAGAAGTTCACTGGCCTTGTCGTAGAGTCCGTGGATGTTCATGTCTGCGGTGTCGTTGTCAGAGAGGAGGCTTCCGTTTGAGCCGTTTTGAACGTTTTATCATGATCTTTTTCTCTCTGCTTCTGTCGGTCATCGGGGTCGTTCTTCTGCCCGGACTTGTCGACGATGCGTTTTACGGGGACATGAATGTAGCTCTCGTTTATATTGTGCGGGATTCCGTTTATCGGTGGATCTTTTTGTTCTCCATCATTGCGGTTTTAGGCCTGGCTGTCTGGGCTGTTTCTTTTGCCATTCTTTCCGGCAGATTAAGCCGTACGAGAATCCGCCAGACGGATATCGGCACGGTTGATATCGGTGTTGACGCGATTGAGAGTATTGCTCTGAACTCGGCCAAGAGCGCACAGGTTGGGATCAAGTCGGCAAAGGCGCATGTATTCTCCGGTAAGGAAGACGCAATCCGCGTTCAGATGAATACGGTTTTATATGCCAACGTAGAGGTTCCGGCAATGATGTCGAAGGTGCAGGAGCGGGTGAAGAAGGATATCGAGAGATATACCGGTATCCCCGTGGAATCCGTCTCGGTGAGGGTCAGCCGAGTCGAGCCTGTCGTCGCCAAGGTTGAGAGATAAGCGTCATGAAGCATATGTTTTCACGTTTTCTCGATATGCTGCAGGACAGAAACGCCGGTGTTATCGGAGGTACTGCCGCTTTTGTTGTTGCAGTTTTACTGGTTATCTTCGGTGTTCTTCGAACACTTTTTATTGTCTTGATGACGCTTGCCGGTTATTTGATCGGGGTTCGGCTTTTTTCCGACAAAGAGCGTCTTAAGAATTTCCTTGACAAAATAATACCACCGGGGAGGTTTAGATGAGCAGAAGAGAGGCGCGTGAATATGCATTTCAGTTGCTTTATCAAATGGATATTCGTAAATCCGCACCGGAAGAACAACGGGAAATTTTCTTGAATGAATATCCTCTGGATGCTTCAGATTCAGAGTATTTTGATCGCCTGGTATCCGGTGTGACAAATAAGCTTACAGAGATTGACGATTTCTATTCTCCGTTGCTCAAGGGATGGAAAACAGAACGGCTTCCTAAGGTGGACGTTGTTCTTTTGCGTATTGCGACTTTTGAGATTCGGAATTGTGAAGACGTCCCCGTCAGTGTTTCAATCAATGAGGCCGTAATTCTGGCCAAGAAGTACAGTACGGAAGAATCAAGAGCGTACATCAACGCGGTCCTGGGCCGTATCGAACCGGGTCCAAAGCAATGACAGCGGTCTATTCTGTATCGGAGCTCAATCGCTATGCCGGCGAGCTCCTGTCATCCGATCCGATCCTTTCCTCGGTACGAGTCCGCGGAGAGATTTCCGGGTGCAAGAAATATCCGTCCGGTCACATCTATTTTTCACTTAAGGATAAGGAATGTCAGATCAATTGCGTCGCTTTTCGAGGAAATGCGTCGCTATTTTCGTTTGCCCCGGATAATGGACTTTCTGTCGTTGTTACGGCGAGAGCAACGTTATACGACAGGGACGGCAGATTCCAGCTTGTTGTGTATGACATGGAGCTTGGCGGGATAGGCGACCTTTTCGTTCAGTATGAGAAGCTGAAGGCAAAACTGGAGGCTGAGGGTCTTTTTAACGAAAGAGTGAAAAAACCGATTCCCTTCCTTCCGAAAAGGATCGGGGTGATCACTTCTCCGAAGGGCGCAGTCATTCGTGATATCGTACAAATCCTTACCAGACGTTATCCGAATTTTGATGTATTGATATATCCTTCTGCCGTTCAGGGAGCGACAGCCGCCAAGACCTTACGTGAGGGGGTTCTGTGGTTTAATACTCATCCCAAGGTCGACGTGATTGTCATTGCACGCGGAGGTGGATCGGCAGAGGATTTGTACTGCTTCAATGATGAAGCTCTTGCCAGAGCGATCCATGCTTCGACCATTCCTGTTATATCGGCGGTCGGACATGAGACGGATTTCACAATCTGTGATTTTGTCAGCGATCTACGAGCGCCGACTCCTTCTGCCGCGGCTGAATTAATCATGCCCGTTAAGGAGGAATGGCATCAGCGTATCCTCGGTAAACGAGACTTGCTTCAGATGTTTCTCACAGGACGGATCGACCGTAAGCGGCAGAAGCTTGCTGCCTTATCAGGCAGTAACGCTCTGGCGAAGCCCATGCATCGAGTAGAACTGTTTTCACAACGTATTGATATGATGGTGCAACGAATGGATCGATCTCTTGTGAGAAATCTGAATGTTTCGGGGACCAGGCTGAACCATCAGATCGAAAGACTCGATGCTTTAAGTCCGCTGAAGATTCTGATCAGAGGTTATAGTGTCGTAACTGATCACAAGAGCGATAAACCAATTACATCCATTAAGAAGATTGTTAGCGGACAGAAGCTCCGGATCTTTCTTGCTGACGGAGCGGTTCATTGTACAACGGATTCTGTTGAAACAAGAGGAGGCCTATTATGACAGAGTATCAGGAATATGATGCCTTATCCTTTGAAGAAGCGATGGAGGAACTCGAGAGAATCGTAGCCGGATTGGATTCCGGAGATGGCACTTTGGAGGACTCTATTGATCTTTATCAGCGGGGAGTATACCTGTCATCCTTGTGTACGAAGCGGCTGAATGATATCGAGAAGCGAGTCAGAATTCTGACAAATCCAGAGAATTCCGAAGCGGAGGCAGACTTTCTGGCGGAGTTGGGAATGGAAGCGGGTGATGCATGATGACAGACGGGAAATCGTTCCGCGATGCCCTGTCCGCTTATCAGAGCATGATAGAGGAAGCCCTGCCGATCTGGTTTTTGCAGGACGATCCATCAATCGACCGAACCAAGGAAGCGGCTCTGTATAGTCTGCGTGCAGGCGGCAAGAGAATTCGGCCGGCTTTACTCTTGGGAACGGCTGAAATGCTGGGTGTAAGTGTCGATGCCGCATTGCCTTTTGCCTGTGCAATCGAGATGATACATACATATTCCCTAATCCATGATGACTTGCCTTGTATGGATAATGATGATCTCAGGAGAGGGAAACCTACCTGCCATATCCAGTTTTCGGAAGCCATAGCGCTTTTGGCCGGAGACGCTTTGCTGAACAGAGCATATGAGATATGCCTCAAACAATGCCTGGCGGATGATACTTCCAAATCCAAGGCCAAGGCAGGTTATTTTCTCTCGCGCATGGCCGGGAGCGACGGAATGATCGGTGGTCAGACAATTGATATTCTTTCAGAGGGAATGCAAATTTCATCGGAGAAATTACATGAACTGCACGCGAAAAAAACAGGATGTTTATTGAAGGCTCCTGTAATGATCCCGTTCCTTCTCTCTGAATATGATGACGTGAATCCAGAATTGGAGCATAATCTTGATGAGTACGCTTCTCACATCGGACTTGCTTTCCAGATCAAGGATGATCTTTTGGATGTGACATCGACAAAAGACATTCTCGGGAAATCGATCGGTAAGGACCAGGTAGAGAATAAGTCTACCTTTGTCACACTATTTGGTGAGGAGAAGGCCTCGAAATATCTTGCTGATGAGATCGAAGCCGCCGGACATAACCTTACGACCATAAGCAATTTGGGATTTTCTGTTTCCTTTTTGGAAGGGATTACGGAATATTTGTTTAAGAGGGATCGATAAATGAGTGATATTCTTGACAAAATTCAGGACCCGTCAGAGATACGAGGCCTGACCACGGAGCAAATGCGATTATTATCTGCAGACCTTCGTGATATGATTATTTCCGGTGTGTCGAAAAAAGGCGGACACCTTTCTTCGAATCTCGGGGTGATTGAGCTCACGGTCGCACTGATGGCCCGCTTCGATTTTGCCGGAGAGGATCAGATTGTTTGGGATGTAGGACACCAGAGCTATGCATATAAGATATTGACGGGAAGACGTGATTTTTTCGATTCTCTCCGTGACTACAACGGCTATTCGGGTTTCCCGAAGCGCTCAGAAAGCAAGTATGATTTTTTTAATACGGGTCATAGCAGTACATCCATCTCGGCTGCGTTGGGATTGCTTCGTGCCAAGGAAAATCGGAAAGAGAAGGGCAAGGTCATTGCAGTAATCGGCGATGGCGCACTGACCGGCGGCTTGGCATATGAGGCGTTGAATGATGCCGGACAGTTTTCTAAGAATTTGATCGTAATTTTGAATGACAATATGATGTCGATCGACAATAACGTCGGAGCATTATCCAAGAAGCTGGCATCCATGCGCTCCTCACAGAAATATATCGACTTGAAGACATCCACCGAAAAAGTATTGAATAAAATACCTGTCCTGGGGAAAGCTGTTTTTTCTCTGATTGCATTTATCAAAGACTCCATTCGAATTGCGATCCGCAGAAGTCATCCGGTCATTTTTGAGGATCTGGGATTTCGCTACTACGGTCCGATCGACGGACACAGCATTCCAACACTCTTACGGTATCTGGATACTGTCAAACACATCAACAAGCCGGTTATCCTTCATGTCTGCACGAAGAAGGGGAAAGGCTACAATTTTGCCGAGGCGTCCCCTTCGCAATATCATGGCGTAGCGCCCTTTGATTTGGAGCTTGGATGTGACTGCTGCGGAAGCAGTACCTTTACATCCGCTTTTGGTAAATCATTGGTGGAACTGGCCGAGAAGAATACAGATGTCGTAGCTGTCTGCGCCGCCATGAAATCCAGCGCGGGACTCGAGCCGTTTCAGGTACTGTTTCCGAATCGTTTTTTCGACGTCGGTATCGCCGAAGGACATTCCCTGACGATGGCAGCCGGATTGGCGGCTAACGGTCTGATACCAGTCGTAGCATTGTACTCGACCTTTCTTCAGCGTGGATACGATCAGATCCTGCATGATATATGCCTACAGAAGCTTCATGTTGTCCTGGCGATCGACAGGTCAGGGATTGTTGGACCAGACGGAGAGACACATCAGGGTCTCTATGACATATCGATGCTGCTGGCCATGCCCGGTCTGGAGATATTGGCTCCCGCGAATTATGTCGAACTGAAGCAGATGCTGGATTACGCGATTAATACCGCAAAGGGACCGGTCGCGGTCCGTTATCCTCGTTGCTCGGAAGCGTCGGCTCCCTCTGTCTTCGAGACATCCGGTCATCACAAGTCGAGATATTTGACGCGCGGGAGAGATGTCACAATCCTGTCTGCGGGAGTTATGAGTGTTGAAGCTCTGGAGGCTGCTCATATCCTTAGAGAGGAAGGAATCGAATGTGAAGTCATAGACCTTCGTTGGATAAAGCCTCTGGATGAGGATACGATCCTGGAATCAATCCGCAGTACAGGGAGAGTTCTCTGCTGTGAGGACGGACTTTCGCATTGCGGCGTTTCTTCGCAGGTATCCATGCTCTTGATGAAGCGCGGAATCCATGTTCCGTTTATACCGGTCGGCATTGATGATCACGCCTTGCCCGCCGGCTTGAGAAACGAACTTTTACGTCATGAGGAAATGGACAGTACCGGAATCGCTAAAAAGGTCCGTAATTTGATGCATCCGGAAAACATTTCTGAATCTTAATGATTCTTCGTCTATATCCTAGTGAAGTTTAGTCGGATTACATGTATAATCACCTGTATAATATGCAAAAAAATGCATAATTCGCCCGTAGCAAGGGGAGAGACATGATTTTCGGTATCGTATCGAATCCAGTGAAAGACAAGGACTATGCTTTTACTCTCAGCGCCGTCTCGATGATCAAGGCAAAGGGGTGCGAGGCAGTTGTTGATGAGAAATATAAGAATACGCCCCTTGGGCTAAGTCCCGACGTACGAATTGCCTCCTATGATTCCTGTGACATGCTGCTGAGCTTCGGCGGCGACGGAACCTTTCTATCGGCTGTCCATCATCACTACTCAGATGGGATACCGATTATCGGGGTCAATCTTGGAAGTATCGGTTTCCTTACGGAGATTCACCCCGACCAGTTTTCGGATGCACTCGACCGTATCCTTGCCGGGAGCTATGTAATTGAGGATCGTATCCGGTTAGAGGTGGTTGTCAAGAACCGTGAAGGGGAAGAGAAGGGCCGCGGTTTTTCGCTGAACGATATCGTCATAGCACGGGGCTATCTTCTGCATTTGCTCACCGTGGATATGCTAATTGATGGTGATTATGTGGAACGGCTCTCCGGAGACGGAGTTATCCTGTCAACACCGACCGGATCCACAGCATATTCCTTGGCCGCCGGAGGTCCAATCGTTATGCCAAATCTGGACGTATTTCTTGTAACGCCAATTTGTCCGCATACGCTACATAATCGGAGTTATGTTGTCAGTCAGGACAGTGTTGTCGAGATTCGCTTGACTGACTATTATGAGCAACCTTTACTGTCGCTTGACGGAAGAAATGACATCGCTTTATCACCCTTTGACAGTATTTTTGTCAGGAAGGCCGAGAACCCGATCCGAATCGCCAAGATAGGATATTCGACATATTATCAGACGATCCGCCAGAAGATTCGTGCGAGAGGTAGTTTTTATGAAGATGGGCAAAAATGAGCGTCAAGAGAGCATTCTTCGGCTGATACGATCGAAGGATATTGGTACACAGGAAGAGCTTGTAAGCGAGCTGATTCATCAGGGTCTGGCGATCACGCAGGCGACTGTATCCCGTGATATCAAGGAGCTGGGGATTATCAAGGTGACAAATGCACAAGGTAACGCGAAATACAGCGTGCTGGACCGCACGGGAGATGTGGCGCCGGGACGTCTGCTATACGTATTTTCTCAATCCGTCATTAGCTGCCAATCCGCCATGCATCTGGTCGTAATCCGGACATTGCCCGGTATGGCTCAGGGGGCAGCCTCGGCGCTGGACTCCATCCGTCTTCCCGGCGTGGTAGGGTCGATTGCCGGTGATGACACCGTCTTTGTTGCGACACCAAGTCCGGAGGAAGCGGTGGCATTAGCACTGACAATCCGGGATATGAATGCAAGACTGAATTCAGAGATATAGGACAATACTCATGTTAACAAGAATGCAGATCAAAAATTTTGCGCTGATAGATCAAGCCGTGTTTGAGCCGGGAAGAGGATTTTCAGGAATTACCGGAGAAACGGGTGCAGGTAAATCTCTTCTGATCGATGCGATTTCCGCTCTTTGCGGACAGCGTGTCGGAAGAGATGCAGTCCGTACCGGAGCGGAGCGCGCGATTATCGAGGCCTGTTATGAACATGTATCATCAACGCTTTCGGCTTCGGATTATGAAGAGCTTGGAATCCTTCCTGAGACTGATGACACTTTAATCGTTTCCCGTGAGATCATGTCCGATGGAAGAACAAGTGCGAGGATCAACGGAAGATTGGTTACACTGAGCGTAATGAAGGATATTGGAACGAAGCTGATTGATATCCACGGGCAGAATGATCAGCAGGCTATTTTCCAGAGAGCAAGACATCTCGATCTGCTTGACCGCTTCGGAGGTAGATCGATATCCGAGGCTATTGATCTGTATGCAGAACAACTGACGGAATACCGGCAATGCATCGAAGAGATCAAATCCCTTGGAACAGATCCGGAAGTTAGAGCCAAGCGCGCCGAACTGCTCCTGTTTCAGATCAATGAGCTCGAGGAGGCGGCTTTTCGAGATACGGAAGAAGAAGAATTGATGCAGAAGAAGCGCTCTCTGGCGTCTTTCGAAAGAATCCAGGAGAACCTGCAATTGTATAAAGATTTGATGGATGATTCAGACGGATCCGTCATTCCACGCGTATCCTCCAGCCGTCAATATCTTGCCGCCGCTGCAGGAATGGATCCCGAACTGGCACGGCAGGTCGAGGCGTTGAAGTCTTGTGAGTGGACGCTTCAAGGGATTCTCTCTGATATTGATAAATACTTAGATCAGAAGGAGGCGCCGACAGAGTCCTTGGCGTCTGTCGAGAAGCGTCTGGATACGCTGTTCCGGTTTAAGGTCAAATATGGCCGCTCGATACCCGAGATGAAGCAATTCCTGATAGAGGCCAGAGGAGAATACGATACGATCATCGGCAGTGAGAAGAGACTGAGCGAACTCCATCACAAACGACTCCTGATCGAGAAGTCGTTGATGGAGCGTGCGGATGCGATACATGTGGCCCGTGTGAAGACTGCCGCGGATCTGTCTAAGAACATTATGCATGAGTTATCGGACCTGGGAATGGGCGGCTCCGTATTTCGCGTGTCTTTTGCGCAGAGGCCTCGCGATCGATTTTTCTCGCGTACCGGTTATGACGAGGCAGAGTTCATGATGTCGGCCAATGCCGGGGAGCCGGAGAAACCGCTGGCGAAGATCGCCTCAGGCGGCGAGGCATCAAGGATCATGCTGGCAATTAAGACAATTCTTGCATCAGCCGATGATACGCCGACTCTTATCTTTGATGAGATCGACGCCGGGATTTCCGGTGCGACGGCAACGGCTGTCGCGCAGAAAATGGCGAGGCTTGCGAAGAGCCATCAGGTCCTCTGTGTAACACACATGGCACAGATCGCGGCATCGACGGATCATCATTACCTCATCGAAAAAAAGCAGGATGACGGACGGACCTTTACATCAATCCGGCTGCTGAATCCGGGGGAGAGAGAGCAAGAGATTGCCCGACTGTTATCCGGTGAAAAAGAAGACCATATTTCATTGGATCTTGCCAAGCAAATGATCGAAAGAAAGGCGAAGCCATAACTTGCTGAGCCCCATATTCAGGAAGCATCTATATACGTGACGAACCATCCAGTAATGCATTCATATCCTCAGGCAACGGACTTGTAAAGGATAATTCTTCGTGTGTGATCGGATGTATGAACCGCAGGGAGCAGGCATGCAGAGCTTGACGGGTGATCCTGAGATCCATATCGTGCGAGAAGATCCCGGGATTCGGAAAATCACAGGAATGCGGACCGTATAGACCGTCCCCTACAATTGGATGCCCCATATACAGGGAATGCACACGAATCTGGTGGCACCGCCCAGTCTCAAGGACAAAGGAGACAAGGGAGATGTCGTTATTCTTGTTATAACTCACGGTTTCATAATGCGTGACAGACGGGTGACCGTCCTCACGAACCTCACGAATCATAATGGAATCCGATGCCCGGCCGATTGGCGCATCGATTGTGCCATTCTCCGGAGAAAGACGTCCATGCAGGATACCGAGATACTTCTTCTCGCTGGGACCCGACGATACGACATGATGAGCGAACCCGTTTTTCGCGATTACGATTAATCCGGATGTCTCGCGATCGAGTCTCATGACGGGATGAAGACGCTGCTCGGACAGCCTCTGTATCAGGGAATCATCCATATGCTGCCAGGAGGGGTGTGTGACAAGCCCTGCCGGCTTTTCACACACAATCAGCCATTCATCCTCGAAATAGATGGGGATATCACAGTCGCCTCGAACGACAGCATCATCATTTTCCTCGTCATAAGCAGCTTCTATATGGTCTCCCTCATAGACCGGATCCTTCATCCTGGCAGGAGCGCCGTTGACATGAAGCCTTCCGTAGAGACGTATTTTCTTGATCATAAGACGCGACATTCGCATACGGTCAGACAGAATCTCATACGCAGCCAAACCATGCTCGTGCTTCTCAATGATTATGTTTAGTTTCATACAATCTATTTCGCTTTCTTTTTAAGGTGATTCGACTTAATCGGGGTAATTATAACGGAAAATGATTTGATTGACATAAGTTTGAGCGGAAATGATTTTCATGTTTGCCTTTTCTTTGCTTAATTTTTTGAATTTTACGTGAAAAGAAGAGAAAATTCTAAATTTTCAATTGAGCCATAGATTTTTTCATGTTATCCTAGCCTGTGGGAGGTGAGTCAACTGTGGGAAAAACAAAAATGACTCCGGAAGAAATGAGCAATAAGCTCGATGCCGTTCTTGCTGAACACAAGGGCGAAGGTCAGAAGGCTCTGATGTCGTCTTTACAGCAGGCTCAGGGAATTTATGGCTATTTACCGTTACATGTCCAGAAAAAGGTTGCAACCGCTTTGGGCGTATCGGTGGCTGAGGTTTACGGAGTAGTTTCTTTCTATTCTTTCTTTTCACTCAAGCCAAAGGGTGAGACAGTAATCTCGATTTGTCTGGGTACCGCATGCTATGTTAAGGGCGCACAATCTTTGCTCGACAAGATCGAATCTTCTCTTGGTATCAAGTCGGGCGACGTATCCAAGGACGGGAAATTTTCTATTTCGGCCTGCCGTTGTGTAGGCGCCTGTGGTCTTGCTCCGGTCATCATGGTAAACGAAGATGTTTACGGACGACTGACTCCCGATGAGATTCCCGGAATTATCGCAAAATATAAGGAGGCCGAGTAAATGGAGTTATTTCGTGCTCACGTCCTTGTCTGCTGTGGAACCGGATGTACATCGTCAAGTTCTCCGAAAATCATGGAGAAGTTCGAAGAGCTTCTTCCAACATATGGTCTGGACAAGGAAATCAAGATTGTTAAGACAGGCTGCTTCGGGCTTTGTGCCGAGGGACCGGTTGTTGTTATTTATCCCGAGGGCGTAATGTACTATCGCGTTTCACCGGATGATATCGATGAAATCGTTAGAGAACATCTCCTCAAGGGCCGTTATGTCCAGAGACTCATGTCACTTGCTGCCGATAAAGAGTCGGCGGAGAGCCTGTCGGCTGATGATAAGGGATTTTTCAAAAAGCAGATGCGCATCGCTCTGCGTAATTGCGGAGTCATTAACCCTGAGATCATTGAAGAATACATTGCTCGGGAAGGCTATGAAGCTCTCGGTAAGATTCTTACGGAGAAGCCGGATCCGATGTCGATCATTAATACGATCAAAGCTTCCGGTCTGCGCGGCAGAGGCGGCGGCGGATTCCCGACAGGTATGAAGTGGGAATTTGCGGCAAAGGTCGAGAATGATACGAAGTATGTCTGCTGCAATGCTGACGAAGGTGACCCGGGTGCATTCATGGATCGTTCCATTCTTGAAGGCGATCCCCACAGCATAATCGAAGCAATGACAATTGCCGGTTATTGTATCGGTGCACATCAAGGTTTTGTATATGTTCGTGCCGAGTACCCCATCGCTGTCGAGAGACTGTCTATTGCTATACGACAAGCAAAGGAATA
>CAZOFY010000021.1:28560-32100 GCA_964579245.1 uncultured Mageeibacillus sp.
TGATCTCGATATTCGTCTCGGCGCCGGCGCTTTTGTCTGCGGTGAAGAGACAGCTCTCATGCGCTCCATTGAAGGAAAGCGCGGAAATCCGACACCTCGTCCGCCGTTTCCGGCAGTCAAGGGTCTTTTCGGTAAGCCGACAATCCTAAACAATGTTGAGACATACGCCAACATCCCGATTATTCTCACCAAGGGTGCGGAATGGTTTTCTTCTATCGGAACCGAGCGTTCCAAGGGAACTAAGGTTTTTGCACTTGGCGGCAAAGTTAATAACGTCGGTCTTGTAGAGATTCCGATGGGTACAACAGTAAGGGAGATCGTCTTCGACATCGGCGGCGGTATTCCGAACGGCAAGGCGTTCAAGGCCGTACAAACCGGCGGTCCTTCCGGCGGATGTATTCCGGTATCGTTGATTGATACACCGATTGATTATGATAACCTTGTTTCGGTCGGTTCCATGATGGGGTCAGGCGGAATGATCGTTATGGATGAAGACACATGCATGGTCGACATCGCGAAATTCTTCCTTGAGTTCACTGTCGATGAGTCCTGTGGAAAATGTGCGCCCTGCCGAATCGGTACGAAGCGTATGTTCGAGCTTCTCACAAAGATCACCGACGGAACCGGTTCAATGGCAGACATCGATGCCTTGGAAGGCCTGGCGCTTGCGCTGAAGAACGGCTCACTCTGTGCGCTGGGTCAGACTGCAGCTAACCCGATTCTTTCCACTCTGCATCATTTCCGGAATGAATATCTTGAGCATGTTATCGATAAGAAGTGTAGCTGCCATGTTTGTAAGGGCCTACTCGAATACTTCATCATTTCCGAGAAGTGCAAGAAGTGCGGTCTTTGCGCAAAGAAGTGTCCTGTCGGTTGTATTTCCGGTGTGCTCGGAAAAGAGCCGTACCTCATTGATGCATCTAAGTGTATTAAGTGCGGTGCCTGTATGGATGCTTGTAAGTTTGGAGCGGTCATAAAGAAGTAGTGACTGGAGGCCTTGACGGCTTTTAGTCTTTCCCGAAAAGGAGAGTGAAAATCAGTGAACATGGTGAACCTAACTATCGATGGGGTTAATGTAAGTGTACCGTCTTCATACACTGTGCTTGAGGCCGCAAGAAAAGCCGGCGTTAAGATCCCAACCTTATGTTTTTTGAAGAATGTTAACGAAGTCGGCGCTTGTCGCGTCTGCCTGGTTGAGATTGAGAAAGCCCGCGCTTTGCAGGCTGCCTGCGTTTTGCCGGTCAGCGAGGGAATGATCATTCATACGAACAGTCCCAAGGTCAGAGCAACGCGCAAATCCACTCTGGAGATGATCCTTTCTGATCATAATCGCGACTGTCTTGCCTGCGTCCGCAATCGGAATTGCGAGCTTCAGACACTGGCAGATGAGTATGCAATTCGCAAGATTACGTATGAAGGTGTAAAGAGCCCATCTGTTTTCGACGACAAGTCCTATTCCATTGTTCGTGACGGAAGCAAGTGTATCAAGTGCGGACGTTGTGTAGCTGCCTGTAACAAGCAGTCCATCGGGGTTCTGTCCTTCATCAATCGTGGTTTTGAGACCGCTGTCGGTCCGGCGTATGACGTTTCCATGGCAGATGCTCCCTGCGTCTATTGTGGTCAGTGCATCGTCGCTTGCCCTGTCGCTGCTCTTCATGAGCGGGAAGAGACAGAGGATGTATGGGCTGCCATTCAGGATCCGAATAAGCACGTTGTCATGCAGGTTGCACCAGCGGTTCGTGCCGCAATCGGTGAAGAATTCGGTTTGCCAATCGGAACACGTGCTACCGGTAAGCTGTTTGCCGCCATGCGTCGACTCGGGCCCGACAAAATCTATGACACAAACTTCGGTGCCGACCTTACGATCATCGAAGAAGGTCACGAGCTTTTGAACCGTCTCAACAACGGAGGCGTTTTACCGATGATCACATCGTGTTCACCGGGATGGATCCGCTTCTGCGAATTCTACTATCCGGAGTTTCTTCCGAATCTATCATCCTGTAAGTCGCCGCATCAGATGGAAGGCGCATTGATTAAGTCATATTATGCCGAGAAATTCGGCATTGAGCCACAATCGATTGTAACCGTCTCTGTTATGCCCTGCACTTCGAAGAAGACAGAGGCAGCCAGAGATCAGCATACGAATTCCGACGGACTTCGTGATGTTGATTAT
This sequence comes from uncultured Mageeibacillus sp., assembly GCA_964579245.1. Taxonomy (GTDB): domain Bacteria; phylum Bacillota; class Clostridia; order Saccharofermentanales; family Saccharofermentanaceae; genus Firm-13. The sequence goes on from CAZOFY010000021.1 coordinate 30,734, forward strand.
GTTCTTACAACCAGAGAGCTGGCTCGTATGATTCGCGAGGCCGGAATCAATTTCAATGCACTGCCCGACGAGGGTCCTGATATGGATCTGATGGGCGAGTACACAGGTGCCGGAGTTATCTTCGGAGTAACCGGCGGTGTTATGGAAGCAGCCCTTCGTACCGTTGCGGATATTCTTGAGGAGAAGGACCTTCCTTCCTTTGAGTATCAGGCAGTTCGTGGTGTCTCTCTTGGCATCAAAGAGGCTGAGGTCACATTGGGAGGCAAGAAGCTTCGCGTTGCCATAGCTCACAGTACGGCTGCAGCCAGAAAGCTTCTGGATTCGATCAGGGACGGTTCTGCTCCTGAATATGCCTTTATCGAGATCATGGGATGTGATGGCGGCTGCGTATGCGGCGGCGGTCAGCCCCAGGTACCGGCACAGGATTTGATGGATATCGATATCCGTGCCGAGCGTGCGAAGGCCTTGTACGAGGAAGACGTCGTCATGCCTGAGAGAAAGAGCCATAAGAACTCGGACGTCATGAAGCTCTACAAAGAGTTCCTTGGCGAACCCAATGGACACATGGCTCACGAGCTTCTTCACACACATTATTATCAGCGGGAGATCTACCCGGATTCTCTTGTAGAAGAAGTCTGATCCCACTCTTGATGTGTTACTAAAGGGCTGTTGCAAAAGCGATTGAAAAATCACTGGAGCAAGAGCCCTTTTCATGTTTTTAAAGAGAAACCACCTCAAGTGACCTTTCAAAAGGGTCGCTAGAGTCGGTTCTTATTCACATATTGTGGAATCTTTGTGTTTTGATGCTTGCGCAGGAAATTCAGCGATACGCTTTTGCTTCGCTGTTTCAACCAGGAATCAAGCGATTTCCTTCATGTGAAGCAGCTGGTCACATCGGTTTCCCTGAATTCTTGCATGGAGTTAGTTTATGTTGTAACCCATGCTCATCAGCAGGAATTCGGTTCGGACTTTTTTTTTCCCACATCAGGAATCCTCGGAGTCCGCTGTCTTCTTTTTATCACAGTAAAAGCGCCTTCAACCTGAATGGGATTCATTCGAAGGAGAATTCCTTTGGGCGTTGTTATGTTTCTAAGGAGATTTGCCGTAGTTCAGAGAAAGGGCTTTTAATTCTCCCTTTGTTGATGATTACCTACTAAATAGGCGAAAAACGACTTTTCGTATGTGCATCAATGAGCAACAACGAGGTTATTTATCAATGATTACCTATGCAATCATCGCAAACAGACGATCTCGTATGTGCATCAATGAGCAACAACGAGGTTATTTATCAATGATTACCCACACAATTGGTGCAAACAGACGATCTCGTATGTGCATCAATGAGCAACAACGAGGTTATTTATCAA
>CAZOFY010000022.1:0-250 GCA_964579245.1 uncultured Mageeibacillus sp.
TATCCTTATACGTTTCATTAACCGTTACGACCGGATCGAATCCGTAGTAATCCAATAGGCTCATGTTTAAATCATTGTCTGGTCCGTAGTTGTATTCCGGTACTTTCTTAAGCAGATATTCGTCACCACCACCGGCATAAGTAAATCCGACAACATAACATCCATCGTCTATTGAAATAATCGTGTTATACATCTTGTTATTGTCTCTGTGAAGAATATCCAGTTTATCACAGAAGTATTCGAACAATTC
>CAZOFY010000022.1:260-31929 GCA_964579245.1 uncultured Mageeibacillus sp.
GATATTTGGGATCGTCCGGTACTGTTAACCAATTGTTGTGCGCTTTCACCTTTAGGCTATTCCTACGAAGTATTAGACAACATTATGGGTTTAGTTGAAGAAGGACAACCGGTTACGATCATTACTTCAGCAGTATGATAATAATCATCAATACCAAAAGCAGCCATGTACTTACAGATCTTCTCCACCTTCTCGGGCATGGTCATGGATGAGGTCAGCTGTTCTGCGATAAATTTATTGACAGTATTCTCCAAATTCACTTTCGAATAGTCAATCACGTTCACTTCAACGTACAATACATACTCTCCGACCGTAATTTCAATCCTATCCTGACCAATACCCATATCCTCATATGAATACTGATCCGGATCTCCGCTTGGAACAAGTGACACGCTTCCATCAATTGGATCGACATAGTACGTCACCATTTGTGTTGACACCAACCCGGTTTCGCTGACGTTGACAAGACCGTTCATTGATCGAAACACAGGTTTTTCCTGGGTCCCGGAAACATAGATCTGGTTTGATTGAGAATAATTCTCCGGTATGGGATAACCGTCAGGAAACCACACATGAAGCGCGTACAAATTCACACTCTCATTCGACACCTCCAAAACGCCGTGCAAGTAGTGAAGCCCTGAGCCCGGAATTGCATAGTCGCCCTTTATAATTCCGTACGATGTGCAAAGATCTGAAAACTCGGCAGAATTTGCAAATCCGGAGAAAACCGATTCCATAGATGCGCCACTGAAAAGCTGAGAAACCCAGTTCTCAAGGCCTTCCGGTTCCGGATCTCTTCCGAGAAAAGTCTTATACATTATGGTAGTGAAGTCCTTGCATGAAAGACTTTTCGCCAGGAATTCAGGACTGAAAAGGAAACCATATGCGACACCGGCACCTGTATTGCTTCCTTCCACAAGCTGTCTGGTCCAATCTGTCACACCCGGGTTTTCTCCCGTTCGACTGAGACAATCGGCATACAGCCGCAGAACGAATGCCGTGATCTTAGAACTCTGACCGACATCGAAACCCGCCTTGTAGTAGCCCTGTATCACACCATAGGAATCACAGATCTGGCAGAATTCGACAGAATTGGCAAATCCGGCAAAAATGTCCTGCCGGCATGCTCCGTTGTTGAGCTGATCAACCCAGTTCTTCTTCCCTGCCGGATCCGACTCTCGTCCAAGCATAAGTTGATAGAGGTTCGTTACATAGGTATCGTTGTCTACTTTTTTACTCATATATTCTGTGCTGAAAAGAAAGCCGAACGCGGTCTGAATGGCAGTGATCTTATGACTTTGTAGATTCGAGACCCAGTTGTTGAAACCTTCTTTGTCCGCCTCGCGGCCAAGCGCAATTTTGTAGCAACGATTGACAAAGCCCTCTACTCCTTCGGCTTGTTCAAGCTCAATGTCGGTCAGCTCTTGCGCATCGTCAGGCAATGCTTCTTAAAGCGGAAGAGTTGCGTCTGAATCATCACGCTCTTCCTCTCCAACAAGAGTCATTTCATTTGTCGGTGTGGTCGTCTCTTGGGCGGGTTCGCCCGATTCTTCGGCACGTACGATTGTTGTCAGAGCAATGGATCCTGGCGATAGGTACAAACCGGAAACATACAAATGCTAAGAAAAATCCCCAATACCCTACTCCACACAACTCTTCTCATAACACGCCTCCTCAAGTGGTTTATTTCAAATAAACCCTAATGCGAGTTTATTCCAACTAAACCTTATTGTCAATAATGTTTATGTATATTTTCAAGAATTATTCTCGAATTTCAATGCAAGGGATGGGTTATACTCTTATCTTGTTACTATCTGTCATAACCGCTGATGTTTGTCATCCGGTATTGTCACATTATGAAAAAGGGCTCTCGCCCGGTGATGATCAATCCCCTTGGCAATTGCCCCTCATTCGTTGGTTGTCAGACACATTTATGTCTTCTTAAGTCAAGTTAGTATCAGACTCGGAGGTGCGTACATCCGTGTCTTCATCTCATTGTCTAGCATGAACAGGCTCTTCGGATCACCGCCGAACAAGTCGAACTTCTTGATGTTGTCGTCAGCGTTCTTCTCTTCCTCTCCCTGCTCTTTGACAAACCAGTCGAGGAACTGGACAGTACGGAAATCCTTAGCACTCAGGGCCGCATCATAAATGATATTAATAGAATTCGTCACGTACTGCTCGTGGGCGAACGCCTTGACGAGCGGATCGCGGAAATCCGTGTATGAGGGATCCGGGGCAGCGATCTCCAGAAGCTTCACGTTCTCACCATTGTTCAGCAAGTATTGACGGAAAAGCATCGCGTGGTCTCTCTCCTCCTGTGTCTGTACCATAAACCAGTTCGCAAATCCGGCCAGATTATTTGATTCGAAGTATCCTGCCATATCCATATACAGATAAGCCGAATAAAACTCTTTATTGACCTGTTCATTTAACAGTTCTGCTATCTTTTTCTCCAACATATTGACCTTCCTTTCCCGCTCTTATAGGATTCAGCTATATTCTTTCTTATATGATATCATGACGCCCCGGGACATGAGACTACATAAATTGTAAAGAAATGATTCTTTTCGATATGCACCTGAGAAACTCCATCAAAAAAGTCGAGTCATACAGAAAAAAATCGACTACACTGAAATTGTCATCCGGATGATTATTATAAAAAAGGAAGAGAAGCAAATGCTGGATCAATTCAATCTGGTTCATACTATACTGGCCTATGTGGAAGCCCACTTGGACCGTGATATCACATCCACGGAACTTGAGAGAACAATGCGTGTCTCCTACTCTTATCTGCGCGAGATCTTCAGAAGGGATACCGGCATTTCCCTTGCCCGCTACATCCTGCGGCGGCGCATTGCGAATGCCGCCTTCGATCTCGTTCACACAAGCCGGAGTGTTCTGGACGTCTCGATGTGTCTTGGCTTTGATAATCCAGATAGTTTCACGCGGTCTTTCCGGCGTGTGACGGGATATAACCCTTCGACATTTCGAATCGCTGGAATACGTGTCGGCAGAACAAGGCTTGCTACAGGCATTTTCGGACCTTGCATTCTCCCTCTTTCTCAGTCTGATTACAATCAAATGGAGGAGAAAATCATGGAAAAAGAAACAAAAAAAGACCTTAACTCTTGCATTCTCTATGGTGTCAGAAAAGTGAACTACTGTTATGAGGAATGCACCCCCTTTCCCTCTAGCCTTCGCTCGGTTCTCAATTATCTCGGGCAGGATATCGACTATTGTTATTTGATGGCTGCTTCAGGCGCTTCTTTTCGCTTGCGTTGGAACCGTGAGTTCTGGGACGGTGGGAACGTTGACATCGGTGCGATCTACGAAGACCCTATTAAGGCCTTCGTGCTGTCCTTTGAGGCTGCCGGCCGTTCGTTTTGCATGCTTCACCGGGAAGGATCTACTAAGGAAGATTTCATCGCTTTCATCAAGAAGGAAATCGACGAAGGGCGACCAGTCATCGCCCTCGGCATCATCGGTCCTCCAGAGGCTTGTATCATTACCGGCTATCGCAATGACGGGCAGACACTTCTGGGTTGGAATTTTTTCCAGGAGATGGGCGAGTTTGCCGGCATGCATACAATCGATCCTTCCGGGTACTTCGTTACGGATGCCTGGTGGGAAAATGAATGTACGACACTTCTGATGGCTGTCGGAGAAAAAGAAAGCAAACAGGAGTCTTGCTCGCAGATTCTGGAAAATGCGTTGTGGATCCTTCGCACCGAGAGTGTGGGATGTTTCGCGGGAGGACAGGCAGCGTATGACATATGGGCGCAGAGAATTTCCGACGATCGTGAATTCAACGAGAACCTTCCGATGCCGCAGCTTTTCGATCGGCAGATGTGTATGAACGATGCGCTGACCATGACAACGGAAGGACGAGCCTATGCCGGGTATTATCTGTCCTATGTAGCTTCTGTCTTCAAAAAGGAGGGAAAGGAGGATAAAGCAACCCTGGCTGAGCAGGCATCGGAGCGATTCATGAAAGAATTTCATGCGGCGCAGGAGATGTGCACAATCTTCCAGTGCGGAAACGAGCAGGAATCTATTCGTTCGTTGTTCTCCAAGGAAAATCGCGAAAAGTCCGTCTCGATCATCCGGAAAATCGCAAAGCTCGACAAGGAAGCTGCGGATCTGATCGAACAGATCCTGGAATAATAACAACTTGAACGCCCCTTGTTCTGTGCCAGGTTACATGATATATTGACTCTATCAATGACTTGGAGGTTATAGACCCGTGAAAGAGACATTTATTCGCTAATCAATATGGAATGGCTATGCAAAGGTGATGCTTGTTTTTATAAGCTCTGTTTGTCGGCCGTTCGGCGGATTGTTCTCTTTTCGATACGTCTTGCAGCTTGCCGTTTCGTCACGCGCAATGCGTCGCAGGTCATACCCATCGAATACCAAGAAGAGTTTTCGTCGATCGGCGGGAACTCTTCTTTTTTCGGAGGTAGATAGCATGCAAATTCAGTTGAGTCATATATACAAGTCCTTTCTAGACCACGATGTTTTAAAAGATGTCACTTTCGCCGTTTCCGAGGGAGAGCGGATCGGTCTTGTCGGTGCCAATGGCAGCGGAAAATCGACCCTGCTCCATATTCTCTGCGGGCGGCTGAAGGCGGACTCGGGTGGTATTCTTCTCCCTGTACTTGCATCGACGGCCATGCTCGAACAAAACGCGATAACGGATGAGGAGCTCCGGCTTCTTTCTGAGCAGGGAATTCCCGGAGAAGCAAGAAAATACATGAAGCTTTTGGCCTTCTCCCCGGATGATAACCCATTGCTCACATCTCTTTCCGGTGGTGAGCGAACCAAGATCAAGCTCGCGATGCTTCTTGCCGAAGAGCCGAAGCTTCTTCTTCTCGACGAGCCGACGAACCATCTCGACTTGCACGGGACAAATATGCTCATTAAGCTTCTCAACGCATACCCGGGCACGATCATCGCCGTATCCCATGACCGGTATTTTCTCGACAGGCTCGTCAACCGTATCCTTGCGCTCGATGACGGATCTCTATATGACTTTTTCGGAAATTACACGGAATATCGTGAAGATAGCGAACGGCGATACAGCGAGTCTCTCCACCGGTATGAAGAGGGAAAAAAGGAGCAGGAACGCATCCGCGAGTCGATCACGCAAGTAAAGCAGTGGTCAGATAAAGCACATCGCGATTCGACCAAGAAGGATCCGAGCGGCAACCGTATGGGCTTGAAGGAGTATAAGCGAAAAAAAGCAAAGCAGATGGACAAGAAGATTAAAAATGACATCCGCCGTCTGGAACGTAAAATTTCTGAGGGTGAGACGCGTCCCCAAGCAGAAAGAAAAGTCCGGTTTGAGATCTCCGGAGAAGCCTCACACGGGAAAAGGGTACTCGAGGTAAGTCCGCTGTCTGTCTCCTACTCCACGGATCCGCTTTTCGAGACAGACGGCTTCGGGATCACACGTGGCGAGCATATCGCGCTCTGGGGTGCCAATGGCACAGGAAAAAGCACCTTTATTCGCCTGATTATGGGAGAGCTCTTGCCGGATCGCGGCACGCTGTACCTATCAAAGAGCGTGACTCCCTTTGTGCTTCATCAATCTTTTGCCGGTTTTACAGAAAAGAAGAGTGTCCGAGAATATCTCCTTGATACAGTCGGCCACTTGAGCGGTGAGGATCGCGCGCTTTTGACGAACATGGGCATCACGACACGCCACATCGATCAACGGATCGATACCTTAAGCTTTGGAGAACAAATGCGGATCAAGCTTTCGGAACCCATTTTGTCAGAACGGGAGCTGATTATCCTTGACGAGCCGACGAACCATCTCGATCTGCCAATGCGCGAGCGACTTGAAGAAACCCTCGCGGATTACCCGGGCACGCTTATCCTTGCCTCCCACGATTTGTATTTTTTGAAGCGGGTATGCAACAAGGTCCTGCTTTTCGAGAACGGAAAGCTAAGACGTCTGGAGGATTCTTTTGCGGAATATCTGGAACGCCTGGAGCTTGATTAACACGCAAATCGGCAGTTAATTCCGGCACAGACGGTACACGGCAAAGCTCTGCGCTGCGAAGTGCAGCTCTTTGTCCTGACAAACAGGTATCTCGCCGATATGGTAGATCGGTCCGGCGTCAACGGGAATACGGCAAGCCGCCGGTTCGCGGGAAGGATTTATCGCAATCAGAAGATCGCCCCGCTGATAAACGAGCGGCTCTCCATGCTTCGGCACCGTCAGAAACGCAAACGGTCCGTTGCCGGAAAGCTCTTTCTCAGCGTGTCGCAAAGCACAAAGACCTCGGACCACCGAGAGTAGCGACTCAGGGTCAGTGTCCTGTGAAGCTACAGTCGGAGCGTCATCCGACGGGTCCACCGGCAGATACAGGCTCGAAGCATCCGCCGTCGAGAAGCCCATATTCAACGAATCATCCCACTGCATCGGCGTTCTGGTGCCTGTTCGCTGATATCCGCCTTCCTTGCTGCGAAGCCCCGGAAGATAACGCATCCCGATCTCGTCCCCGTAGTATATAAAAGGAACGCCGGGCATTGTCAAAAGAAAGGCAAAGGCCAGCTTCATTTCCGGGATACTCATAAAATGACGGAGCCTGGGCGTGTCATGATTTCCGGAGATCAGGCTGATATAGCCCTGCTCGGCGATACGTGCATAGTCCGCCGTGAACTCCTCTGCAAAAAGCGAGAAGTCCTCACGACCGCATACAGCGAAGAATCCTGCTGGCTCGTTTGTTTCATGATCTGTCGCTCGAAAAATATGATGATAGCCCTTTCCTATATGATCCAGATAAAAATCCGCATGGAACCCGCAGGGAATAGCCCGTTGCGGGCAGCTCCATTCGGAGATTAAAGCGGCCTCGGGATATTTCTCGTCAAGCATCGCCCTGATGTCTCGCCAAATCCTCTGCGTCGCCGTCTTTCCCTCGTCATTTTTAACGAGAGAATCGGCCATATCGACTCGAAAACCATCACATCCCGCATCCAGCCAAAAGGCCATGACGTCCATGATCGCTAACTTCGTCCGGATCGCGTCGGGATGGTCGGACGGTTTCTGCCAAGGCTCCGTGATCTCATGAAATCCGTAATTCAGCGCGGGCTGTGAACTGAAGAAATTGACAAGGTAATTACCGTCACGCTCAGCCATTCCACAGACAAATTTGTACGAGGGCGGCGCCTCCCAGACACTGTCAGTCCATATGTACCGGCCGGAAAGCTCGTTCTTGTCGGCCTTGGAGCTCTCTTGAAACCATTTATGCTCATAGGAGGTATGTCCCGGAACAAGATCGAGAAGTACACGGATACCCAGACACCTTGCCTCGGCGAAAAACTCGATCAACTCCTCATTCGTCCCATAGCGCGGAGCAACTTTCTTGTAATCGCGCACATCATAACCCGCATCGAGAAAGGGAGAATCAAAAAGCGGATTGATCCAGATCGCATTGGCCCCCAATTCTTTTACATATGAAAGCTTCTGTCTCATGCCGGCAATATCGCCGATCCCATCTCCATTCGCGTCAAAAAAAGATTGTGGATAAATCTCGTAGAAAATCGCATTTTCCAGCCATTCCGGCATAAAAAGCACTTCCCTTCATATGAATTCTATTGTCATTGTAGCATCCTCAGGCTATAGTAGACAAAGAAAATCAAAAGTCGGCCGAGGAGATTTAGATGTCTTACAACATGCCGCCCGAGTGGGCTCTGCATCAGAGAATGTTCATAGAATGGCCTGTCTCAGACCCCGTCTGGGCTGAGAATTTGCCTCTTGCCTATGAGGCTTTTGCAAAGGTTGCCCAATCAATCGCACGCTTCGAGCCGGTTACGGTTCTTCTGAACCCGGGAGAAGAAGCCTATGCCGGAATGCTGGGCAGCACGGTCGACACCATCACGGTCCCGCACAATGACTGTTGGGTACGTGATAATGGGCCTACCTTCGTTCGAAGCTGCAATGAACTCATCGGCTTGCACTGGAATTTCAATGCCTGGGGCGGAAAATACCCCCATGTGGATCTCGATCGCGGAGTACCCGCGGAGATATGCCGCATGTTCGGGATCCGTAGACACAAGGTACCGTTAATCCTCGAGGGAGGCTCAATTCATACAAACGGGGCCGGGACGATACTGACAACGGCAGAATGCCTCTTAAACCCGAACCGGAATCCCGGCATGACACGCGATGAGATAGATCGTTTTCTGTGCGAGAACCTTGGAGCATCCCGTGTTGTTTACATCCCGGAAGGTCTCTTTGCCGACGAGACAGACGGGCATGTCGATAATATCGCATGCTTCCTGGATGAGAAGACGGTGCTCCTACCCTTCACCGAAGATTGTTCTGATCCGAATTACGATCGCTTACGCACAGCCAGACGCATCGTGAAAGAGGCAGGATTTCAAATCGAAGAAATCGTGCATCCTCCGCTGACACAGGAGAACGGAGAACCTCTGACCTTAAGCTATGTGAACTTTGTTTTCGTCAACAACGGGATCGTGATGCCCGGGTTCGGCGGCAATTTGTCAGGATTTGATGAGAAGGCGAAAGAGCGGCTGGCTGAGCTTTTCCCGAGCCGGGAGATTATCCAGGCGGATACCCGGGATATCATCCGCGGAGGTGGGAATATCCACTGTATCACGCAGCAAATGCCGGCCGTATAAAGCGAATCAAAGCAAGGAGGACAAAAATGCGTATTGTCACTGTTGCCGCAACACAAATGAGCTGTTCGGACCGGATCGAGGAGAATATTAAGCGAGCTGAAACTCTTGTGGTGGAAGCTGTGAATAAGGGAGCACAGATCGTTCTCCTGCAGGAGCTTTTCGAGACAAAATACTTCTGCCAGAAGCCGATTGAGGCATACTATGATCTTGCACGCTCCGTCTCGGATAATCCGGCGATCCGGCATTTTCGAGAGGTGGCAAAGGAACACCGTGTCGTGCTTCCGATTAGCTTCTATGAGCGCGATAACAATGCTTTCTATAACTCTCTGGCCATGATCGATGCTGATGGAGAACTTCTCGGTGTGTATCGAAAATCACATATACCGGATGGCGCGGGTTATCAGGAGAAGTTCTATTTTACACCGGGTGATACGGGCTTTGTTGTTTTTAACACGGCGTACGCCAGAATCGGCTGCGGGATCTGTTGGGATCAGTGGTTCCCTGAGGCCGCCAGATGCATGGCACTTCAGGGCGCGGAACTGCTGCTGTATCCGACGGCAATCGGTTCAGAGCCCCTCGAGCCGGATATGGATTCGCGATATCATTGGCAGAGGGTAATGCAGGGTCATGCCGGAGCAAATCTGGTGCCTGTTCTCGCTTCGAATCGTATTGGCGAAGAGATCATTGAAGATTCGATGATTCAGTTTTACGGCTCTTCGTTTATTGCGGATCACACAGGAAAACTCGTTGCAGAGATGGATGACCGGACACAGGGTGTCTGCACCGCAAGATTTGATCTGGATGCCATTCAGGCTGCCAGAAGGAGCTGGGGTGTTTTCCGCGACAGACGACCCGGACTGTACCGTTCGATCATGACACTCGATGGACATACTCAGTCTGACCAATAATCTATCTGGATCTGCAAATCATAACCCCGTCAAACGCGTGATGTGCTCTTGAACGCTATAAACCCTTGTTACTTGCCAGCGTCTAAGGCGCTGGTTTTCAGTTTCGTTCAAGCCGCTGTAGCAATGGACGCTTGGGCATGCCCTTGAGGTTGTTGTGGTATCTCCTTCTTGCGGAAGCATCTCCTTCTTGCGGTAGTATCTCCTTCTTGCGGTAGCATCTTCTTCTTGCGTGATGCATGGCTGCAGGAAAGGACGATTGGGTTTTTATGGTGGTGCCGCCTTCTTGCTTGATGCCATACTGCAGCAATTGCCGGTTTGGTTTGCTTCTTGAAGGCGCTCTTGTATTACTTGCTGTCCGTAAAAGGGTCGTCGTATTCTTTAATATGCGAGGGGGAAATGATATGCTCCAATGAAAGGTAACCCAGGCGCATCACATAGTTCTACATACTAAAAGGCAGAAAACAGATTTCCAGTATGGTAATTATTGATAAGAAATAATGTACTAACGATGCTTCTTATTCTAATACTTACTAAATGACAGATTCCGGAAGATTTTGATGGTAATCATAGCGTAGAAATAGGCTTCTCACAACCCCTCAAATACCTACTAAATGACTATTTCTCGTAATTTGGTAGGTATTCATTGACAATTATTCTCTTTTTTGTTCAATGACGAACATACTAAAAAATGTATTTCTCCTTTTTAGTAGGTGTTCATAGGCAAATATCGCATTTATTACTCAATGATTTACATGCGAAAATTTGATATTTTCCAATTTAGTCGGTAATCAATGACAAATAATACTTTATTGTTCATTGATACGCATGCAAAAAGTCGTATTTCGCCGATTTAGTAGTTATTCAATGAGAGATATTGTCTTTAGGATTTCTTTCCTGTGATGAGCGGCCTAAACGCCCCGTCTATACTCCATTACAAAGGGCGATCTTCTGGTTTAACCTCTTGCCCACCACCGCACAGCATCGGTTTTTTCGCGTCCAATGGTGCTCATATGACTAAAATCAGAAGTAATGCCGTCGGTTCTCGTTAGAAAGCCGGCGGCATTTTATACTGTGATTAGTTGCGCTACGCAGAATCAGTCCTGCAAAACCAGATTGACTTCCTTCATAACTGCCTTGACGCAGGGCGTATAGCGATTCTTGTCCGCCACCTCGTACATAAGCTGGCGGTGCATTTGATAGTCCTTATGGCCGAACTTCCTGGAATAGAGCATAGCGGACAGCAGCATGGAAAAATATACCTGGTTCTTCGGCTCCGCTCCGACCAGCTCAGAAAAGACAGTTAGGGTCTGATCAAAATCAGTTAGGATTGTGGAATCGCATTCGTTCTGCCTGACCAGATAAAGATGAACCAGGTCCTTTGTTGCTCTGAGGTATCGGGATACGGTGTCGACCGGCCAGGTCATGTAGGTCAACTCGGATCGTCCTGTTCCCCGTGCCCCATGGCGTTCTGCAAAAACAAGAAGAATCTCCTGCATCATAGAAAGGAACGCTTCCCCGCAACGCGTCGCCGGGACATCAGCGGCGACAACTCGCGCGCTTTGCTTCGTCCGGTCCAGAATCCAGGTTCGGATTCTTAGAATCGACTGGTCCTGATAAATCGTACCTGTTACGAGATAGTCGAGTGCCTCCTTCGAGCATAATCCGAACAAGCCCTGTACGTCAGGCTCCAAATTCCCTCCGAACGGTCCCTTGTCTCGGACGACAGGGAATAATGTCACTGGCTTATATGATGAAGTAAAAAGCAAACGTTCTGCTATGGCCATCGGCAGGCTGACAGCTAATGTGTCCGGGTCGACCGCTTCTTCCGCAAGCTCTGCTCTTCTGGCGGCCGAAGTCGTATTGGCATACATGTAAACGCCGACTCGCGGCTTATCAACGGTATTCGGCAGCAGGTCCTGCAATCCGATCAGACCATGTGCCCATACCGGCAGATCCAACATAATCGGTCTGGTGGCAGGAGCGGGAATCTTTGGCTCTTGTGAAGCTTCCTGTGCTTGCGGATCTTCCGGCATTTCTGATGCGGAATATAAGACCGCTTCTTCCTTGTCAGCCACGGGAATGGAAGAGGGTTCGGCACCGGCATCGGGCTCTGACGCTGTCACAGTCTCAGATGACATTTCCCCGGTCTTCTCGGCATCGGGCTCCTGCTTTGTCAGCGTCTGAGGCTGCAGAACCGGCTCTGGCATGGTAGCGAAGGCAGTCTCAAATCCATCCAGAAAATCACGGATCTCATCGTTCTCGTAGGGACGCATGCGCTCTAACAAGGCCAAGCCCTCGTTCTTTCTACCCTTCTCTCGAAAAGCTTCCAGAACATTCAAACCAATATATGGATTATTCTTCTGAGGGGAAAACAACGGTAAAATCAGCTCGGGCATCTCTGAAGCAAATCCAAGCCGACCCATATCCGCTGAGATCATAAACAAAGCGTAGTCGGAGGGCTCATCCGGCGACAAGGCCTGATCATACCAATCGGAGGCCTCCTCATAATGCTTCGCCTCAAGGGCGGATCTTCCCAGATAAACTTGCGGCAACCAACTGCCCTCGAGATTTGAAAGTTCCGTCAAAGCAGCGTATTCGGCAGAGGGACCGCCCTTCTTCCGGCAAACCTGCAGGAGACGGGGAAGCAAGTCGTCTTGGTTGGGATTGTTGCACAAAGAAAACCATAATTCCGCGGGAGATTCGGGCTGAATCGAGGGCTGTGGCTCTGACAGCGGCTCCGGAGAAACAGGCTCGGGAGACTGTCGACCTTCCGGCTTGTGTCGAGCTGATTTGAGCGCGTCTAGAATCTTCATTCCTCTTACTCCTCAATCCAAAAATATAGCTACACACATAGATTGTAAACTTCTTACAAATTGGTTGCAAGTTACAAACAGGTTTCAGGTCTTCCCGCTTCTATTCTGCATGATTTGGAACCGATTCTTCTGATATGTGATGATCTTATCCCTTTTCATTTGCGATAGCACGGCAGATAGGGCAGATCTCTCGACGCACAGGTAATCCGCCATCTCCTCCCGGTTGAATGGGATCGTAAAGGAGTCCGTACCGGCTTTAGTTCGATGTCCCTGCAGAAAAGCCTCGACCTTCTCTCGTGTTGTTCTCTGGCTGACGCATTGAAGTTTTCTGTTCAACGCTACATTCTTCTGTGCAACCATATTTAGAAGGTTCCAAATAAATTGCCGGTGAAAGGAGCATGCCTTATCGCAAACGGCCGTCAGAAGTCCGGTGTCAAGAAACAAGATTTCGCATCCGACCTCCGTAAAAGCGGTGACCGAACTTCTTGTCTGTGAAAGGGCAAAAACCTCGCCGAAAAGATCCGGTGCTTTCAGGACTGCCAGAATACTCTGTCGTCCTTCGAGGTCCTCTGTCTGGATCCGAAGCTCTCCTGATAAAACGAGTCCCATCTGGGCCTCATCGCCGATCGTAAAAATCGTACTTCCCCTTCCGAAGGAACGGGTTTTCGCGCGAAGGCATTCCAGAAAGGATGGGATTTCCTCTTCGTGTATCAAATCAAATAAAGGGGAAGCGGCAAGCACTCGTACCATCTGGTCTTGATTCATTGTTCTCTCCGCGTTGTTTATACAACGAATTATTTTCCTTAAATGTACTATATTGAGACCAACAGAGCAATACACACAAAGAAAAGAGGGCTGCGGAATGATAAGACAAATGATAAAAATAAGCGATGAGCTTTGTAACGGTTGTGGACTTTGTGCCGAGGCATGCCATGAAGGCGCGATTGGAATCATTGACGGAAAAGCCAGGTTGTTGCGGGATGACTATTGCGACGGTCTCGGAAACTGTCTGCCCGTATGTCCGACCGGCGCCATCAGCTTTGAAGAGAGAGAAGCAGCCGCGTTTGATGAGGAAGCTGTCGCAGAGAAGATGAACGCTTCGGGCAAGGTACCTGCCGTGTCGCCTGATAACGATGCGTCCGCATCGGCACACGCAAAAAGTCCTTGCGCTTCAGGCGGATGCCCGGGATCAAGACCGTTGACATTGAAAACCGCCGTGTCATCGACTCGCCGGACAGAAGTGTCTGATGAGGTAAAGGCATCCGAGCTGATGCAGTGGCCGGTACAGATCAAATTGCTGCCGATTCGGGCGCCTTATTATGAGGGTGCTGATATTCTTGTCGCAGCAGACTGTGCCGCTTATGCCTTCGCAAGATTCCACGAGACCTTCATCAAGGGCAGGATTACGATGATCGGTTGCCCGAAGCTCGATGACGGTGACTATTCGGAAAAACTCACCGAGATTCTTCGCCAGAACAATGTGAAAAGTGTTACGGTCGTTCGTATGGAGGTACCTTGCTGCGGCGGGCTTTCCAATGCCGTGGTCACCGCCCTGAAAGACTGTGGGAAAATGATCCCTTGGCAGGTCGTCACGATTTCAGCTCAAGGAGAGATCCTCTGATCGCCTGCAACCGGCGAGTAAGAAGGCAGTTCTTAATAAATGATCTTCATCCATTCAGTCGAATTCTCTCGTCAATCGGCAGTGTTTATGCGCCGGAAATCTCATCCCCCGCAGAGAGTTCTGTCAGTATGTCGTTGACATTTGCCACTTGATCTTCATTCGTCAGCACGACTAGATAATCACCGGGCTCGATCAACGTATCGCCTTTGGGAATAATCTCATGCTCTCCTCGTCTTACGGCGACAAGAAGGCTATACTTCGGCCAGGATATATCGCTGATCCGCTGACTGTCCAGGATCGAACCCATACATACGCAGAATTCAAGAATTGTCTTATGTTTTCGATTGCCGATTTTTCCAGAACTGTCATTTCTAAGAAGAAGCCGTTCCAGTAGCGACTCATAAATAGGCTTCTCG
This sequence comes from uncultured Mageeibacillus sp., assembly GCA_964579245.1. Lineage (GTDB taxonomy): Bacteria > Bacillota > Clostridia > Saccharofermentanales > Saccharofermentanaceae > Firm-13. The sequence goes on from CAZOFY010000022.1 coordinate 14,674, forward strand.
CCAAGTAAATCAGCTACCAGATAGGCCGTGACGGATACAATCGCCAGCGGCAGAAGATACTGGAACGACCCCGTCATTTCTGTGATCAGGATGATTCCTGTAATCGGCGCACGGACGATAGCCGTAAAATAACCGGCCATAGCCAGTACGACAAAGGTACCAAGCAGGCTCTTATCCGCACCGAAGCCTTGGACCAGGACCAATCCGTAAACGCCTCCAATCAAACCTCCGATAGACAGAAGCGGCAAGAATATTCCGCCCGGAGCGCCTGAACCGAAACTGACCATAGTAAAGAAAAACTTCGCGGCTAGAAGGATCAAGAGAAAGGAGAGCGTCTGATTTTCTGCGAGAAGAGAGACAATGATCTCGTGCCCGCCGCCAAGAACTTGCGGCAAAAACAGACCCAAAGGTACGGATATAAGAAGAGGAAAAATCACCCGATATTCCTTCGGAATGATTCGAATGCGGGCATACAGACTTTGTGTCCAGAGGATACTTTTGTTGAAAATCACACCCAAAAGACCCATAATGGCGCCGAGGATTAGGATATAGAGGTAGTCCCGGAGCGGAAGCTGCTGTGGATTCGGATAGGCTAGCACCGGTTTTAATCCGAAGAATCCGCTCGCGACGTAATTGGCTGTCAGAGCTGAGGCTAAAGACGATAAAAGGACCAGCGGCGAGAAGTTTTTGTGGACCTCTTCGAGTGCGAACATCACACCTGCCAGAGGAGCGTTAAATGCCGCCGCCAGTCCCGCGCTGGCTCCACTTGTCATCAGAAATTTCTCTTCCAGCTTAATTCGTTTACATATCTCTCCGAATCCTTGTCCTACAGACGCCCCCAGTTGTACCGATGGACCCTCTCTTCCGAGCGATAGTCCGGCACCAACGGCCAGAGTGCCGCCTATCAGCTTGGCCAAAATCACCTTCCACCACGATGCCGTAAGTTTACCTTGCATCATCCCCTCAACCTGCGGAATGCCGCTTCCGCCAATCATAGGCTCGAACTTCAGGAGCTTGCCGATCAGCCAGCCGACGGCCAGTAATGCCAAGATCCAGAGTGGAATAAAATGCGGAGTTTGCGATAGGGTCGAATAAAGGTAGAGTGAAAGCTCTTGTGCTTTCTCAAGAGCCAGCCGATAAATCAGTATCAGAACGCCAGTAGCCGCACCGACAATGATCCCCTCAAAAACAAGTTTGAAGCGAAAGCTGTACCAGTGAGATAAAGCGTGTTGCGTGCTGTTCGAAATTGGTTTTTCCAATATAATCCCCCATCATAACGAAGCGTTGCAAGGGCGTCCCCCATTATGCACGCTCAATATTTTGAACGCAAGTGGATACTGGCGAGAAAAAGCGCCCAACAAAAACCGCCGGACACCGCTCCGAAAAAGCAGTATCCCGGCTGATTCATGCCGGTACGGTTCAGTTCGTCGTCAGAAACAGTTGCGTCTCTTGGCCTCTCTGTCACAGGATCCCATATCCTCGCATTGATAGCAGATTTCGTTCAATAGATATTCGCCCTTTTGCAGACGGGCCAGGTTATCCAGCGTCGTACGAGCGATCGCCTGCATGGCCTCCTGTGTGAAAAACGCTTGATGCGAGGTGACAAGAACATTCGGGAAGCTCATCAGGCGAACAAGCTCTTCGTTCTCCAGAATGTCATTCGACCGATCCTCGAAAAAGTACTCATCCTCTTCTTCATATACATCCAGGCCGACCCCGCCGATCTTTCTCATCTTCACCGCTTCAATCAGAGCAGCCGTGTCAACAAGTCCGCCTCGAGAGGTATTGATAAGTATGACACCCTCCTTCATCTTTGCAAGCGACTCTTCGTCCACGATATGAGTCGTTTCCGGTGTCAGTGGGCAGTGCAGAGTAATAACATCCGACTGCTTCCAGATCTCGTCAAGAGAAACAAATTCAATCGGGCTTTCTTTCGGTGGGAATGGATCATATGCGATGATCCGCATACCGAACCCCTTCATGATATCAATCATGACGCGTCCGATTTTGCCTGTTCCGACAACTCCGATCGTCTTTTCGTGAAGGTCTATGCCGCCCAATCCATTGATTGTGAAGTTGTAATCACGTGTTCTTGAATAGGCGCGGTGCGTCTTGCGATTGACGGACAGTAGCAGGGCACACGCATATTCCGCCACGGCGTAGGGTGAATATGCAGGGACACGCATGACATGAACCTTTTGGAAAGCGGCCTTGAAATCCACATTATTGAAACCGGCGCAGCGCAGAAGGATCGCCTTGACTCCCAAGGCGCAGAGCTCATCAATGACCTCCGCGGTAACGGAATCATTGACAAAAACACATACAGCGTCGCATCCTTTCGCCAGGGCTGTGGTCTCCGCGGACAGCTTGCTCTCGATATACTTGATTTTGTAGTCATACTCTGTCGAAAAGCGATCAAACCAGACCTTGTCATATGGCTTTGCATCAAAAAAAGTAATCTTCATATCTCGATTCCTCCGGTTCATCCCTGCGCCATCAATGGAGAAATCCCTGTCTTGCGGAATTCCATAATCGATGCTGCGGCAGCGGGCTTCATAGTCTTCTGATAATCGATATAGACAAGTGAATCCTTGTTTGCGTTCTTTGTCTCAAGAACCTCGCAATAAAACATCATATGCGATTTCAGATCTCTGGAATCGATGACTCTGCAGCGATATGCGGCGGCAATATCAGCGAGTATGGGAAGATCGCCCATCATCTCGTGGGGAACATTCTTCCATTTATCGATGGTGCGCGAACTCTGAAACCCGAAATTTGATATGACAAAGGGATGTACGTCATGCGGCAGGACCGAGACGGTAAATTCGCCGTTCTCCATAATCAGCTCGGTCGTCCTGTTCTTCATCATCGAGCTGTAAATCATCGTAGCCGGCTCGAGGGTCACTTGAATCAATGCATCGACGATGCACCCTCCGAACCAGTTCGTATCGCGAACACCTGTTACGTATAGTCCGTAGCTGATTTTGTTTAAAGCTGCCTGATCCATTATCTTATAATCTCCTTTCAATCGATCAAAAGGTCATTCAAGATTGCAATAAGAATTCCTGATCATTATCTTTTACGAAAAGACCAATGATTTCGCATCCACCGACAGAACATCAGATCGCCCGGAACGCACGATCCGCAAAATCGATCGGAAGACCGATCGGATCCACTCTTACCTGCCCGGCGAGCTCCTTGCCACGTCCCTTCGTGAGACCTTCCTTCGGCAGAACGAAGGTCACAGTGCAATCGGCGGCGATCGCACAGGGATCTGCCTGCCCGGTATCAGCATCGACCCCGGTAGGAATATCGATGGCCACTACCCGGGCCCCACGCTGATGTCCCTGTTCGATCTTCGCGGTGATTGCGCAGACAGGAGGCGGCAGAGGACGATGATACTGAAAACCCGTCCCCAAAATACCATCGATCAAGACACAGGGCATACCGGAAACTTTCTCATCAATCATGCGCGAAACACTGCTCTTCAGCTTCTGAGGTTCAAATTCATCGACCGGCCGAATACGGATGCCGAGCGATTTCGCGGCGTCCCGCATCGTCTTGATATAACCGGCACACGCAAGATCCGGTGAGCAATCCCAAATCGTCACCGAGTATCCGCGCCCATACAGGAGCCTGGCACAGACATAGGCATCACCGCCGTTATTTCCCCTGCCGGCAAAAACGTGTATGGGAGTCGTCTTCGCTCCGGCTACGACCTCACAGGTATCTGCCACGGCAAGGCCCGCGTGCTCCATAAGCAGGCTCAGCGGGATACCGTAGATTTCCGCTGCGGCCATATCGATACGCTTCTGTTCGTCGCGCGTCAGCGTCTTGCGGACACGGCGGACAGGTACCACCGGTTCCTTCTGCGGAACAGGATGCAGGATGCTTTTCTTGGGCCAAAACGGATTATCGGGAGTTCTCATGCGACACCCTCCGGCGGATAACCGATTCCTGTTTCTCGGGAGAATCGGTATATTACCGTTTTATTTTATCATACTGATTTTCGAAAAAAAGCGGATAAGATGGATATTTGGCCGTTTTCGAGAAAATGTGACAGGAGGGTGCCTGTTTCATGAGCCATCATATCGAGTCTTTGTTACAGCATGGTAGACCGGCACGGTCAGCAACGCGACAAATAGTCCGGTAAATACACTCGTCAGCAGAAGAAGCGGCAGGTAAACGGCAACGGCAAGTGTTCTTGTAAGGACAGCCGCGGCGATGATCTGCCCGATATTATGAGCAGCCGCGCCTGCCGCGCTGATGCCAAAGAGCGAGAAACGCTGTAATCGATAAAACAATGACATCGTAAGAAGTGCCGCAACACCGCCGACTAATGAAAAAACAAAGGCCGTCAGGTTCCCGCCGAAGGCAAAGGCAAGCAAGGAACGCGACAATACAATGGCAAATGCCGGGACGGGGCCGTACAGGCAGATGACAAGGAGAGTGACAATATTGCTAAGCCCGAGGCGCATACCCGGCACCGGAAACAGACTGTTCGGAAAAAAGAGACTCTCCGTAATGGTCAGAGCAAGTGCAAGCGCCGTAAGGACGCCGAATCTGGTGATGTGATACGTGTTCTTATTCATCTTTTCTCACCTACTCTGAAATAGCGTCTATGGATTCGTCAGTCAGGTCAGAGTCCCTTTGCCCTTCACCTGCCGCGCCATCTACAGCCTCGATCCGCAGAACGGTCTTAAGCGGAAGACAGACGACCGATTGACCCGCTTTGGAAATCACTCCGGTGTGCACACAGATCTTGTCAGGACAATCGGACTGAGTGATCGAGACCAGTCTATTTTCAGTCTCAACCAGCAAGTTACCGTCCGGAGAACGGACAAGATAGCTCTGATGCCCGCTGTTCGATAGTGAAAGCCTTGCTACCTCCGTTCCATCCACGGAGACAACCGCATAAAGAGTCTGCGAAGCAGAGGCAGGCATGATGCCGTCTCGAAAAACAACGACCGCGGTCAAAAACGACAGAAGCAGGATCCCCGCCAGAACAAAGGCGTCGTTCCGGCAGAATCGAAGTGCGGGCACAGGTCTCGTCCGATCATACAGCAAATGTTTTCTCATATTGTCCAACGGCATTTGCAAATCCCTTCTGTTTTTCTGATGCACTTACTTCTCGACATATATTACTTCCGTTCCCGGATCACTAGCCGAAAATCTGGTCTTAAGGTCATTGGATACATAAAGCCTGCCTTGCGTATCGCAAAGAACAAAGGAAAAGTCCGGATGCTCGCGCCAATACGAGGTAGCGTTCTCTCTGCCCATCACGAAGAGCGCCGTCGACAGGCAGTCTCCCATGGTGCCGTCCGTGCCGATGATGCTGACGGACAGCAGGTCTGAAACGACCGGAGAGCCTGTCTTCGGATCCATGATATGAATATATTTCTGACCGTCCGCCTCGAAAAACCTCTCATAACCGCCGGATGTGATCACCGAACCTTCGGAGATTTCAACCACGCCGAGCATCCTACTGCGATCCGTCGGATCTGTAATCCCGATTCTCCAAAGCTCGCCGCTCGATTTCCGGCCGTAGACGGACACGTTTCCTCCCAAAGAGACTGTCGCTGAATCGACCTCATAAGAATCCAGGATCTTCTCAACTTGATTGGACGTATATCCCTTTGCAACCCCTCCGAGATCGATCTGCATTCCCTCTTTTGTCAGGCAGACCGTTAGTTGTTCGGGGTCAAGTACAACAGCGGATGCATCTACGAGAGCAATCGCGGATTGGATCTCTGATTCTGAAGGGACATAGAAGTCGCCGGATACAAAGCCCCACAGCTCCATAAGAGGGCCGATCGTGATATCGAAGGCCCCTCCGGTTAAGTCCGAATATCGTAAGGCCTCGGAAATAATGGAATAGGTCTCCGGAGAAACCTCGACAGGGTCGCCGTTACCCGCGTTAATTGCCGCAACTTCGCTTTCCGGCAATGTCTTTGATAACTGCTTTTCGATGGATAGGATACGGTTCTTTATCTTCTCGACTGCCTCATGTGCGTCGGGGCCGGCAACGTTTATTGTCATATAGGTATTCATCGCAAAAAACTCAACAGACGCCTGATTCGCCTCCGAAACCGTCGTCTCTTCTGTATCCTGCGGGCCGGAAGGGGAACAGGACGGCGCCACAAGCATACTAGCAAGGAACAGGAAGACGCACAGGAGCTTTCTATATGTCATACAGATAAGCCTGCCTTTCTTGTCTTTGAATAGCCAACACAAATAGAATTCCACATCATGCTATCACAAATCACCGCGGGAAAGAAACATCCGGTGTCAGGAAAAGAAGAAGCCTGCGGGGGGAGCCACAGGCTTCTCTATATAGTACGGCAAGATGGGGCTGCCGTGTAGTAAAGTGGCTTTCTTGTAGCGGTAACAGCCGCTCGTACAACATGAGCTCAATCACCTTCTAAGCTCATAATACTCCTCGTTCTCCTCATGTTGTGAAAGATACATCAATTTCTTGTATCTGTTCTGAAAATTTCTTCTTCACGGCTCCGATATAAAGAGCAAGTCCGCAAAGACCGGCTGATCCAAGGGATACAAGAAGAATCGTCCACCAGAAAGAGGACTCTGCCTCTGCCATGCGAGCCGAGGCTTCCCAAAACGGCAATACATACCCCCGCCTGGCATACTCGGTCTCTCCAACGGGGAAAATGGTATCCCAGAGGCGCAGTGGTGAGAATCGGTCTGTGTTCTCAACGAACAAGAACCCATTATCTTGCTTCCCGGTCATTTCAAAAGCGGACAATAAATCCTGCTTCGCTATGCCTGAGACTTGATTCGGGATAACCACCTCGTAGCAGGTAATTGCCAGCTGATCCAACCCGCCGGCCTTTGCTCCCATATCCTCATCCTGAAAGCTTTGATCCATAGGCTGATTGATCGTTGAGCCTTGCTCTGCAAGAATCAGTCTGGGAAGCTCAGTGAACAGAACGTAGGCACGCATATAGTCTCCCTGCGTCTTGTTGTCAATCTCTGTCGCAGAGTGACGAACGACACCGACGATCGTATATTCTCGACCGGCGATAAAAACATTCTCGCCGACAACGTTATATGTTCCGAAAAAGTAGAATGCCAACTCCGTGTCCAATACGATCTTCTTCGTATCCAGCGTGTCCTCGGAAAGGAAAGCTCCGGACACAAGAGGCATCGAGTGAATCAGGAAGAAGTCGCCGCCAATTCCTGTCAGTGATACATCCTTATTCAACGCAAGGCTCGTGTCCGTCTTCGGCCGTTCGATCATACAATGCGTCTGGGCAGAATAAGCATCGATCCACATTCCGCTGTCCTCTGAATCCTGCTGTGGTTGAGCTGGATTTCCGGAGCGCTCCTGTTCTTCTATACCGAAAGAAGACTTAATCGTTGTGTCCAGATGATTGTGGATCGTCTCGATCTCTGATACATTCAAGCTGACTTCGGATGACAGATAAAGATCCGGGCCCATCGCAGCCTGGGGCTGTCCCGTGGCAAAACACGAAATCTGTCTGTACTGCACTCCGGAATCGCCCCTCCATCGCTCAGCGGCGAATTGAGCTTTCTGCGTATCCTGGATCTGATAGATACGGACACCGGATACAATAGCCAGGATCGTCCCCGCGACAAGCAGGACAACTGGGAGCCGTAAGAGGAACTTACGGGTCTTCCTGCGTGCATTCGTCCACTTGGAGCGAAGCGATATTCGGATACCTTCTTTTGAAATGTTCACGACACAGCCTCCTGTCAGTCTTCAGCCAAACGAACTTGATCTCCCGATTGGAAAGATTTATCATTCGTCTGCGTGATGACCTGAGATCCGTATTCACTGAGAGCATCCGGGTTGATCGCCGCGTTTTTGTCATCACTCGCAATGATAGTGACCGGCACCTTGATTGCCACGTAACGGTCTCCCAGAGGACTCGACTTCATCTTCACCGTATATACAAAGGTCTCACTGGCCTCTATGTGAACGGCCGCAAGAGGAACAATGCACTGATAATTCTGGCTTCTATTGTTCATAGTCAGTGTAATACTCTGACCTGTGGAATACCATCCACCGTTTTCACTTTCAGGATTGATCTTGAAAGTGACCTTCTTTCTGTTCTTCGGATCGGTGGAATCCGGTTTGATCGCTACGATATAGGCATCATCCTCTTGCCCTCCCCATGAGTATCCTGCATCACGGGCTCCCATGCCGACGACCATCTGTCCTTTTGTCACCTGTTCCGTTGTAAAAGAAAGGTTCACCTTGTAACCTTCACTTACTTCGTCGATGACCATCAGAACATCACCCTTTGCGATGTCCATGCCTTCCGTAATGTTGATCTGTGAAATCCTGCCGGATACCGGCGCTACGATCGTTGTTTTCCCAAGGACGGTCTTCAAATCCTCGACACTCTTCTGAGCTTTCTCGATTGCCTTCTTGGCATCCTCATCCGTGAGGGAGTCCAGAATATCCTGGATACCATCTTGCTTTTTCTTGTCAGCAAGTGTCTTGTTGGCATCGTCATAGGATCGTTGAGCTGATTCGACCAAATCTGTCGCATCCTCTACAGAGGGAATGCTATTTGCTTCATTGAGCTTCGCTTCCGCGTCCATCAGTGCCTGTGTCGCCGCATCTACCTCTGCCTGCTTTGCATTGACAGTATCCGCATACGTCGCCAAATCAGCGGTGGCCTTATCTAATACAGCCTTTGCCAAATCCCATGCCGGCTGTCTCTCATCAACAGCAGCTTGCGCATTACTGACATCTACCTGTGCTGCATCTCTGGCTGTTGTTGCTTTGTCTACTGCTTCCTGAGCTGTGGTAACAGACTTTGCTGCGTCATCATAAATGATTTGCGCCGCATCAAGTTCCGCCTTCGCCTTTTTAATCGCCGCCTTGTCTGTTCCCTTCACAGCATCGTCATAGGCTTGCTGCGCCGTTTGCAGGGCTGTGGCGGCAGCTTTTTCCGCTTCTTTTGCTGTTTTGAATGCCTCATTTGCTGTATCCAGCTCGCCCTGAGCCGTCGTCAGTATGGCTTTCTTTGCCTCAAGCGTGCTGAGAAGAGGAGCCATGATCAGATCTTCCTGGTTAAAATCGTCCTGGGCCGTTCCATAAGCGGCCATGAGCGCAGCTTCCTGCATCTTGATCGTCGACATCTCAGCTTCCCTGGAAGTAAGGTCTATCTTCTTCGCGTCTACCTCAGTCTGGGCCGCACTGACGGCAGCAGCCTTGCCCTGGGCCTGCGTGAGCGTTGCATTCGCTTCATTCAACACATCCAGAGCATCGGCAATCATGCGTTCCTCCATCGTATAATCATGAACTACCGCTTGCAAATTCTTCGTATATTCCTGACGAAGAAGTTCGTCCAATTGAGCTTGAGCAGCCTTAAGCTCCTCGTTCTTCTCGAGATCAACCTCCTTGAACGTTACAAGAACAGCTCCCTGAGTGACATCCTCATACAAGGTGGCAGATATGCCCTGGATGGTATGGGTGCCGTCGGCAAGTACCTTGGTTGTCTTCATCGCTTCCACGACACCCGTTTCTCTGATGGCAGTCGTCATTTGTCCGGGAGATGTATATACGACAGTGACCTGGGGCAAGGAATAGTTATAGATTGTGTTGGAAAAAAACAGCAGAAGCAGCATCGCAGCCATAAAGCTCACCGCTATACGGATGACCCATTTCCGGTTCTTAATCTCTTTCTCTTCTTTCATTCTGCGTCTCCTCCGATATTTTTATAAACATATATTCCCCTGTTGATACGAATTAAATCTATTTAAGTCCGGACTTGGAAATGCCCTCAATCAGATATTGCTCTCCATTCAGGAATAGAAGAAGCGGCGGCACCATAAAGATGAAGGACGCCGCAAAGGCGATGCCGACCTCTCCGCTGTTGATCTCCGCCAGGAAAACCGATAATGGTTGTTTCTCCGGATCAGGCAATAAAATCAAAGGCTGCTCGACCATGTTCCAATAGTCGATGAATAGAAGAATAGCCATTGCGTAAAGAGCGCTCTTACACATTGGAATACAAATCCGCGTGAAGATATGCCACTCTCCGGCTCCATCCAGCTTTGCCGCCTCGATATAGGAGGAAGGAATCCTCCGCATGTATTTTGTCAGAAGGAACACGCTGAAGGTGGAGAAAACGCCGGGCAATATGATTGCCTGCACCGAATCGAGGATGCCGAGCTTATCTGCAATCAGGTAGTTTGGAACCAGAGTGACCTGAAATGGCATCAGCATCAGGATAATATACAAAAAGTACAGGATCTCGCGTCTCTTTCTACGGTATCGCGCAAAACTGAAGGCAGCAAGAGAACCGGTAATCATCTGAAAAACAACAATTGGAACTACCAGAAAAATCGAGTTCCAGAACTTCTGAATATACATCGGACTCTTGAAAAGAACCGTAGCATACTGCTCAATACTGACCATGTCAGGGATCAATTTCAGGTGTGCCTCCGTGGCCAGATAGGTCTTCTGTTGAGACACATTGCTCGAAAGACTGCTGAAAACAGCACTGTAGTTCGTTACGATCTCCTTGGTGGACATAAACGAGTTCAGTATCGTTAAGACAATGGGCAAAAGCGCGAAAACGGCAAATGTTATCGCCACTGCCAGAAAAATCCCCGTGGCAATGACATGTCCGACCTTCTGTCCGGTAATCCTTTTCCTCAAATGTAAAGGAGTCTGCTTCTTACCCTTCGTGCTGGTCTTCTTTGCGGCCTTCTTGATTTGATGTATAACAACTTCGCCAGGTTCAACTACCGGTATCTCAATCGGAAAGTTGTCGTCGGCCTGTAAAGAAGTCTCCTCGTTTGCGACATCAGTCGCTTCGGGTGACAGTTCGACAGTCGCATCGGAAGACTCCGTGTCCGGCTCGGCTGATGACGATAAATCGCGAGAAGGAGTGGTATCCTTTGGTCCATCCTGAGCGATCTCTGACGAAATCAAATCAGATAGGATTCCTTCTGTTTCTCTTGCTTCAGCCTTGTGTGAAGAGTCCTGATTATGTTTTTTCACGTTACTCCTCCACCTCGCTTCCGAACTTGTTCTCAGCGACGAAGAGGACTCCGACAATAATGATCATGGCTATACACATGATAATCGCTCCCGAGGAAAGCTTCTGATAATTGAGATCCTGAAAAGCATTATTCATGAAATGCTGCAATAAATACAGCTCCTTCACCGGGTGCGATCCGGTCAGCAGATAGACCTCACGGAAAATCTTGAAGGAATTAATCAGAGACATAATACCGACGAAGAAGATCGTCGGATATAAGTAAACCAAACTGATATGAAAAAAGCGCTTGACGCAGCCGGCGCCGTCCATCTTCGCAGAATCCATCATTTCCGGCGGCACGTTATTCAATGCACTTAGGAACAGCACCATGTTATAACCGAGATTTTTCCACAGAAAAAGAATCAAAATAACCAATCGGCTCCATTCCGACTTCATCCAGTCGATTTTATCCAGACCCAGGTTCAGCCCTCCCAAAAAGGAATTGAGCGATCCGTTAAAGCTGAATATGACCTGCCAGATCAACACGATGGATGCGACGGGAACCATCATTGGGTTTAAAAGAGCACTGCGAAAAATGCTTCGTCCCGGAAGCTTGGTATTGAGCAGAATCGCAAGTAAAAGAGCAATGATTACAGCCAGCGGCACGGCCATCGCCGAGAATAACAGCGTGTTTTGTGCCGCTTGAATGAAGGCCTCATTCGACATGATATCAACATAATTCTTCATTCCGACAAAGGTCGAATTCGTAGCGCTGCGTTGCGTCGAGGTCAAGAGAAGCATAAAAAGAGGCAGAATAAAAAACAGCATGACACCTGCAAGACTCGGCGTCAAATATCCCGTGAAGAGAAACCATTCACGTAATCTCCTCTTTCTGGTCCCCGCCTTCTTTCTGCTTAGGACGAGGGTTCGATCTTGCTCATTTGTCGGCATGCATTTTGTCTTCCTTTACCTTTTGTCAATTCGGCTCAGCCGGCGCAGGCTCTTGGGGACAGAGCCTGCGCCGACATCCGAACAGGGGGATTATCTCTTCTCTTTAACGATGGTCTCAACACGGTTCTGGATCAGCTTTGAAACATCCTCAGCAGTTTTCTGGTCGTTGAAGTAAGGGGCTACTTCTTCCTGGACAATCGCCAGAATAGCCGGATCCATAATCGCATAGACGCTGACGCTGTCGACAAGCGCACGATATCCCGCAGCCGATTCCTCGGTGATCGGAGAAGCTTCCTGTCCATCATATCCATAATATACATTGTTATTGTTCTTAGGATCAAGGACATTCTGGATTGACTTCTCCAAAGCTGAACGAAGAACGGGGATCGTGTACATCTGGGTGACACTATCCTGTGCTTCCTCAGTGAAGAAACTCTTTACAAAGGTCCACGCCCCATCAACGGAGGGAGATTCAGAAGAAATCGCCAGCATAGAATCCATGTAGCAGGATGTTCCTGTTTTCGCCGATGATGGATATCCGACAAAGGATACCGGCTCACCGAATGTAGACACGACGTCATGATATCCATAGAGATCCGAGACATATGCGTTCATGAGAGCCAATTCTCCGTTACGGATCAATTCTCTTTCGTCTACGTAGTTTGAACCGTCATCGATCGCATCATCATCTTTTCCGTAGTCCTTCGCGAGCTTTATAATAGCACGGAAATCATCGGTATCAAAGCTGACCTTACCCGTTCCTGTGTCAACAAAGCTAGACATGGAGCTGCATAGAATATTCATAAGAAGGTTCGATTGTGTATATCCGTAAGATGACAGCATATCCATCTTCTCAGGAAGAGAATCTGCAACCTGCTGAAATTCCTCGATCGTCCAACCTGTTCTGTCACCGATCACTGATTTTGCGCCCACAAGCCCAACAACAGAGAAACTCGCGCCGAGTTTATAGAGCTTTCCATCACTCTCACATGCCTTGAGAATACCAGGCAGCAGATCGTCCTTCTTGAAAGATGTGTCGCCCTCCATCAAGGTGTAAAGATCGACCAGAAGTCCCTTCGACTCGTACAGGGAGAAGTCTGCGAAGCTTCCGTAGATGATATCCGGACCGTCACCGCTTGTAATCTCCAGGTTCATCTTATTGAGCATATCCGAATACGCTTGCATATAGTCTTGTCCTGTTTCAAATTGCGAATAGTCGATGTCCGTTTCGTAATCCTTCGTTATGATTCGATACTCCGTGCTGTTCTTGTTAAAATCATAAATATTCTTCCGGAGTGTCTCGTCGTAGGACAGGCTCAAACCACCGACTGTGATGATCTTCTTTCCGGCATTCGGATTGCTGGCTTCCTTAGCCAGCAGATAAGAGGTAGTTGTGTTCGTCATTTTATCCTCTTCATAGATGTTGCTGATGAGCAGAAAGGAAGTGTCAGAAAGTACAACGACCTGATCTCCGCCGTAGGATTGATGCTCGATTTCACAGTCGCTCCAGGACAGAACCTCTTTGGATTCCTTCTTGTCGAAATCAACCTTATCGATACCAGTTTCTGTATCATAATAAATGCCGTCCGGACCGGTCATGAATCCCATGCCCATATCCCTTACAAAAGATATATCGACCCCTTCAGCAAGCTTCTTATTCGCAATGTCAATCTCATATAAAGTGAATGTGTAGTTATTCTTCTGATCATATCCGGTCGTATATACTTTGCCGTTCATCGGATATAGAGCCCCGCCAAGACTGTCATCTGCAATCTTCATCAGCGTCTTGCCGCTCGGATCCGTAACGATTAGTGTCGACTTCTCAGCGTAGCCTATGAAGTAGCGGTTGCCGGCCTCATCAGAGACAGCTGTATACGGGTCAAAGTTCTTTTCCATGTCAAACTTGGTAGGCTCTTTAATGACTTTGCCTGCGGTATCCACAACCGTCTCAAGGACGCTCGGTTCGTAGGTCTCAGGATCGTATGTGCGGTACAAGAGGTTTAAATTTCCGTCCGAGTTGATCGAAAAAGTAATGATACTAGAATCAGCACTGAATAAATTATCGAAGCTTGTCTGTGAAAGAAGCTCGCCGGTCAGGGAGTAGGTCAGCAGAACATATTTCGTCGTATACCCCATGTTTTCCTGCGGTATAATCTCTTCTTCCGAGAATGATTCATCCGTCATTGTCTCATCTGTGACCGTTTCATCCGTCACTGTCTCATCTGCGGACGACTCATCCGTTGAAGTCTCCTCTACAATGATTTCATCCTCGGCATAAGCCTCCGGATCGATTCCGGCCATCTTTTGTGCTTCCATATCTTCAAAAAAGGAATCGTCATACGTCGTGGCATTCACAAAAACAAAAACCTTGTCATCAGCATATTGCGTTGACATGACGTAAATGCTTTCGTTCTCCCCAGCCTGGTAGAAATCCAGCTTTTTCGCCGAGAAATACGGCTGATCCGCAGAAACCGTATCAGCAACTTTCTGATTACCGCCGACAACGTTTGGCAAGGAGCCTCCATTACATGCGACAAGAGAAGATCCAATCGCAAGACAAAGACCGACACTGGCCATACGGAGCAGACTTCTGGGGACTCGGCCGCCGGTAGGCCGGATATTAGTAACAATATTCTTCATGAAATACCTCTTTCTAATACTTTGATCAAGATTCGCTTGCCACCATTCAGAGTAGAACTCGACAATACTTATGCTATAAAGATTATATGACTTTTCAGTGACTTTGGTAGTGACAATCTTGTCACCTTGCGACTTTTTATGCCTTTTTAGCGATTAATTCCTCTTTATCGGGATCATGATCTGATAATTCCCGTTTCCAGAAGCTAAAAGCGAGCGTCGTCTCAAGCGGATGGCTCAGGAGGTCGGGATTACGGACGAAATGCGCTAATCCGGTCCGTTTCGTCCGTGATTCCAGTACGCCTGCGCCGGGCATTGCTGATCGAATACAGATATCGGCACACCAAATGTTTCGACAGTCAAATGATACGCCGCAGAGACTCTCAATATAATCTGAATATGCGGCGATCTCATGATTTAGGATCTGTTCGACATCTGAAATAGATGTCATATTGCCCGGGTCTATGTCATCGTCCCTGCTACTTTCTTTCGCATATCCTGTTCCTGAATCTATACATAAGAAATTGAAATATATTGTGATAACAATTTTATTGTTGTGATTTTTAGGAGATATGCCGAGTATTTCAAGGCTTCTTAATCAGGTAAATATTTCTTTCGAAATTATCGGTGTTTTTTCGAAAATAACGAAAAACGTTCACATTCCGTTCTCGGTTTCTTATGTACATTTTATTCGATTTTTGATAAGGTTAATTCAAGATAGTTCATCAAAAGGAGGTGCGGATTATGGCAAAGCAGTTTGTTACCATTGCAGGATTTTCTTCGTTCTATGGTCTGATCCCCTTCGAGGAGGGACAAATTGTCTTTTTGCGTAAGGAACCGGAGAATTTACATGACGCAGAAGCCGTCTCCGTACATCTGCCCTACATCGGGACTGTCGGATATTTGGCCAACAGTCCGCGCTCTGTTGTGCGAGGCACAATGAGTGCCGGACGTCTTTATGACACAATCAATGACGAAGCAGTGGCACGAGTCATGTTTATTGCAGAATCGCATATCATTTGCGAGCTTCTCCCTAAGAAGAAGACCCGTTACTACTTGACGAAGTTTGATGATTTCGAGGCAGAGCTCAGGAGACTGGTCGAGGATGGAGGCGGAGCAGATGCCGGTATGCTTTCGGAAACCGCTATGTCCGGTACGGACACCTCTCCAATCCGCATAACTCCCCTTTGGAAGAAGTAGCTATTTCATCATTTTTCTCCTTTAGCAAAGAGGACCGGTCACGATGGCCGATCCTCTTTGTTTAATTGGCGTATTCCGGAGTTGGCGCTTCTCTTCTTCTTGCGAAAGTGAATCCACCGTACAAAATCATGCCGACACCGACAAGTATGGTAATCGTTTGGGTAACAACAGAGGGAAGAAAACGATCGATCAGGCTTCCAGCTACGGCGATGAAGATGAGGAAAACTACTGTTGACAGCACGCACCCGCTTCCAAAGAAAGCAACTTCTCCCCGGCTCATCTTCGTCTTGGCTGTCTGCGAGGCCAGAAGACTATTCCAGAATAAAATTGTCATCGGATTCGATGCCGTGAGAATAACGCCCTGCAAGAATACTCCCTGCGTGTGAACGACGCCGGATACATCAAAGCCCGGAATGAGCGAGATATCGAAAACGCCGAGAATCGTGGTGATCCCGAATAAAAAAAGAACAATTGCAGCTACGATCCGCGAAATCGTCTGAACTCTTTGATGCTGTAGCAGCATGACCGCGCCCGCACCGGCCAAAGCCAAGAAAGCTGCGTCGACCAGTGCGACACCCAGGATCTGAGGCAGAGTGGCAAAAAAGCCAATCGCTCCGGCTGTTTGAAAAACCAGCATACACACAGGCCCTACTGCCAACTGCAGTAGCATGCCATATTTAAATCCTCTGAAAAACATCAGATGACACCACCTTTCTTATTCCGAATCGGAATCTGTTTTCTTAGTATGGATTGACAGTTTCCTTCAAGGTCGAGAGGACGACCGTCGTATTTGATCGTGATACTCCCTGAATACTCTTGAGGGAGTGTGTCAGAAAATAATCGAGCTCCAGCATGGTGCCTGTCAGCACCTTAAGCAAATAGTCGTAATCGCCCGCTACATGATGACATTCAAGCACGCAGGGAAAGGTCATCACCTGTTCCCGAAAGTTCGAAATATTCTCTGTCTCGTCAACATTTACGTGGATGAATGCCAAAATATTCCAACCGGCCTTCTCACGGTTTATCCGTACAGTGTAACTCTCGACCAAGCCTGACTCATCCATTTTACGGATTCGTTCAGCGACTGCGGGTATCGACAAATGGACCTGCCGACTAATCTCAGAAGCCGTCGATCGACCGTTCTCATGCAATAATCGAAGAATTTCACTATCAATCTTGTCCATATGCCTCACCCCCTTATTTGCAAGTACATCATAGCAAACGCATTTCTATTTGTATATATTTCTTTTATTTCCAATATTTTTTTAAGCTTTTTCTATTTTGTCTTTCTTTTTTGAAGGCATTGACATATTTCGTAGGTGAGACAATCCTAACAACCCGCAAACGAGTGTTTTCTCCAGGGTTATAAGAGACCGCCTCACCATCTTGGGGCCTCCTCAAAATCATAACCACCCGCAAACGAGTGTTTTCTCCAGGGTAATAAGTCCTTGTAACTTGCCTGCGTCTCAATGCGCTGGCTTTTCAT
>CAZOFY010000023.1:0-2287 GCA_964579245.1 uncultured Mageeibacillus sp.
CGATGTGGGATGGAGCGTGTGTCAAAAAACGTGTTTCGATTCGTTTTTCATAGATTCGCATTTTCATGCATCATGTCAAAGACTGCCGCTTATAGTCTGACGCATAAGACTTTTGCTTTCTGAAGTGAATCCCCGAGTGCCAGTCTCTTCATCCAACCATTAGAGTCTACTTTTACAAATCTTTTGAGACATCCCCTTTCTGTGTATACTTCTTTATTTCTGTGAACGGTCAGGCTGCTTCCAGAATCTCATCATTCAAACTCATAACGGTGAGAAGCTTGTAGAAAACGTCAGTATTATCATAAGATCCGCCGAAAAGCTCTGCCTGTGTTCCCATAGCGTATACCGATACAGGGGTGCCTGTGTGTGAGTAGGAGGTCCAGCCTATACCGGCTTTATTATTCAATATATGTGTAACGGTGACGGAAACAGGGTCATACCCGCCGTATAGAAGTGCTGCTTCCTGTGTTTGTTCTCTCTCTTCTTCCGTAGCCATAGCCATCGATTCAGCGAATGCAGCTTCCAATTTGGCATACTCGTAATCCGTCATGACAAAGGCTATGTTCTCTTCGACCGATGCGTCAACATCATCCGGTGCCAGAAGTCCGAAATTCTCTTTAATAACAGGCAACATGTCTTGGAGCGTCAATTCAGGATTTTCTTCCTTCATTTGCCCAACCAGCTCATCGAAGGCTACGTATGACATTTTCTGTTTGGAAAGAATATCAAAGGCTGTGTTATACCCGGTCGCAGCATATCCAATCGTCATTCCGCCTGTCTCGTGATCTCCGGTAACCAGGATTAAGGTCTCATCGGGATGCTCGCTTGCAAAATCAATTGCCACCTGAATTCCCTCTGCAAAATCAATGACCTCGCGAATGGTTGACATCGCGTCATTTGCATGACAGGACCAGTCGATCTTACCGGATTCACAAGCCATGAAGAATCCGTTCTCATTGTCGAGGACCCGTATTCCAGTCTCAACATAATCCGCAAAAGCAAGATCTCCTTCTTTCGCATCGATGCTGTAAGGCATTGCTCCGGAATCCTGCAATACCGGGCTTACTGCGTAACACATTCCGGAATCTGCTGATAGTGCTAGGATTTCTTCCTTGGTATCCGCAATCATATAGCCTTTCTTTTCGATAATGGAATACGCGTCAGTATAGGAACCATCATTACCGGTTGCCTTATTGACAGATCCTCCGCCAAAGTACTCGAAACCGCTCGTCGCCAACTGCATCGCAATCGGATAGTACTCGTTTCGTGATACGATATGCGAGTAGAAGGCGGCTGGCGTTGCGTGATTGATTGTCACCGTTGATACAATACCGATCTTGATCCCCTCGTTATGAAGGATCTCTGTGATACTTTCGGGCTTTGTCAGTTTGTCCGCTTCGAGTCCTATGACACCACTGTGCGTCTTGATTCCACAAGAGAGTGCCGTTGCCGTGGAGGCTGAATCGGGGCAGAATGAGGTCGCGTCGTTTGTCGTAACATTTCCGGCTACTGGGAAACGTGTGAAATTCAGACTCTCTCCTTTTACTTCACCGGGAGTATTGTTGCCGAGATATACTTGTGCGGCATTGACCTGTACATACGACATCCCATCGCCAATAAACAGGAAAACATACTTCGGGGCTCCCTCTTCTTTGCTGGACATAGTATTTGCTTCAACAGGGTGAATCGTCGTCTCCGGCAGATTGTTCTCTTCTTCGGTTTTTGAAGTTGATATTACCGCTCTTGAGGACTGAACTGCGGGTCCCGTTTCTGCGGCAGCACAGCCGGTTATTCCAGACAGAAACAGGCTTGCTCCCAGGAAAGATGTTACTAGTGTCTTTATTCGTAGTTGTTTTCTCATCGTCATACTCCTTAATGTTTCATCATTCTCTTCTCTTACGCCTCTAATTATGAGAGAACTCCATTCGACCGATAATCCTTGAAGTGTTAGGATTCTGTTAGCAAAAAATCAAGTCCTGTGCTTATCTGAATTGTTTGTAAATCCTATGTTCTGTCAATCCTAACCGCCCAACAAACGGGTGGTATATTCCAGGGCCATAAGCCCTTTTTGCTTGCCTGCGTCTAAATGCGCTGGTCAATCGGTGCGCTCCTGCTTTTCGAGCCATCTCTCTTGTCGTTTGCCGGGCGTCTCAAGGCGCTGGCTTATCACATTCGTTCAAGCCATAAAGACTCTTTTCATACGTCATAGTTCCTCCGGGCGACTCAAGACGATTGCTTTCACTTTCGTTCGAGCCTCTACAGCAATTACCGCTTTGGCATGTCCCTT
>CAZOFY010000023.1:2387-14750 GCA_964579245.1 uncultured Mageeibacillus sp.
GTCCCTTGTATTACTTGTTGCCCGTAAAAGGGTCCTAGTACTCTTTCAGAAAGCGCAAATAGATATGCTTCATTGAATATAAACCCAAGGGCATCACATAGTTATACATCCAAAAATTTCGTTTTTGGCGAATTAGTCGGTACTCATTGACAAAAAACAGCAAATTTATGAGCCGTTTCAACTATGTGCATATGTATTAATGAAGTAATTTCTTAACAAGCAACATGTTCAATGAAAATAAATGTCGTTTTCACGCTCTCTAATACAGCCTAAAAACGCGAAAATTACGATTTAGGCTGTATTTTATGATTAATATCGTCTCATAAGTGGGCATCCATTGAACAAAAAGTTAATCAATGAGAGAAAATGTGTTTGGGATCCATTTCCTATTTTTAGAGTCTTGAGTATCTTTGCTCCGGTGGCGCTTGCAGCAACCGAACAGAGAATCCATTTCCTATGCTTAGAGTCTTGAACAGCTCCATTCGATTACGAAGAGTGATTTTGGGGTATACCCTCTTGCTCACCACTCGCATAGCAGGTAGTTTTCATCTTTCGCGCTCGTTGGCGCTCAACGGACTAAAGTCAGAAAGAAGAAAATCCCCGGACACCGAAGCACCCGGGGATCTTGCAGATACGAGATGATGGAGTACTTATCGCAATGCGATCCGATAGATGCTCTCCACATCCTTAACGGACAGCTTCACAAAAGAACCGAGTGTCCCGTCCCCGAGACCAATGTGAGCCGCAAGATATGGGATATCCTCTTCCCGACCTCCGAACTCGATCATCCGTGTGGGTAGTCCGCACGAACGGAAAAAGGCTTCCAGCACGGCGATCCCCTCGCGGGCTGTCTTCTCCGGCTGAGTATAATCCATATTGCAACCAAAGACCCGTACAGCCAGCTGTGCAAAACGCATAACGTCATGTTCCATGACAAACTTCATCCATGCAGGGAAGATAACTGCCAAGCCGGCACCGTGAGCGATACTATACAATGCTGAGAGCTCATGCTCAATCGCGTGACTGCTCCAGTCCTGCTCGCGTCCGACACCGATCAGGTTGTTGTGAGCAACCATTCCGGCCCACATAATATTGGCGCGTGCCTCATAGTCATCCGGGTTCTGAAGCACGATTGGCACTTCCCGCAACATCGTCAGAAGAAGCGCCTCGCAGAGTCGGTCTGTTACCTCGACCTCCTTGGTGTTGGTAAAATAACGCTCGAAAATATGCGCCATAATGTCCGCCGATCCCGCCGCTGTCTGATTCGCCGGCAAGGTCTGGGTAAGTGCCGGATTCAGGATCGAAAAAACCGGTCTCATCAGTTCTTCACTGTATCCGCGCTTCAGGCTGCCCTCGACCTTGGTGATGACGCTGCTCTCTGAACCCTCCGAGCCCGCAGCCGCGATTGTCAGGATTGTTGCAACCGGCACAGTCTTGACAGCATGCGCTTTGCCTGCGTAGAAGTCCCAGAAATCGCCCTCATAAGGCACACCGATCGCGATTGCCTTCGCCGAATCGATTGACGAACCGCCTCCGACAGCCAAGATAAAGTCGACCTTCTCCTCACGGCAAAGTGAAATTCCCTCATAAACCTTACTGTCCTTCGGATTCGGCTCAACTCCGCCGAGTTCAACAAAAGAAATACCCGCGTCCGAGATCGACTTACGGACTCGATCCAGAAGTCCGGACCTCACGACAGAGCCCCCGCCGTAATGGATCAAGACCTTACCGGCTCCGTATGTTGCAAGAAGTTCCCCGACCCCTGTCTCGGTATCCTTACCGAAAACGAACTTTGTCGGGCTCTGAAATTCAAAATTATTCATTTCCATTCCTCCGTTTGACAATAAAAAAGCGGCTGTGAGTTCATTGTCTCACAGCCGCCTGGATTAAAAAAGACATTGATATGAATAAGCAAAAAACTGATACTTACGAAACCTTGAGGGCAAATTCAGGGAGTTTCTCCTGCGCCTCCATGAATTCCTTGTACTTGTCGTTCTTCAGCTGCGCCACCGCATCTTCATACCAATCCTTTTGCGAACCGACAAAGTACATCACGTGATAGCCGAACTCTGTCTGTACAATAGCCTTGTCGCCGACCTTTCTGGCCGCATCAAAGCACCAGGTATCGAACGCCTCGACCATCTGTCCCTTCTGGACTGTGTATTCGGCGGCTTCAGCAGCCGAAGCGTCGTTGAGGGCCGCATCTCCGACAGACACCATATCCTCATAGCTTGTGACCTTTGCCAAAGCGGCTTCGGCGTTTGCCTTCGCAGCGCTTAGTTCCGTCTCTGTTGCGTCCGTGCCATTGGCATTTCCCTTGTATGCTTTAAAAAGAATGTGGCGAACGACAGGCAGATCCGTATTGGTATAGCCGTCCTTATGTGTTGTGTAAAATGCTTCGAGCTCCTTTGTCGTGTACTCGAAATCCCCTTGAATCTTCTCCATATATTGGCTTGCAAGGAAGTAACGGTTGACAATCGGCTCGAGTGTGGCCTTCGTGGCAGTGGTACCGTAAAGCGTTTGTAAGTATGCGTCAAATTCCATGTTCAGCGATGTGGCATTCGTAGACAGATTCGTGTAGAAGCCCTCAATAGCCGTCAGGTTTTCCGCCCGCAACGTCATGGATTCTTTCTTGGCCAGCGCCTCAAGAATATGCATATCCTGGACCTGCGTCAGGGCGATCGCGCGAAGTGTCTCGCCCCAGGACATATTCTCGTATCCCTCCATCTCCGATGGCGCCGAGAGATCGAACTTGCCCTCAGCCGTTGTCGGAACATATCCATACGTGACATACTGCTCGTAGTTCGACAGCAAGGTGTAATAATAAAAATCCAATTCTGTCGCACTGACGGCTTCACCATTAAAGGCCATCGCTCCGGTCGCAACACTGTCCTTGGGTGCCGGGGTGATGATCGGAGCCGTTGTCTCCGCGGTGAGGTTTACCGTCATATCGGGCTCGGACGCCCCCTTCTGACAAGAGGCAAGAAATACCGCGCTTGATCCAAGGATCAACGTCCCCAGACAGCAGGCTACCGTTCTTTTGAAAAAATTACTCATTCGTGTTCTCCTTAAAAACCGCCGTACACTACCGGCACGGCAAATATGAGTGGTACGATGGGCATTATATCACAGCATTTTCATGAAAAGGAATGAAAATCGTGGCAAACTTCCCGTTTCTCACTTTTCTTTCAGGTCCAGATAGATCGGGCAATGATCCGACCCCTCAACAGCGTCGAGGATACCGGCTCCGGTCACTTGGTCTCGCATACTCTCGCTGACAAAAAAGTAATCGATACGCCAACCGACATTCCTTGCCCTTGCAAATGTCTTATATGACCACCAGGTGTATGCTTTCTCACGTTCCGGGTACAATAATCGAAAGGTGTCGACCAGTCCTTTTTCGATAAAAAGATCCATGTAGGCACGTTCTTCCGGCAGAAACCCTGATATTCCTTTATTAGCGGTCGGATTCGCAAGATCAATCTCCCGATGAGCCGTATTCACGTCGCCGCAGACGACAATCTTGCGGCCACTGTCCATCTGACGCCCGACACGATCAAGGAAGCAATCATAGAAAGCCAGTTTGAAAGCGAGTCGCTCAGGACCCTGCCCCCCGTTGGGGAAGTAGATATTGTAAAGAACGAAGTCGCCGAAGTCCATTTCGATGGTGCGGCCCTCATGATCGAAGCGATCCTCGCCGAGCCCGTACGATACGGACAACGGTTCCCGAGTCGTATAAACGGCGGTTCCTGAGTATCCCTTGCGTTCGGCGGAATGATAATAGCTTCGGAAGTCTCCGATGTGCGTGAGATCCAGGGTGAGCTGGTCCTCTTGAATCTTCGTCTCCTGCAGGCAGACAATCTCCGCTCCAAACGAAGAAAGTTCTTCTGAGAATCCTTTCTTCGCTACCGCGCGAATTCCGTTCACGTTCCAGCTGATCAATCGCATATTTTACTCTTTCGACATCCATAGATGCTGTTTTTTTGTTAACATTATACCAGTATCTTAAAATCGGTCATACGTTGAATTTGGAGGATTGACAGATGAGGATAATGAACAAGAAGACGGAAGCCCTTCTCTCCGCAGAGGATGCTGCCATGAAATACGAGTCCGAACCGGTCGATATTGCTATTATCGGAGGTGGTCCGGCGGGATGCTCCGCCGCCATCAACGGCCTTGCACGCGGAAGATCTGTCGTGATCCTTTCCGGTGACTACCGTGCCAGTTATCTCTATCGTGCATCCGAGCTGAATAACGTTCCGGGAATGCCGGGTTTGAGCGGAGCGGAAATGCTTGATCTCTATCATAATCATGCCGTCTCAATGGGCGCCGTTATTCTGAACGGGCGCGCTCTTATGATCGTCCCCTTTTCATACCGCACAGCCGCAGGCCAGGACGCGACCGGATACCAGATTGCTTACGGCGATCATATTCTCCAGGCGCGTACGGTCATTCTTGCCACCGGGGCGTCTGTGGCAACGCCGTTTCCCGGAGAAGAGGATTATATCGGCCGCGGCGTAAGCTACTGCGCGACCTGTGACGGTATGCTCTACAGAGGCCGTACGGTCGCCGTTATCGCCAAGACGCAGGAGGCTGTTGAGGAAGCTCTTCACCTGGTTCGGATCGGCTGCAAGGTGCACCTCTTCATCAACCCGGCGGACATCCGGCGCTGGGAAATCTCGCTTCCCGCGGACTCATTCGAGAGTGTTACAAATGGTTCCTCATTCCGTATCGAGGGTGACGGGAATTCCGTGACAAAGCTATCCTTTGCCGAATCGTCTGTGGAGGTGGCGTGCGTATTCGTACTTCGTGCCTCGATCGCACCGAGTGCCCTGCTGGCGGGTCTTGCTCTGGACGGGACCTATATGATCACCGATAAGAGTCAGGCAACGAATATTCCCGGCGTATATGCTGCCGGAGATTGCACCGGCAAGCCTCTGCAGGTCGCGAAGGCCCTTGGTGAAGGCCTGGTTGCTGCACTGTCAGCCGATACGCACATCACGAAGACAGATGCCGGGACGAGTTCAGAAGGAATTCAGATATGAGTGCCGGACGATTGCGTAATATCCTGGTTGTCTTTACCGGGGGAACGATAGCAAGCCGCATGAGCTCCAACGTCTTTGATGTGGCGAAGTCGTCCTATCATCTTTTAGATTGCTTGCCGAAGGATCGATATCGTTTTGAGACACTGGAGCCATTTCAGATCCTCAGCGAGAACATGACGCCGGACAGGCTGTATCAGCTTTTCTCTGAGATTACCCGAGCGATCGACGAGACCGTTTTTGATGCGATTCTGATCGCACACGGCACAGACACGCTTGCCTTTACGGCCCATCTCGCCGATTTTATACTGTCCGGACTCAGTATCCCGGTGGTGCTTTTCGGTGCTAAGTATCCTTTTGAACATCCGCAGAGTGACGGAGGTATCAACCTGCGCAATGCCCTGTTGTTAACGGACAAGGTCTGCTCAGGCGTATATGTTGTCAGTCGTGCTGCCGACGGGGCGGACTATGTCCATTCGGCAGGTCGGGTTATGCAGGCGGATCATTTGACAGATGATTTCCACAGTTATGAAGGGCAGTATTTCGCGAAGATCAAGGGGGACGCTCTCGAAAAGAATCCGGATTACCAACCGCTTGACCGTACGGCAACAGTAAAGCAGAAGGTTCTTTCCGCCTTTCCGTTTAGCGGACAGATGCCCGGCAGGACTGTCCTGCTTCTGGATGCGGCTGTCGGCATGAGTTATCGGTCACTGAATATCGATCATCCGGATTTTCTGTACATTTTGCAGCGGACCTATCACTCCGGTACGTCATGTGCGGAAGACATGAGTTCTCCGTATTCCCTGCTCTTCTTGCAGGAACTGTGCAAACAAAATCACAAGCGTCTTTTTATCGCTCCGGTCGACAGCAAGAGAACGCCGTACGCCTCCACACAGCGACTGGTGGAAGCAGGTGTCACTGCGCTTTTCGATATGCCGGCGGAAAGTGCCTGGGCCGGGCTTCTCATCTGTACCTGGCTCGGTCTTGATCCGGATGACATTTTTGATCTGAATTCCTGAGAATGCCGACAGCGATGCAAAAAGCCGGACACGAGAGAATTTTCTCGGATCCGGCTTTTTTTCATGACAAAACTCAGGAATGATACAGCTTCTTCGACTGATACTCCGGCTCTGAGGTGATATTGACACCAAGCTTCATGAATACGCTCTCATCAACACGAGAAAGAATTGTCGTCGCATGTGCGTCGCTGCCGCGAAGCTTCGAAAGCTGCTCCATTGCAAGAGCCGCTGTCGGATTGGTTGCCGCACAGATCGAAAGAGCAATCAGAATCTCATCTGTATGTAGGCGTGGGTTCTGGTTGCCCATATACTTCGTCTTCAGCTCCTGAATCGGCTCAATGATGATCGGAGAGATCAACGGGATCTCGTGCTTGATGCCGGCAAGGACCTTAAGTACGTTCAGTAACAGTGCAGCAGAGGCTCCCAACAGGGAAGACGTCTTACCTGTGATGATCCTTCCGTCTGACAGTTCGATGGCAACGGCTGGTCCATCCGTCTCCTCGGATCGCTTCAGAGCGGCCGATACGACCGGACGGTCAGAAGTCGTGATGTTCAACTTATTCATCAGAAGCTCCGTCTTGGCGATCTCAGACGGATCGCCCATGCCTTGGCGAACCGAGCAACTGGTCTGGAAGAAGCGTCTGATAATCTCCTTCTTCGCCGCGATCCGGCATGCTTCATCGTCAGTGATGCAATAGCCGGCCATATTAACGCCCATATCCGTGGGGCTCTTGTACGGGGATTTTCCTGAGATCTTCTCAAACATTGCATGAACGACCGGATAGATTTCAATATCCCGGTTATAGTTTACCGTTGTGACTCCGTATGCCTCGAGGTGGAACGGGTCGATCATATTGATGTCATTCAAATCTGCCGTGGCTGCTTCATAGGCAATATTGACCGGGTGCTGAAGCGGAAGATTCCATATGGGAAAGGTCTCAAACTTGGCATAGCCTGCCTTCACGCCGCGTCCATGCTCGTGGTACAGTTGCGACAGACAGGTCGCCATCTTCCCGGAGCCCGGGCCCGGAGCCGTTACAACGACCAACGACCGGGATGTCTCGATATATTCATTACGGCCATAACCGTCTTCACTGACGATATGCGCGATATTCGTCGGATATCCGTTGATCGGATAGTGCCTGAACACCTTCAATCCCAGATGCCGCAGCTTCTTCTCAAATTGTTCGACGGCAGGCTGAGCGAGATACTGTGTGATCACGACACTTCCGACATATAAGCCGTACCCGTGAAAAGCATCCGTCAAACGGAGAACATCCTGATCATAGGTGATGCCAAGATCCCCTCTGCGTTTACTCTTCTCGATAGCGTCCGCACTGATGACAATGACAATTTCCGCCTCTTCCTTGAGCTCAGCAAGCATCTTCACCTTGCTGTCAGGCTCAAAACCCGGCAGTACGCGTGACGCATGATAGTCATCGAAAAGCTTTCCCCCGAATTCCAAGTATAGCTTCCCACCGAACATCGCGATGCGATCCCGGATATTTTGAGACTGCAGATGAACATACTTCGCGTTGTCAAACCCGATTGCTCCCATTTTTGTACCTGCCTTTGCATGTATTTATCAAAAAAAGCGTCCCGTTCTGATTACGAGACGCTCTTTCTTTCGAGGCCCTTGTAAGTATATCACGCTCTTTGTTTGTCATACAATAAAAAGAAAGATGATTTTTGTTTTTTCTTCGACTTACGTCTTAGTCGATACATGGTTCGCTCGAGAAGAGCGGATAAAACCGACAAACAGCGGATGCGGCCGGTTCGGTCTGGATTTAAATTCCGGATGGAACTGACAGGCCACATACCAAGGATGATCGGAAAGTTCGACCATCTCAACAATGTGGTGGTCCGGAGACAATCCCGCAAGCAACAGACCATTCTTGGCAAAGGCCTCGCGGTACCGGTTATTGATCTCATAACGGTGGCGGTGCCTCTCCCCGATATTCTTTTTCCCATACTCCGCATAAGATCTGGACTCGGGATGAAGCTCGCACGGATAGCTTCCCAGACGCATTGTGCCTCCGAGAACAGTGACATTCTCCTGATCAGGCATCAGGTCAACGACAGGATTCTGCGTGTGCGGATCCAGCTCGGAGCTGTTCGCATCCGTAAGCCCTAGGATATTTCGAGCAAACTCGATAACTGCAATTTGCATGCCGAGGCATATTCCGAGGTAGGGGATCTTCTTCTCCCTCGCATACCGCGCCGCTGTGATCTTCCCCTCTGTCCCCCTTGTCCCGAAGCCTCCGGGCACCAGAATGCCGTCGACATCCGCGAACATTTCCTCGGCAGTCTCGTCTGTGACCTCATCGGCCTCCACCCATTTGATACTGATTTTTGTAGAGTTATAGGCGCCGGCATGCGTTAAAGATTCGACAACAGACAAATACGCATCATGAAGCGCTACATATTTTCCGACGAGAGCGATGATGGTTGTGGATTTCGGACAGGAAAGGTTCTTCGACAGTTCCTTCCACTCCCTTAAGTCCGGACGGATTGTCCCGAAGCCGAAGCGCTCACAGACAACATCCGCCAGCCCCTGTTCCTCCAAAGCCAAAGGAACATCATAGAGAACCTTTAATGTCTTGTTCTCGAAAACACACTTCTTTGGAACGTTGCAGAACAGGGCGATCTTGTTTTTTAAGTCTTCCGTCAGTCCGATCTCGGTTCTACAGACCAGGATATCGGGCTGTATGCCTTGCGACAGGAGTTCTTTGACTGAATGCTGAGTCGGCTTCGTTTTCTGTTCATCGGACGCCGAGAGATACGGAAGCAAGGTAACGTGTATGAAAAGACAATTCTCCCGGCCGACATCAAAGGAGAACTGCCTTGCAGCCTCAATGAACGGAAGGGATTCAATATCGCCAACCGTACCGCCGATCTCGATCAGCGCGACGTCATAACCGCCCTTGCCGGCCTTCATGCGTGCCTTTATTTCGTTGGTTACATGCGGAATGACCTGTACAGTTCCTCCGTGATACTCGCCGTTACGCTCTCTGCGAAGGACCGTGTTATAGATACGCCCTGCCGTCACATTCGAATTCTGCGTCAGATTCTCGTCGATAAAACGCTCATAATGACCGAGATCCAGATCGGTCTCGGCACCGTCCTCCGTGACAAAAACCTCGCCATGTTGATAGGGATTCATCGTTCCCGGATCAATATTGAGATAGGGATCGAACTTCTGCATCGTAACACGGATGCCGCGACACTTCAGAAGTCGTCCGAGGGAAGCCGCCGTTATCCCCTTGCCCAAGCCCGACACAACTCCGCCCGTTACAAAAATATACTTAATCGACATACTTTCCATCGCCTCCCGTCTTTCGTGCAAGCACCAACTACGGGATTTAATTGTAGCAAATCAAAAAATTACTTTCAAGGCAATTTTGCAATTTTATGAATGTTTTCTTGCATTATTTACCTAATCAAAGCAGCTAATCGGCCTAATATGCAATTGTTGCATAATATTTTTTCATTTTCGAGAGTATGTTTTCTTTCCGGATTAGAGAATAAGAATGCCCAAAGACCATCTCTTTGCAGCCGTTTATCTCCTCAGACCGAAGCACGCTCCGGGCATCAGTCCTCGACATCCTTTTGTGAGGATTCCCTCCCAGGCGGAGGCACTGCGGGAGAAGAAACAGTACCCTCAACACCCTTGCGCGCGAAAAAGCTACCGTACAAGTCATTCTTTGCCTCGTCCTCCATCCGCGCCAGGTAATCCGCAAAGGATTCCTTGCCGACAGACCTTCTACTTCTTCGGTGAATCTGCATGCGAGAAAGGATCCGGATCCCTCGCCTGGCATCACAGAGTCGTCCGAAATCACGTTGAATGTCCTCGAGACTCATCCCGTGGATACAGACGGGCATTGCCTCCGGATCGCCGCAAAGCTCCGTCATATATCGAAGCTGACGGGCTGACACGCGAAATGCGTGCACCTCTTTCTCATCCTTCGCGTCCACCTCTGCGGCCGCCCGCAGAAGCTTTACCCGGTGTTTCCCGAGACTTACCACCGCGTCAAAAGGCTTTGTTCCCCGAGAATTGGAAGCAAAGAATGTCTCCATGATCATTTTCTTTGAGGATACCGATTCGATCCTGCGCAGAAGCCTGCCTGAGCTCATCTGATCGCGCGCTGAGACCTCCTCCTCAAGACGAATCCGGGAAAGGTTCCCGGCAATCTCCTTGTTCGTTCCGCTCCTTACGGGAATCTCTGATGAATATCGTTGAAACGCCTCTGTCAACACATCGATGTCACGCAGTCCGGAAAAGATTCTTGTCACTTGCTTCAGCGTCCGTCGCGTGTCCGAGAACACTGGTTTTCGGAGGATCTGACGATATAAAAGCAAGGCTGCGGCAGCTTTTCGCGAGAAAACACGGATCTGATGAACCGTCTCCACGTCCGCCTCGCCCAGGTCGAATGCCTTTAAGACAGCAAGGAGACCTTTCATCAGCCTCGAAATGACGACGGCATACGTCTCAATCCGCTCGTCAGCGGAACCGCGATCATGAAGGCTCAGCATGTCCTCCGGCTGAAAAAACCAATCGAGCTTCGCCTTCCCGATTTCTCGGTCAGGGACAGTGAAGGAAGCCGCTGCCCCTTTCTTGAACGGAAGATCCTGCCCGCACAATATGTTCGACCAGTATCCGAGAGTCGGCTGATGTCCGACAACAAAAACAGTATGATCTTCATTAGCTGAGAGCTTGTCCAGAAAATTGACCAGTTCCGAGAAGCACCCCTCATCGACAAAAACCTTGTGCTGGATATCCTCTGTGTGGAAGACGGACGCCACCAGCTCAGCCGTCTGAAAAGCACGTACACGGGGACTGGTTAAAATAATCGTATCCTCTGATGTACGACGAAACGGGCGAAGCCGCCAGATGGTCTTCTCCAGAAGCTGAACACCGGCAGATGTCAGCCTGCGGTCAAAATCACAGATTCCCTGAGAGAGATTCTCCGCGACGCCGTGACGAACAAGAATCAATTGAATCGACATGCAAACCTCCCGCCTGTCCAACAGACGAAGCTGTCCACCTATCCATACGGAACGAGCCAAACCCGGTACCTAGGTCGGTCACCCGGGCCACAACGGAGGCAGTTCACCTTTTTCGAGTATATCGTAAAACTATGAACAAGTGTTGAATGTCCTCTTCCCTCGACGCAGTACATTCTCCCGCTGTCGCCAGTATCGCCCCCCCTGGGATTCTGTCAGCTCCTTACATCGGCGAAAAACACCGGTTTCTCAGGAAATGGCTGCGGACATACGCCCGCCCGCAATCTTTGTACTTTGCAATGAGCATATTACAAGTTATAATCTTCACTAGCATGCTTGAAAAAGCAGATATAAAGGAAGTGTATTATGAAGGCTAAAGAGTGGATCGACTGGGTTTTTCGCTTTGTAAAAGGAATGTTTATCGGGACTGGCGCAATTTTACCCGGTGTAAGCGGCGGAGCACTGGCGGCCGTGTTTGGTTTATACGAGAGGATCATCGCGTTCCTGTCTGACTTCCGTAAGGATTTCATAAAGAATATCTTGTTTTTCATCCCTGTTGTACTCGGCGGTTTGTTTGGTATGTTCGCTCTCTCCTTCCCCCTCGACTACTTTCTCGAGCACGCCGAGATTCAGGTCCTGTGGTGCTTCATCGGCTGCATCGTCGGTACATTGCCTGCCCTTGTCAAGGAAGCGGGCAAAGAGGGAAGAAAACCGAAGCATATCGCGATTACTATCATCACCACCGTCGTCGGCTTTGCCGGTCTCTGGCTCGCCAAACAGTATCTGGATGTCGCATTGCCACTCAATATCGGAACATGGATTATGGCCGGCGCGATCTTCGCCCTCGGTATCATCGTTCCCGGCATGAGTCCCTCGAATTTCCTGATGTACTTTCATATGTATGAGCCGATGACGGCCGGGATCAAGCATCTCGACTTCTCGATCATCATACCCCTTGGTATAGGCGCCGTGCTTTGCGTCCTCGCCTTTGCCAAGCTGATGAGTCTGATCCTGAAAAAGGCCTATGCCGGCGTCTTTCATTTCATCCTCGGAATCGTCATCGCCTCTACGGCGATCATCGCTCCTTCAGATTATTCAAATACAGATACCGGGGTCATCCTTGTGAGCATCCTTGTTTTCGTCGCCGGTGTTGCCTTAGGGTTGTTCATGGGCTGGCTCGAAAAGAAGTACAAGCCGCAGGAATAACAGAAAGGCTGGTCTCGCAGTATTCTTGCTCACGGGGCTAGGGAAGATTCGCGTATTCTTGCTAGCGGGTCCACGGCTTGCGCTTGGAGAAG
>CAZOFY010000023.1:14850-28399 GCA_964579245.1 uncultured Mageeibacillus sp.
GGAGAAGGATCTCCTATCTCTTTAGATTGATTTGAAGCGTTGCTGTCTCTCTGTTATAGATTCTCGAGTTCTTCTGTGATTAATAATCATAACCACGCGTCAGATGGGTGGTTTGCTCCGGGGCTATTAGCCTTTGTTCCTTGTCAGCTTCAAGGGCGCTGGTTTTTCACATTCGTTTATGCCACACAGCAATTGCTGTGTGGCATTGTGGCGGTATCTCCTTCTTTCGTGATGCAAACTGCAACAATTGCTACGTAGGTATTTCCTTAGAAGGGACTCTTGTATGAATTGTTGCCCATAAATGGGTTGTCGTCCTTTTCTGTAAAAATCGGCAAAATCGATATAATTCAATGAGCGAGCCCTCCCAAAAAAGGAGGGGCATCATATAGTTATACATACCAAAAAGCGAGAAACGGACTTCTTGTATAGTATTTATTGATAATAAATGGCGTGTTATAAAGCTTTTCAACACTCTAATACATACCAAATGTCTAATTTAGGAGAATTATGATGGTAATCATTGCACAATAACAACGATTTCACACATTCTAATACATACTAAATCAGCATTTTCCGCAATTCAGTCGGTGATCATTGATGAATAACGCCTTTATTGCTCATTGATCCGCATACTAAAAGTCATGTTTCGCCGATCTAGTAGGTATGGGTAATCATTGATAAATAACACCTTTATTGTTGATTGATGCACATGCGAAAAGTCGTCTTTCGCCAATTTAATCAGTAATCAATAAGAGATATTGCGTCGAGAGTCCATTCCCTGTACTTAGCTGCTTGAACATCTCTCCTCCTTGCCGAAGCGTATTATCTTGGCATAAGCTCTTGCTCCCCCCCCGCATAGCAGGTGTTTATCACGTTCGATGGCTCTCAACTGATTCGTGTCAGAAGAAAAGGGTTACTCATCCGACTCTGTAACATGACATTTGAGTCAACATCTATGCACCACATCTTTCCAGCCGAGCTGATTGCCGTAATCCATTACCGGAGACACATTGATCCGCTGAATACTCATACTATGTAGGGCTTCCTCTATCAGCTCCAACTTCTCGGGGCGAATCATCGTTTCGGTCTTCTTCCTCTCTCTCGGGGCGAATCATCGTTTCGGTCTTCTTGCTTTGATGCCGGCGTCATTCCGAGAACGAGGGCGGACGAGATTAGGCTCTATACAATGTCGGCGTTTTTTCGTCTTCCGCTTTCTGCACTATAAAGCCTCTCTTCTCCTATCAGCCTCTTGGTATTCTTTTGCCACTTCTTACAGTTGTTCGCTTTTATTGCAACTTCTATCTGATAATTCTTCATTTTGATTGCACGATTATTGTTTTAAGCCAATTTTTATCATTATATTTGCAAGAATTATCTATTGACTTTCATTTTAGAAAAGTGTAAAGTGCTTTTATAAGGCATAGGCGTCGGGGAAATCTCCCGGCGCCTTTCTTTTTTTATCGATTACCAAGCAGAGACGCTTTGCGATTTTTTCGCGGGCGTCTTTTTTCGGGAGAAAGGAGGAATGAGTATGTCCCAGAAAGCATATGTCACCGGAAGAGCCGGGCCAATACAGATTCTTGCGCTGTATGCAGGTGCCGTCGCTATCATACTGGCCGGTCTCGGTCTGGCTATATCGAGCTTGATCAACGGATATAGCTTCGCGGTAATGGGGAATCAGATTCCCGGGGCTGTCTTCGGAGCAATGGTGGGGTTCCTGGGCGTCCGGTATTTCATGTCGGTTCAACGTCTTGCAAGGCAAATCGACGCGAACGGATCCCGATTTTCTTGGTCCAACCTATTCTCGAAACAAAAGAACCATTGACATGAACAAGTAAACAACAGTAAGAAACAGGAGGGTTATGTATGAAGAACATGAGAAAATATCTCGGCATTCTAGCGGTGTTTATCATCGTTACCGCTGTCGTACTGGCCGTTGGCTATGCGATTCGCGGAGACTCATCAGCGGCTGATCCGACCGGAGCGTCGTATATCGCGACCACGGGAGAGGAAACGCTTGATGCCGTCGCGACCACCGCGAACAAGGCATACTTCGGATCCAACTACGTATGGATCATGATTTGTGCATTTATGGTTTTCTTCTTCCAATGCGGTTTCGCCATGGTTGAAACCGGCTTCTGCCGCGGTAAGAACGCAGCGCATACCATGACCATGAACTTTATGGTGTTCCTGGTCGGCGTAATCGGCTACTTTCTGATCGGCTTTGCCCTTCAGATGGGCGGCTCCGGCGGAGCGGCCGGTCTGGGGACAGGCGGCGCGGCCTTGAACGCACTGCTCTCGATACCCGGTCTCGGCGGGATTATGGGTTATAAGGGCTTTGCCCTTCTCGGCACCTATGACGCCGGTATCTATGCACTGTTCTTCTTTCAGATGGTCTTCATGGATACAACCGTTACCATCCCGACCGGCGCTATGGCGGAACGCGTCAAGTACTCCGCTATCGTAATCACTTCCTTTTTCATTTCGATCTTCTTGTATCCACTTTTTGCGAATTGGGTCTGGGGCGGCGGCTGGCTCGCCACTCTCGGTTCGAAGTTCGGTATCGGACATGGTGTAGTCGATTTCGCCGGATCTGCGGTCGTCCATTCGATGGGCGGTATGCTCGCCCTGGCGGGCGCAATCGTTCTCGGACCCCGTATCGGCAAGTTCAAAAAGGACGGCAGCGCCAGAGCATTCCCCGGCCACAATATTCCCATGGCCATCATCGGAACAATTATCCTCTTCTTCTGCTGGTTCTCCTTCAATGCCGGCTCCACGCTGAACGCTTCGGATTTCCGTCTCTCCGTTGTTGCGACCAACACGATGATCGCCGGCGCAATCGGCGGTCTTACCGCCCTGGCCTTCATGTGGATCAAGTTCGGCAAGCCCGACCCTTCCATGACCGCCAACGGAGCTCTTGCGGGACTTGTCGCAATCACTTCTTCTTGCGCATTCGTCAATGCCTTCTCTTCCCTGATCATTGGAATCGTAGCAGGCTTCCTTGTCTGTATTGCCGTTCCTATCGTTGAAAGCAAACTCAAACTTGACGATCCGGTCGGTGCGATTTCCGTCCACGGTGTCAATGGTTTCTGGGGTGTCATCGCCCTCGGATTGTTCGCGGATGGTTCTTACGGTGATGGTCTGAACGGCGTTGCCGGCGGTGTCCGTGGACTCTTCTTCGGAGATGCCTCGCAGCTTCTCGCTCAGTTGATCGCTCTGGTAGTCCTTATCGTATGGGGCTTCGGTCTCTCGCTTATCTTCTTCAAAGTACTCGACAAGGTGTGGGGACTTCGTGTCGCACCCGAAGATGAACTCGAGGGACTTGATGTTCCTGAGATGGGTGTCCTCGCTTATCCGGACAGCGCCCTTACAAGATCCGAACTCGACTTCGACTCGGCCGACAATGCCCCGATCAAGCAGCTCGCCCGCTTCAAGGATTACATTGCGGCCAAGAATGTTTCCCGTGTAATGCCCGAAAAGCCTGTCTCCATCGATCGTGCGGTTCCCGTTGAGCTTGTATCCGCTCCCGCGAAAGCCGTCGCATCCGATGTCAAGATTACCAAGATCGATATCATTATCAAACAGAGTCGCTTCGAAGCCCTCAAAGAAGCAATGAACAAGATCGGTATCACCGGCATGACCGTGACGCAGGTGCTGGGCTGCGGGATCCAGAAGGGCAAGACCGAGTATTACCGTGGCGTTGAGACCGAGATCAGTCTTTTGCCGAAGGTGCAGGTCGAGATCGTCGTGGCAAAGATTCCTGTTCGTCAGGTCATCGAGACCGCCAAGAAGGTCCTCTATACCGGTCATATCGGTGACGGTAAGATCTTCGTCTACGATGTCGAGAATGTCGTGAAGGTTAGAACCGGTGAAGAAGGGTATGACGCCCTGCAGGACGTCGAATAATCATTCTGCCTCCACTTACTCACTCATTCTCAAATAGAAGAATCACCGGGCCGCTCCCCATGGCCCGGTGATTTTTCGTGTAAAGCATTTCAACCGCAAGAGCGTAACTGCGTTTTGGCATTCGCACGAAAAAATGCTATCATTCCCTTAAAAACACACGGAGAGATATTGATGCGCAGAAGAGATAGAGAAATCACTGACAAAGAGGAAATCCTCACCATTATGCGGAAGTGTGACGTCTGCGACGTTGCTTTTTTCGACAAAAAGTATCCGTATATCGTACCGTTGAACTTCGGTGTCACATGTGACGGCGATCATTTTCGATTATTTTTCCATGGGGCTGATACCGGGACCAAACTCCGCCTGCTGTCCGAAAATCCTTATGTGGGATTCTCAATGAGCTGTTCGCACCGCTTGATTACAGGAGATGTAGCCTGTGACGCGACGATGGAGTACGAAAGTGTCTGTGGAAACGGTGTGATGAGACTTGTCGACGAGGATAAAAAACTCGAAGCCCTGACTCTCTTGATGCGCCAGTACGGAGTCGGAGGCGAGTTAGTCTTCGAGGAGAGCGAGGTCCAACGGATCGTTGTCTTCATTCTCGATGTTGAAGAGATCACAGGGAAGCGCCTGAAGCAAGGATGAAAAGAGGGGTATTCAATTTGTTCCGCCGGAGAATACTCCATCGGTCATCCTCTTTATTTCACCACTGTAAATTATCTAAATATCGAAAAGACGCGGTTCCCTTACTGAAACCGCGCCCGCATCGTGGCAGTATGAATGATTTGAATCTCGGTCGTAACTTAGGGGCTTACCACTTGCCCCTGCTGGCATGTCCCGCGATTTCTGCCTTACTTCTCTGCTTCATGACTCGCGCCTCGGCAGCAGCGTTCTCAAATACAGCCACGCATGGCGGATCAAGCTTGATGTCAATCCCTTCCGCAGCCAGTTGCATAATCCGGTTCGCGTGCTTGATAATTTCCATATGGATATCATTCGTGCGTTCGGAATCGATGACCTTCTTCGCCTCTTCCTCGGTCAGTTCAATAAACTTATCCTTCGTAGCACCGCATTTCGGGCAAACCTCGGGTGCCTCCGGACCTGTGTGAATGTAACCACAAACAGAGCATTTCCATAAAAGAGTAATCATATTCATATCCTCCTTGAAGCCTCTTTACCGTGCAGGTAGATTCCCTGCACGTGTATCTATTATAGCAAGACGCAGGAAAAAATATGTGTCAAGTCTTTGAATATATACAATTATTCCGAGGTTTATCGACATATAATAAGAGAGAACAGAGTCGGCGCGAAAGCACGGTTGTGCCGGTGGAGTCTCTCAGTACGACGTGACACAAGGAGGAGCTTTTATGGTTATCCCAACAATTCTTGGCTTGTCTGTACCCATTTGGGGAGGCATTGTTCTGTTTCTTCTCATTGTTTTTCAGATGTTGACCGGTATGCATAAAATCAAGGTCCCTCCCAAGACACACAAAATCGTAGCCTTTGTTCTTCTGGGGTTCGGGATTATGCACGCGGTTGTAGGACTGGGTGTCTGGTTCGGCTGGTTTGTGATCGGCTGATCCTCGAAAAGAAGCGAGCTTATCCGTGCTCCTCGGGCGGCGTCAAGGCCTATTTTGTCGCCGAATTGTTTTCGCGTCCGTCATTTCGGATCCCCGCCTTCTCCAATGCGACATAGGTACCTGCGTTCACATTCAGGCGAAGCTCAAGGTCTGTGACTGTTTGTTCGAGTGTGACCGTCATTTCGATCTCGATCACGCTTTCTTCTCCAAAATCGGCTTTCGTGATCTCCCGCGTTCCGTATATCTTTGCACCTTTCCCGGCGGCCACATCGAGCAGGATTCTCCCGTCAGGTGGAAGGTCGATCGCCCGGAGCGTGATTTGAAAGGTGTACGTGCCTGACAAAACGGACGCATATGGCCCGCAAAAGACAAAGCCCTCCCGTCCGTCCGACAAAATGCTACTCCCGTCTCTCATTCCGTTGATTAAGATAAAGGACTCCGGAGCAATATCGCGCATCCGGCTCTCTGATTCGGACAAGTTATGAATCCGGTAGATCCCGGCTTCATTGATGCGTATGTACGTTTTCTCCGGATACTTCGCAACGGTCTCTTCCAAATATGTACCTTCAATCCTGTGCCGGCCCAAAATCTCAGACGCCAGGTCAAACTGATAGGTTGTAAAATCCTGTCCGATAAATAGGACAGATCCCTTATCTAGAATATATTTCCGGAACTCCTGCGACGCCTTATCCGCAACGACATACACATTCTTCCCGTACACAAAGCGCAGTGTCGAGGCAATCTGCTGATTGTCCGTAAAATAGACCTCGTCGTCCTCCATGTCCGCCGCTACACTGTCAAAGGCCGCCGGAAGCTCCGAGAACATTGACGAAAACAGAAAAACCCGGCTTTGCCACAGGAAGAAGACGCACAATGCCGCGAGGCCGCATACAGCAGCACCGGTCGCCACACGTTTCCTGATCTGCTCGTGCTCCTTTTTCTTAAGAAAGGACGCTAGCAATTGCCCCAGAAAAAGGACACCCATTCCCGCAAAGACCAGAACAAACGGAATCGACGCCGTAATCCAGCGACGCGACAGCCAGATATGGTCACCATGAATGCTCGGACGATATAAATAGCCGATCAGCGAGGCCATACCGGCCAGGAAAAAGAGCAACCCGCGCTCCACAGCCTCCCACTCTTTTCGAAGCCAGGCATAAACACCGAGAATAGCCAGAGGAATAGCCGCCCAGGACACATACATACAGAACTGCACCGTAGAGTTCGCTGCAAAATAATCTTTCCCTCCAACCGTATCGGTCGTCATGGTAGGACGGACATAAAAAGCGAACAGGAAGAACACAAAAAACAGTATGGATACGATCATTGCGCCCTTCCTGCTTGTCAGAAACCGCACCAGAAAGATCGGCTCCCTTTTCTTGAGAAACAGGATTCGAATGCCGACAGAAAGGCCCGCCACAGCAGCCAGTACAACATGCATCAGCAAAATACTGACCAGCTGATTTCCGGACAGAAGATTCTCCATAATGTACCAGCGGTTCTGCCAGTAGACGGTCGTAAGAGACAAGCCTCCGGAAATCACATACCCCGCACAGATACCTGCCCCGTACTTCATTCTCCCGGGAACGAATATCGCATAATAGGCCATAAGGACAAAAACAGCAACGCCGAAGATCAGTGAATCGACACGGTTCAGAAGACCGACTCCCAAGATTAAACCGCAGATTAAGCCATCCGTCGCCTTCCCTTCCTTTACCTGTTTTGCGAATAGGTAGGCAGCCAGGAAGAATAGAAATTGCGCAAGAATCTCCGTCTGTGTGATGCGGGCAGCCCAGATCTGCGCCGGACAGAGCGCCAGCAGCAATACCGCCGGAAAAGCTGCGGCCCCGGGCAGAAATCGCCTGACTGCGAAGAATAGCGCCACCAAAGAAAGAACGCCCAGCAAGGCGTCCAGGCGCAGTAACAGACCCATTCCGCCGACATCATAGCCGACAGCCAGAAGCGCCGGAAACATCGGCGGAAACTGAAAGGAGTACTCCCCGATTTCGTCCGAGTACCCATAGGCGTAGTCCGAATATATCGCCGGAAAATCCTGTTGGATGACGTCTTTAAGCTCATCATAATGCTCCGCCAGATACGTGTCCCTGGGCGGCTTGGCACGTCCTGTCTCCGAAATGCTGACCGCATTGATCAAATAAATACCGGGATCTCTACTGCCGAGATAATAGGCCGTAGGGAATAATGAATATAGAACGAGGACTGCCGTCAGGATCAGGACCGTCAGCAGCTCGCCGGGAAGGAATTTTCGCTTCTTCAAACCGTCGAGCGGGGCACGCAAACGTCCTCTCCGACCAATAATCACACCGGCAACAATCGCGCAGAAGGCCGTGACAGTAGACACGAGGTACAACGAGTACACGCCGAAGACAGCGGAGGTGGCAGCTGTTACGCAAAGCTCGACAAGCATAGCCGCCATTGCCTCGAATAAGGCTTCGAAAAGTCCCGTCCCCTCCTTCAGAAAAAACGCCCAAAGCACATAGACAAGTGCGCCCGACGCAAGGAGAAAGAAAACCGATGCGATCATTGATACCTCCCGGTCGATCTGTTCAGAAAAACAAATGACAAAGCACAATAACATGGCTCGTCTTTATACTGTCCCTCGAAACAAATCATATGACCATACGGTATCACACAGCGAAAATGTTGTCTATTGAATACACTTTCAAACGAGTGCGCTCCTTCCTAAATTCGCGTGCCCCTTGACACTCTTTCTTTCCGGCTATAAAATAACAGTCGTAATATAACAACTGTTATCACTTGGAGGTAATATGCCAAAGCCGATTCAATTTGACCGCCAATCCATCCTCGACGCAGCATTCGAAATCTTCAGCCACGAAGGTTTGAGTTCGCTCTCCGTCCGTAAGATCGCTCTCGCCGCGGGTTCCTCGACCGCACCGATTTACTCCTCCTTCTCGGGCATCGACGAGATCCGCGAATCTCTGCTGCAAGACTCCTTGTCGCGCCTGATCGAGTTCACAGAGAAGAGCTACACTGAGAATCTCTTCCTCAACACAGGAGTCGGCGTACTCGAGTTCGCGAAGCAATTTCCGGTGGTCTATCGCACCATCTTCATGGAGAACGAGAACGCCGGGGCTCTGTTCCGCAAGCTGACAGAGGTCAACCGCAAGCAACTGCCGAAGATTGACTACTTGACAAGCCTTACCGCCGGCGAACGTGACTTAATCCTCGATAAGCTATCCATCTATACTCACGGCCTCGCAGCCATGATCTGTGCCGGCATTCTCGAAAATACAGACACCGCATGCCTGATTGCGCTCCTGGACGAGACCGGCGATGATATCATCCGGGCAACCATTCACCGATCACAGGCTTACGGGAAGCACGACTCCCATATGCCTTGCAGAAATGGAGAAAAGTATGACGAAAATCCTCATCCTGAACGGAATCCCTGACGATTCCTTTGCCGCACTCGAAGTCGCCCTCGAACAGGCGATCGCCGCCCGCCCGGACGCCGCCTTGATTGACACGGTCCGCCTGCGCGACAAGAACATCAAGTACTGCACCGGCTGCTGGGACTGCTGGGTCAAGACCCCCGGTATCTGTATGCATAATGACGATTTTGTCGAGCTCTATCCGGAGATCTTGAAATCGGACCTGATTGTTTTTCTTTCCCCGAAATCGATGGGCTTCGTCACCAGTCTCGTGAAGAAAACCTGCGATCGGATGATTCCTCTCGTACACCCCTACTTCGAGATCTATCAAAAAGAACTCCATCACAAGAGCCGCTACAAGCAATTGCCCAAGATGGGGCTTCTCCTGATCGATCCCGACAAGCACGACGGGGACTTCCTGACTATCCGGTATTTTTTCGAGCGACTCGCCATCAATCTCAGGACCGAATTCACGAACGCTACTTCCATCAGCGGTACACAAAAGGAGGTATACGATGCAATATCTACTCTGTAACGGCTCCCCCCGCGGCGCAAAGGGCGCCACCGGACGCATCATCGAGTCGCTGGCTAAGGGCTTAGAATCTACCTCCTCTCCTCTCCCCGAAAACTCGTCAAATCCTACCGACATCGGCCGCGTCCTCTTGAACCGGGTCCATGAACACACCACAGCCGCGACATCCTTCGCCGCCGCGGACCGCGC
This sequence comes from uncultured Mageeibacillus sp., assembly GCA_964579245.1. Taxonomy (GTDB): domain Bacteria; phylum Bacillota; class Clostridia; order Saccharofermentanales; family Saccharofermentanaceae; genus Firm-13. Next base: position 24,471 of record CAZOFY010000023.1, read on the forward strand.
TGTCATCGTCTTCCCCCTCTACACCGACGGGATGCCCGGCATGACCATGGCCTTTATCGAGGCCCTCCGGCCCTACACCGGTCAACTTCATCACATGACCATTGCCTATATCGTCCAATCGGGCTTCCCTGAGAAAACCCACTGCGAGGCCATTGCCAAATACTTAGAACGCCTGACCGAGATACTCGGCGCCACCTACGCCGGCACCGCAATCTTCGGAGGCGGCATGTCCCTTTACGGGAAAAGGCTCGGCCTCGTCAGTAAGCTCGGCCACAGCTTCGCCACAACGGGCCGCTTTGACACCGCCCTCTTGGCAAAAACAACGCCCATGCAGAAGATCCCTCTCCTCGCGCACGGCCCACTCCGCCTCCTCTCAAAAACACCCCTCCTGCAACTCTTCTGGATTCAGCAGTTGAAGGAAAACGGTGCCTACAAGAAGCGCTTCGACCGGCCGTATGGGGAGTGAGTGGACGGTTTTTATCCTATTTTCTATTAATGTGTATCCGCATTGGCCCTATCATGCGTTTCTCTTTTCTATTGATAACAAGACCCGCTGTCTCGATGTACAGGTTGGAAGCACCCTTTGCACGAAGGATGCAAGTTGAGGGACTCCCGTACTATACTATTAAACAAATTGAATCTAATAACGAACAAAATGCAAAATATTATTTGTTGATTATTATAAATATTAGATGTATGGTAATGTTATTATTAATTAAAGGAGCAAAAGGCATGCAGTACAAAAGTGAACAGGTAGTCCTGAAAGAAAAATTTATCGGACACGACGCGAAAAACTTGACGCTATTAGATGACACACTTAATAGGTATGCAACGCAAGGATGGACACTCTATACGATGACAACCACCGTTGCCGTAGGTTCGGGCTTTGGTGGTGGTGACAGGACGGTTTTTACTCTCGTTTTTCAAAAGCCGTAATTCGGATCAGAAAATTTGTTATTCTTCGGATTTCGCATCCCAAATGATCTAATTCTCTCGAAAAAAACACGCGAGAATATCGACGATCTTTCCGTACCGCCCCTCTCCGAATGACTCTCGAGACCTCCTGCATCGTGCAGCTTTTCACGAGGTTTACTATCATGCAGTTCTATCGAGCCGCCATCACAATCACCAATTATGTGTCGTCTCCTTGAATATACCCATCCACTACCGTAAATATCCAGTCCCTCAGTTCTGAGAATCGAAACCCCATGCTCTCCGACAGGCGAAGGTCGAAGCTATGTGTGACTTCGCCGTTGTAGGAAGCGGGGTCGCCGTCGGCCGTTAGAACGGGTGTTCTGCCGGATTTCTCGCTGATATAATGAAGGATCTCGCGCAGGGAGATCGTGCCGCGTGAGGCGCCGTGGACGGGGCCCCGGAAATTCTTGTCGCAGAGAAAGGATAAGAATATTCCTGCCTCATCCTGGCGGACGAAGCTCAATCGGGCGTCGAGGTTGTCTATGTTCATAGGGCGTAAGGTGAGGACGTGTTCGACGTAGAAGCGGAGTCGGCCGGTGTAATCGTCTTCCCCAAGGACGACGGGCAAACGGACCGCCACGATCTCTTTACCGGAATAGGCCTGAAAAGCGGCGCGCTCTGCGCTGCGCTTGCCCTCGCAGTATGGGAAATCCGCACGCACGCCCCAGATAACGGGCTTGTCGAGCGGGTCGAAGTCCTTTTCGAGAAGGTTCTCGTGACGATACTCGTAGACGGCCGCGGAGGAGACGAAAATATACCTCCGGCACAAGATCGTGTCGAGCGCGTTCCGGATATCGAGCGACGCGTAGGCCAGCATGTCGTAAACGACATCGAATGACCGCCCGGCGAGGGCCGCGCGCATGCTCTCCGGATCCGTGCGGTCAAACCGGATCCGCTCTATGCGGTCACCGAATTCGTCGGCAGTTCTGCCTCTGGTCGCGATTGATACGTCATGTCCGGCGCGAAGAAGCGACAGGACCAATTGTTTTCCGAAGAAACGGGTTCCTCCGAGGACAAGAATGTGCATACCTGTTCCCTCCGTTCTTTTCGATAAAAGGATGCGTAGATGACCTTGCCTGCGTTTTCGAGAGAAAGCGTATTCTGAGGGGATTCATCAATGGCTCGTCGGCTGATTCGTAGGAGGACTCCTCATCAGGCGCGGGAGCCTTTGTTGCAGGGGCGTAAGAACAGGCGGCCGTGACCAGAATCACCGCCGCCGCTGCACAGATAAATTTTTTCCTGTTTTTCGATAAATATCTCATAAGAAGTTTATAAGAAATTTCTCCTCAGCCCGCAATGTAAGCTACAAGCGGCTCGATAAACTTCTTGTCCGTCGAGTCATGGGAGATGGCGATCTCCTTATACTGCGGGCTGTCCTCGCCGTGCTCTTTCTTCATCATGTTGCCCATCATCTTCATCATGATTTTATGCAGCCCTCGCATCTTGTCATAATTGATGCCGCCCGGCATATAGAAAGCGCGGATTGACTTCCTCTCCTCCTCACTCAGATTCTTCTCCAGGAACCCGACGACCTCGGGGCTGTCCGCCGGCGAAGCGCCGGTTGCGAAGACGGCTTTTTTGCCTCGAAAAGACTCGAACTTCGGCTTCATCGCTTTGAGCCCCTGGATGTTGCCCGCAAAGGCCCATCCGCCGAAGATAAGTGCGTCGTACGCAGAATAGTCGATCCTCTTTGCGTCCTGAAGTGCAACGGCCTCGCAACCCAAGGCCTGTGCAATCCAATCGGCGTATTTTTTCGTAAAACCTGTGCTGCTCTTGTAGACGACAATTGCTTTCATGATGTTCCTCCTTGTTATTGGGGCTCTGAGACAAAGGCTTGATATGCATGATCGAGCTTCTTATATATGTCTTCCTGGGGCAAATTACCTCCGGTCGACATCAGGATAAAAGAGATACCGGCACTATAAATAATCATATGCATGTGAAGTTCCCGCGCAACCTCGAGACTGATATCCAACTTCCGAGCGAGGTACTCCGCCAGCTGCGGCTCGGCCTCGGCGGCGTACATCTCGTCAAAGCTATGGATCTCGGGACGCTTGCGCAAATAATAACTCTTGAAAAGATTCGGCTCCTCCTTGGCAAAATCGACGTAAGCCTTGCCGGTGCTGGTAAACGGGTCGTCCCTGTCAATTCTCTTGTCAACATATTCCCGAAGAGCTATTCCTGCCATTGCAGACAAGTCTCTTCTCAAGACCTCCATATTCTCACAGTAACTGTAAATCGGCTGGACCGAGCACGAGAGCATCTCAGCGATATTCTTAACGAGGACCTTCTGTTCTCCGCCATCTCTAAGCAGCTTAAACGCAGCCTCCATGACCATGTCCTTGGTAATTCTCTGTATCGGAGTCATGTAACCCCCTATATATAATTGATTTATATAAACTGTTTATATCATTGTATGAATTGTCTGTCAATATAGATTTGTGTTACTAGATCCTGAGAACGAGGGGGAAATTTTGAAAGTCGTTACCACAATATTTAATATGTTTTATTGATATTTTTTCATGTACCTATTTGCAGTGCCGCAGGGCAGATTCCGATTCATTTCTTTTTAAAGTTGCTGGGCAGATTCCGATTACCTCTTTGTTTTAGCGTTGCTGGGCAGATTCCGATATATTTCTCTTTTAGCGTGGTAGGATGGATTCCGATAAGAACAAGCTTAAGAAAATAAAAAGCAAGATCCAATTGGAGGGGGCTTTCCGAATCGAGATTGTTTTCTTCTCATTGCAACACCTATAAGATGGTGGGCCAAGTCGCTTTATGAGGGAACGAAATAATGCAGCCTAAATCATACAAATAGCGAATCTAGGCCGTATTTCGCGTTGGCGGACGGGTCCAGGAGCGAGAATTTACGGCCTAGAACGGCCGAAACGCTAATTCAGGCCGTATTTCGCGCCGACGGGCGGGTCCGGGAGAGAGAATTTACGGCCTGGAAC
>CAZOFY010000023.1:28499-29834 GCA_964579245.1 uncultured Mageeibacillus sp.
CGGCTCGAGAACGAAAATTTGCGGCCTGGAACGGCCGAAACGCTAATCCAGGCCGTATTCTCGCATCAGCGGACGCGTCGGGTGCAAGAATTTATGGTCTAATCCGCCTGATCGCCCCCCGTGCACTTTATCATCGGCATATTCAACACGTCCGATGCTCGTAAAATCGAACCAGTTTTAAAGTAGTTTCAAGTTTTTCTATGATCTACCTGCCCACCGAACTGGTATTGCAATAGAGATAGTGTTTTCGGGTCTGTTTATGTGTTTGTTCTCTCTATGCTCACTCGATTCGCAAAGCTAAGTAAAAAAAAGTCGCGGAGGGTGGATAGGATCTGAAAACAATGATTTCTGTGTCTAAACAGGAGGCTTTCACTCAGAGCAACTCCGCATCTCAGAGAGACACCGGCCTATTCCTTAATCCCTATCAAGCCTTTGGTTTCAGAGCTCGGCAGAAATATTCCTGTCGATAATTACTTATTAAATTCCTTCTTTACAACTGTCTCAGGACCTGATATATTGTACATACCAACCGGTTGGTTGGCATTTCTCACTTACTTGGATCTCCTCACTTACTTGGCGCTTCCTACTCAGTTGACACTTCCCCACTTGGATAGTGATTTCCCACAGCAACTGCTTCCCCCTGATTCTGGATTAATGGAGAACGCTCATGCGACAAGGCACTGATACCAAAGAAAAGATCTTACAGGCTGCTTTGGTCGCGTTTTCCCGTTACGGATACGAGGGCGCCCGCATGGAGAAGATTGCGGCCGAGGTAGGAATCAACAAGGCCTCCCTGTATTTTCACTTTTCGAGCAAGGAAGAGATTTTTCGCGTCCTCTTCTCTCGAATTATCGAAAAATACGAGGCGAGATTGGCGAAGATGTTCGAGAGCAGTGAAGGTGCGCCGATTGAGGATCGCCTGGTCCGTTTGTATCGCGAATATCTTCTCTATCACTGGCAGAATCCGGAGATGGATTTCTGGGATCTCGTGTATTACCTGCCCCCGGAATCGATGAAGGCGGAGATTATCGAGGCAACCGGCAAGAGCAAGAGCGACCTGTTGGAAAGACTGTCCGGGATCCTTGCGGAAGGTGTCCGTTCAGGTGCGCTCCAGAATCTGCCGGTCGAGAGCATGGCGATGTCCTTCTATTATTTGTTGACCTGTATCAGCCTGTCGACGGAGATGATGGATCGAGAGGCCTATCTAGCGAGCATGGATTCCTGCTTCGCTGTTTATTGGAACGGAATTCGAGCTGTGAAGTAGCTTTTCGCGATAGGTGCTTAGGGCGCTCTTGCTTGCGTCCTGCTTCTCGAAAATGGAGGGCGCTCTTGCTT